>DATNBS010000201.1:0-63054 GCA_035571895.1 Arthrobacter sp. | reverse complement strand
CTCGGTACCGGCGGCAGCTGCCTGGCCGCACTGGGCCCGCGCCCTGGAAGAAGCGACGGGCCTGCCAACCGGGTACCGCGCCGGGGGTACCCTCGTGGTCGCCGCCGACGGCGCCGACCGCGAAACGCTCGCCGGGCTGGCCGCGGCCCAACGGGCCGCCGCCTTGGAGATCCGCGAACTCGGCACGACGGCGGCACGGCACCTGGAGCCGCTGCTGGCACCGCGGATCGCGGGGGCCTTTTCCGCTCCCGGCGACGGCCAAGCCGATCCGCGGCGCACCGCTGCCGCGCTGCAGGCGGCCCTGGCAGCCGAACCCCGGGTCAGCTGGGTCCGGGAGGCGGCCACCGCCGTCGTGCCAGCCGGACCCGTCCAGGCCGTGCAGTGTGGCGGCCCCGGATCGGGGCGGGGGCAAGGGCCGGACCGCGGGCAAGGGCCCGGCCAGAAAGAGACAGTCACGGCCGATGAGGTCGTCCTGGCCACGGGGACCGGCCTGCCCGGAGCCGGCACCGGTACCGGCGTCGCCTTGCCGGGCCTTCCCGGGGGCCTGCGCCTGGCTGTGCGGCCGGTCCACGGGGACGTGCTGCGGCTGCGGCCCACGCCCGCGGCGCCACGACCGGCCGGGGTGACGGTGCGGGCGCTGGTCTCCGGCCGTGCCGTCTACGTGCTGCCCCGCGCCGATGGCGAGGTCGTGCTCGGGGCCACCGAACGCGAAGACGGCCACTCGGGGGTCAGCGTCGAGGGAACGCACCGGCTGCTGCGCGATGCCCTGCGGATCATGCCCGCGCTCGGGCACTTCGAACTGGCCGAAACCACGGCGCGGGCCCGGCCCGGCACCCCGGACAACCTCCCCCTGCTCGGACGCATCGGACCGGGGCTGATCGCCGCGACCGGATTCCACCGTCACGGCGTGCTGCTCAGCGTCGCAGCGGCCGGCGTCGTGCGCTCGCTGGTCGGGGACCGGGACGCTCCGCCCGGCGGCACCCCGGCACGCCACCCACCGGCCATGGCCGCGCTCGCCGACGATGCCCTGGCCCCCTTCGACCCCTGGAGGTTCTCATGACCACCTGCCCCGCCCTCATCCTCAACGGATCACCCGAACCACCCGCCGACCTCACGGTCCGGCAGCTCGTCGAACGCGAAACCGGGCTGGAACTCGGATCCGATGGACGGACCACCGCTGGGACTCCCTGCGGGCTGGCCGTGGCCGTGAACGACGACGTCGTGCCCCGGTCCTCCTGGGCGGGGACCCGGCTACAACCGGGGGACCGGGTCGAGCTGCTGTCGGCGGTGCAGGGTGGCTGAGCGCGCGGGAACCGACGCCCGGGGGAGCGGCGGCCAGGGGGCGGTCGAGGTGGGGGCGGATGGCTTGGGAGCGGACGATCTGGTCGTCGACGGCGTCCGGTTCGGCTCGCGCCTGATCACCGGCACGGGCGGCGCCCCGGGCCAGGACGTGCTCGAGGCGGCCCTGCGGGCCTCCGGAACGGAACTGACCACCGTCGCCATGCGCCGGTACGCGGTCGCCCCGGGTGGCGAGTCCCTCTTCGACCTGCTCCGCCGGCTGGGAATCCGGTTGCTGCCGAACACCGCCGGCTGCCACACGGCCCTCGAAGCGGTGATGACGGCCAGGATGGCACGGGAAGCCGTGGAGAGCGACTGGGTCAAGCTCGAGGTCATCGCCGACGACGAATCGCTGCTGCCCGACATCCCCGAACTGCTGTCCGCCACCGAGACGCTGGTGGCCGAAGGCTTCAAGGTCTTCGCCTACACCAATGACGACCCCGTGGCGGCCCAGCGCCTCGAGGACCTCGGTGCCACGGCCGTCATGCCGCTGGGGGCCCCGATCGGCACCGGGCAGGGCATCCTGAACCCGCACAACATCGAATACATCGCCGCACGCCTGCAGGTCCCGGTGGTGCTCGACGCCGGGATCGGGACGGCATCCGATGCCGCCCTGGCGATGGAACTCGGCTGCGATGCCGTGCTGCTGGCCACCGCAGTGACCCGCGCCGTGGATCCGGTGCTGATGGCCGGTGCCTTCCGCCACGCCGTCCGGGCCGGGCGGCTGGCCCGGCGGGGCGGCCGCATCCCCAAACGGCCGATGGCCGTGGCCTCCTCGACGCCGGACGGGCGCGCCGACTTCCCGCTCGCCTGACGGGCCAGGCCCCCACGGCGCAGACGGCGCCCTGCCGCCGGTCCGCGGGCCGTCCCCGGGCCGGTGGAGGGGTGCTGTTCAGCCGACCCGGAACAGGACCGTGCGCCGGGCGATGTCGGCTTCGACCAGTTCGGCCACGACGCGCTCGCCGGCTTCGGCGGTCCCCTCGTAGCGTGCCGTCACGGCCGGATCGAGCAGTTGCAGGCGCCCGCCGGGGACGTTGCCGTTCTCCCGTGCCGCCGCGATCTGTTCCGGCGTGGCCCCATTGAGCGTGACGGCCTCGAACCGTTCGCCGATCCGGTCCGCCAACAGCGCCGCCTCGACCGTGTCGATGGCCGCCCGCTCCACGTTGCCGGCGACCTGGTTGGACGCCTGCATCACGTCGGGCAGCAACGGCAGCGCCGCACGGATCCCGGCCGGGACATCCTCCCCCCGCACCATGTGCTCGCAGACCACCAGGACGAACCGGTCCACCAGCCGGCGCAGGGGTGCGGTGGTATGCGCGTAGGGGGCGGCGATGGCGGCCTGGAGACGCTCGGCGGGCAGCTCGCCGTCGAAGGCGGTGTACCCGGCGCCGCGGAACAACGAGGTCGCGGCGTGCATGATGGCCAGTTGGCGCGGCTGCCGGACGTCGAGGGAGCGCAGGAACTCGCCGTAGGGGACGCCCTCCTGCCAGGGAACGCCCAGTGAGCGGGCTTCCCGGCGGAAGGCCGCGGCACCATGCTCGTCGGGAGCGGGCATGGTGCGCAGGATCCCGATCCGTCCCTCGAGCATGATCCGGGCCGCCTCCATCCCGGTCATCAGCGAGATCTGGGCGTTCCAGTCCTCCACCGGCAACGGGGCCCGCGCTTCGAGGTGGTAGAAGCCGGCGTCATCCACCTCGACCTCCTGCTCGGGGATCCGCAGGCTGGCCCCGCCGCGTTCGCGTTCGGCCTCGATGCGCTTCAGTCCCACGTCGCGCAGCAGCGCCAGGGACTCCGGGGCGGTTCCCGCATCGATGGCGGCCTGCACGCCGGCGTAATCGAGCTTCTGGCGGCTGGTGACGGTGGCCCGCACCAGCTCGCTGCGCTGCACCTGGGCGCTGGAATCCAGGTGGAAGGTCCAGACGTACGCGCCACGCCGGCGCCCGGGCAGCAGCGATCCGGCGTCCTCGCTGATGAGCTCCGGGTGCAGCGGGATGCGGCGGCCCGGCAGGTAGAGGGTCTGGCCGCGTCGCCGGGTTTCGGCATCGAGTGCCCCGCCCAGCTCGATGAAGGCCGGGACATCGGCAATGGCATACCGGACGGTGTAGCCGTCCTTGGCACGGGTGATGTGCACCGCCTGGTCGAGGTCGGTCGAGGTCGGCGGATCGATGGTCGCGAACTCGATGTCGGTCAGGTCCACCGTCGGCAGCTCCAGCGCCTCGACGGCAGCGGCGGCCTCGGCCAGGGCTGCTTCGGGGTAGGCGGTCGGCAGTTCCAGGGCCGCCACCACGTCGTCCAGCGCCCCGGCCAGCCGCGTCTGGCGGGCGCTGGTCTTCAAATCGATGAGTTTGCGCACCACAAGGGCCAGCCTAGCCACATCCCGCGATTTGCACAGGAGCCCCGGGACAGGCCGGCCGGCGGGGGTACGCTGGGGTGCATGACCGAGCTGCCGCCGCCGATCCTCGACGAAGCGACCCGCGCCCGTGCCGAACTGGCCCTCTACGGGCTGATGGCCTACCGGGAACTGACGGCGTTCGAACGCCTCTCCTCGGATGCCCGCTTCTCGCCCACGCTGGCCGACCGCGAAGCCCTGGCCCGTCTGGCGGTGCACGAATTCGGCCACTACGAGCGGGTCGTGCAGGCCATCGCCAGCCGCGGGGTCGACCCCGAAGTCGCCATGGAGCCGTTCATGTCCTCCATCGACGCCCTGCACGAGCGGACCCGCCCGGGGGACTGGTTCGAATCCCTCATGAAGGCCCATGTGATCGATTCCGTCTCGGGCGATTTCTATGTCGCCGTCGCCCGTGGCCTGGCCCCCGAGGCGCGCCGTCTGGTGCAGGACGTGCAGGCCCTGGACGAGCAGAACAAATGGCTCCACGACCGCCTGCGGGCCGCCCTTGATGTGGATCCGCGGCTCGCCTCGCGGCTGGCGCTCTGGGGCCGGCGGCTGCTGGGCGAGGCCCTGACCCAGGCCCGCAGGATCAATGAACGCGGCTTGCTGTGGGACCAGTTGTTCGCGGCACCCGGCGAGGACGACCCGGACGGAGGGGACCGGCTGGCCCGCTTGTTCGCCCAGTTGGTCGAAAACCATTCGCGGCGCATGTCCGCCCTGGGGTTGACTGCCTGACGCCGGCGCAGAAACATGGGCCAGGGAGTGAAAGGGGAGCACCGTGAACGATCCAACCACCCCGGCCGGCCCGGCGCCGGGAGGCGCCCTGGGCGGGACCGCCGTCAACGAGGCCCTGGCCACCCTGCCGGATTGGCGCTACCGCCTGGGCGCGCTCGTGACCGCTTATGCCTTCGACACCTCGGCCGCGGCGGTCAGCTTCATCGCCGACGCCGGGGCACTGGCCGAGGAGCAGAACCACCACCCGGACCTGGACTGGCGGTACAACACCGTGTTCCTCACTGTCTCCTCGCACGATGCCGGCGGGGAGGTCACCGCGAAGGACACGGCCTACGCCGAGGCGGCCTCCGCCGCTGCCGCACGGGCCGGGGGACGGGGCCGAACCGCACCGGCACACCACCGTGGAGCTAGCGGTGGATACGGACGACCCGTCTCGGATTGCCGAATTCTGGACCCGGGCCCTCGGGTACCGGCTGGCCGATAATGGTGACGTGGTCGACCCCGAGGGGAGGAACCCGACGATCTGGTTCCAGGTCACCGACACGCCCTCGGACAACCGGTTCCACCTGGACCGGCACGTGCCCCTGAGCAGCCTCGACGACGAGCGGGGACGCCTGCGTCCGGTCGGCGGCGAGGGGGACGGAGCCCGGCATCCGTCCTTCCGGGTCTTCGCCGATCCCGAGGGCAACCGGGTCTGCCTGTGCACCGAGGTCGGGCACATGCCCGGCGACTGAGCCACACCGCAGACCTGGGGGTCATGCTGCCGGGACGCCGGAGAACCTGGTGACGGAAACGGCCGGGACCGACGGTCTCCCGTCGGTCCCGGCCGTTTGCGTGGTGTGCCTAGGCCTGGGCGGCGAAGCCCACGCGGCGCTGTTCCTCGGCGCCGACCTCGACGTAGCCGATGACGCCGGCGGGGATGATGACCTGGCGGCCCTTGGAATCGGTGAGGACCAGGTCGGTGGAGCCGCTGATGGCGTCCCGGACGGTCTGGGTGACCTGCTCCGCGGTGTCGGCGGATTCGATGACAACCTCGCGGGCAACATTCTGGATTCCGATGCGCACGTCCATGGGGGCTCCTTTTTCAGTCGGTGGGCGCCGGTCGGCGGCGCCGGTCTGCGTCAGAGTTCAATCTACGTCAGGTTTCCTTCGGGAACCGGCCGATTCCGCGCCAAGCTAAACGGGAGACCAGCTCGCTGGCCTCCTCGAGGTCCACCTCTCCTTCGAGCTCGAGCCAGTATCGGGCCGACACCTGGGCCATCCCGGACATGGCGCGGCCCAGCAGCACCGCCTGCGCCTGGTTCAGGCCCGTGTCCTCGGAGATCACGCTGGCGATGGCGTTGGCGAAGCGCGCGTTGAAGGCCTCGAGACGCGAACTGACCGCGGCGTCGTTCATCAGATCCGATTCGAAGACGAGCCGGTGTGCCTGGCTGTCGTTGGCGATGAAGCCGAAGAACTCGCGGATCGTCGCCTGGACGCGCAGCTTGTTGTCGGTGGTGGAGGCGATGGCCTCCAGCAGCCGGGTGGTCAGTTCATCGAGGTGCTCGTCCAGCAGGGCCAGGTACAGCTCGCGCTTGCCGGGGAAGTGCTGGTACAGCACGGGCTTGCTGACCATGGCCACGTCGGCGATCTCGTCCATCGCGGCCCCGTGGTAGCCATGGGCGACGAACACCTGGTGGGCCGCCTGCAGGAGCTGCCGCCGTCGTTGGTCGCGGGGCATCCGCTGGGTCCGCTGCGAATGTTCTGAACTGCGCTCCACTGCCTGCCTCTCCGCCGGGACACCATCGTCGTGTCGGACGCTGCCCAGTCTACCCATGGGTAATCGGAGCGGCGCTAAGCTGGGGGGATGCAGGATGCGACAGCGGCACGTCCCGGCCCCCTCGTCGAACCGGGACCGGAGCTCGGTCCGGACGAACTGAAGCGCTACTCGCGCCACATCATCATCCCCGAGGTGGGGATGGCCGGCCAGCGCCGGTTGAAGAACGCCCGCGTCCTGGTGATCGGCGCCGGTGGACTGGGGTCGCCGGCACTGCTGTACCTGGCCGCCGCCGGGGTCGGGACCATCGGCATCGTCGAGGACGACACCGTGGAGGTCTCCAACCTGCAACGCCAGGTCATCCACGGCATGTCCAACCTGGGCCAGGGCAAAGGCGAATCCGCCCGCGAGAGCATGGCCGAGATCAACCCGTTCACCGACGTCGTCCTGCACCCGGTGCACCTGGACAGCGGCAACGCGCTGGGGATCTTCGCCGACTACGACCTCATCCTGGACGGGACCGACAACTTCGCCACCCGCTACCTGGTCAACGACGCCGCGGCCATCCTGGGCAAACCCTACATCTGGGGATCGATCCTTCGCTTCGACGGCCAGGTCAGCGTCTTCTGGAACGGCCACGGCCCGACGTACCGTGACCTCTACCCGGAGGCCCCGCCGGCCGGGACGGTCCCCTCCTGCGCGGAAGGCGGCGTCTTCGGGGTCCTGTGCGCCCAGATCGGCTCCGTCATGGCAGGGGAGGCGATCAAGCTGATCACCGGCGTCGGCGACCCGCTGCTCGGCCGGGTGCTGATCCTGGACGCGCTGGCGATGACCTGGCGCGAGATCCGACTGCGCCCTGACCCGGACACCGTGCAGCCGACCGAGCTGCTGGCCGACTACCCGGCCTTCTGCGGCATCTCCCCGGCGGCGCAGCGGCAGCTGCCCGCGGTCGACGCGCCGACCCTGCAGCGGATGCTGGCCGAACGCGAGGCCGGCAGCCGCGACTTCCTGCTCATCGACGTCCGCGAAGCCGGCGAAGCGGAGATCGTGCGGATCGACGGGGCGGAACTGGCACCACGCGGCCAGGTGCTCGGTGGCGACATCGACCTGCCCCGGGACCGCGAACTGGTCCTGCACTGCAAGTCCGGCGTACGCTCAGGCGAGGTGCTGGGCTACCTGCTGGACCACGGCTACCGGGACGTGCGGCACCTGGACGGCGGCATCGCCGCGTGGGTCGAGCAGGTGGAGCCGGGCAAGCCGATGTACTGAACCGGGAGGTTCCCGGACGGTCCCGGCAGCGCCGGTGCCGCGCAGCCCCCCCCGGGGCGCGGTGGATCAGGCCTCGAGGCGAGCCGGGCAGCCGGGCCCGTCGGTGCCGGTGACGTCCAGGGCGGCAGGCGCCGCGGAGCCGGCCGGTGGCGTGGACGCTGCCGGCGCGGCGGCGGGCTGGTGGCCCAGCTCGATGCCGAACAACGTGGCGAGGGCGTCCTCGACGTCGCCCTGTCGTCCATCGGCCGCCATCTCGCGGGCCCGGACCGTGGGCACATGCAGCAGCTGGCGCATCATCCGGCGCATGGCGAACTCGACCTCTTCGGCGGCGGCGGTGCACCCGTGCTGGGCGCGGACCTTCTCCACCTCGGTCTCCAGCACGCGCTGGGTGTGCTTGCGCAGCGCCACGATCGCCGCGTCGGCGCTGCGCTGGCGCTGCTCGCCGGCGAACTTGTCGGCGGCCCCGGTGACGATCTCGCGTGCCTGCACCAGCGCCTCCGACTGCTCGGCGGGAGCGGCCATGCGCACCGATTCGAGGGTGATCAGCTCGACGCCCTCCAAGTCGGCGACGTCCGCTGCGAAATCGTGGGTCAGGGCCAGGTCGATGGCCACCAGCGGCCGGCCGCCGCGGCCCAGGGCCCGGAGCTCGGCGGCGTCGATCCGCACGCCACCGCCGCTGCAGCCGATGAGCACATCGGCCTCGCGCAGCACGGCGGCCAGGGAGGCGTCGTCCACCGCGGTCCCGCCACGCGAGGCAACGAACGCAGCGGCCCGGCCGGACGCCGAGTACACGAAGATGTCGGTGGCGCCGCGTTCCTTCAGCCGGGCCATCGTGGCCCCGGCGTAGGCGCCGGTGCCGAAGACGACGACGTTGCGCCCGGCCCAGTCGTGCGTGCCGGAGAGGTCCTCGGACAGGTCCAGGGCCACCGAGACGATGGACAACCCCCGCCCGCCCAGGGCCGTCTGCGTGCCCACGTCCTTGGCGGTGCGTGAAGCGGTCTGGAACAGGCGGACCAGCGGGCCGGTGGCCGTGCCGCTGGCCTGGGCCTCGATGAGGGCGCGGCGGACCTGGCCGGCGATCTCGCGTTCGCCGATGACGGCCGAATCGAGCCCGGCGCCGACGGCGAACAGGTGGGAGACGGCGTCGTGGTCAGCCTTGGTTTCCAGCGCCTGGGAGACCTGCTGCGCGGGCAGGCCGCTGGCAGCGGAGATCTGCTCGATCACTGCCTGGCGGGCCGCGGGGATCTCGGCAACGTTCGGGGCCTCGCAGTAGACCTCGTAGCGGTTGCAGGTGGACAGGACGACGGCGCCGGAGACCGGCGTCGTGCCGTCGAGCACGGCGGAAGCGACCGCGTCGGCGCCGGCGCTGAGCCGTGCCACCGTCTCGAGGTCGATATCAGAATGGGAGGCGACGAGTGCTAGGAAGACCACAATGTCCCCTATCATAACTTCTCCGGGCGCGAAGCGGCAGAAAGGCTGCCCTAAGCAGGAGGCCCGAAAGGCCCGGATTGGCGGTCGAAAACGGTATTTTTACGGAGTGTAGAACGTGTCGTTGGCCACGAACGGCCCGCGCACGCACCAAGGATTAACGGTTCGACACGCGGACTTGGCAGAATCGGACCATGACCTTGAGCGCTAGCCACCCGTTGATGGATGGCCGTACCTCCGCATCCGACCTGATCACCGCCTACCGGGGCGGCATCCCGGCCCGCCGGCCCGTGTGGTTCATGCGCCAGGCCGGGCGCTCGTTGCCCGAATACCGCACGCTGCGCGAGGGCACCAACATGCTGGATTCCTGCCTGCGCCCGGAGATGGCCTCGGAGATCACCTTGCAGCCGGTGCGCCGCCACGGGGTCGATGCGGCGATCTTCTTCTCCGACATCGTCATCCCGCTCAAGCTCGCCGGCGTGGACGTGGACATCGTCCCCGGGGTCGGCCCCGTCCTCGGCGAGGCCGTGCGCACCGCCGCGGACGTCGCCCGGTTGCCGCAGCTGACCGACGCCTCGCTGGACCCCATCCGCGAGGCCGTCGCGCTCACCGTTGCCGAACTCGGCAGCACGCCGCTGATCGGCTTCGCCGGTGCCCCGTTCACCGTCGCCGCCTACATGGTCGAGGGCAAGCCCTCCCGCGACCACCTGGGCCCGCGGCGCATGATGCACACCGACCCGGGCACCTGGCGGGCGCTGGCCGACTGGGCCTCCGAGGCCTCCGGCGCCTTCCTGCGGGCCCAGCTCGAAGCCGGCGCCAGCGCCGGCCAGCTGTTCGACTCCTGGGCCGGAAGCCTGTCGCTGGCCGATTACGAGGAGTTCGTGGAGCCGGCCTCGGCCCGGGCGCTGGCCAGCGTGAAGGACTTGGGCATGCCGCTGGTGCACTTCGGCACCGGAACCGGCGAACTGCTGCCGGCCATGCGCGATGCCGGGGCCGACGTGGTCGGCGTGGACTACCGCCTGCCGCTGGCCGAGGCGAGCCGCCGGCTCGGCGGGAACACCGTGCTGCAGGGCAACATCGACCCCGCCCTGCTGGCCGCCCCCTGGGACGTCCTGGAGGAGCACGTCCGCGCCGTGCTGGCCTCCGGCGACGAGGCCCCCAGCCACGTGGTCAACCTCGGCCACGGGGTGCCGCCGGACGCCGACCCGGCCGTGCTCACCCGGCTCGTCGAGCTGGTCCACTCCATCCCACCGGCGGCCCGCTGACCGCCCGCACATCGGGCACCCAGGCCAAGCGGCGATAATGGACGGGAAACACCTCGGTCTCCACCAGCGAAAGGACGCAGGGATGACGCACGCCGAGCAGGCAGCCAACCCGGGCCAGGAGGAATCCGTGCCCCGCGCGATCGTGGTCGGCGGCGGCATCGCCGGCCTGGTGGCGGCCCGCGAGCTGTCCCTGACCGGCCACCGCGTCGACCTCTTCGAGGCCTCCGGCCGCTTCGGCGGCTGCGTGCACGCCCACGAGGTCGCCGGGCTCATGCTGGACGCCGGGGCAGAATCCTTCGCGGTCCGCTCCAGCGCGGTGGCGGACCTGGTCGGCGAGCTCGACCTGGAGGCGGACATCGTCACCCCGGGCCCCGCCGGATCCTGGCTTTACCACGCCCCGGCCGAGGGTTCCCGGCGCGGCGCCCCCCGCGCCCTGCCGATGCCGGCGACGGCCGTCCTCGGCATTCCCGCCGACCCTTGGGCCGACGACGTGAAGGCGGTGATCGGCGCCGCCGGATGCGTGCGCGCGGCCACCGACCTGGCCATGCCGGTCACCCGCCGCCAGGCCACCGAGCCGATCAGCCTCGGCGACCTCGTCCATGCCCGCATGGGCCAGGCCGTCCTCGAGCAGCTCGTGACCCCGATCGCCGCCGGCGTCCACTCCGCCGACCCGGCCACGCTGGACGTCGACACGGTCGCCCCCGGACTGCGCGAGGCCATGGCCAAGCACCACTCGCTGGCCCGCGGCGTCGCGGCCCTGCGGGCCTCCGCCCCGGCCGGGTCGGCGGTCGCGAGCCTGGCCGGCGGCATGCACCGGCTTACCTCGGCCCTCGTGGCAGAGCTGGCCGCCGCAGGCGTCGGGCTGCACACCGGCTCCCGCGTTTCCTCCCTCCGGCCCGGCGCCGGGAACGCGGGATGGGAGGTCGTCGTCGACGGGCACGCGAGCCCGGAGGCCGCCGACCGGCTGGTGGTCGCCACCCCCGGGGCCGCCGCCGTGGACCTGCTGGCCTCCCTGGTACCCGAAGCCGCCGCCCTGCGCCCGGCCGGCGGGCCCGGCATCGCCCTGGCCACCCTGGTCGTCGACCAGCCCGAACTCGATGACGCCCCCCGCGGCACCGGCCTGCTCGTGGCTCCGGGCACCCCCGGCGTCAGCGCCAAGGCCCTCACCCACGCCTCCGCCAAATGGGCGTGGCTCGGCGACGAGGCAGGACCGGGCACCCACGTGCTGCGCTTGTCCTACGGCCGCCTCAACGACGCCCCCGGCGCCGTGCCCCCCGACGACGCGGCCGTGCGCGACCTGGCGATCGCCGACGCCGGAACGCTGCTGGGCACCCCGCTGGACGCCGCCGACGTCGTCGGCTGGGACGTCGTACGCTACGAGGCCACGCTGCCCTTCGCCACCACCGGGCACCGCGACCGTGTCGCGGCGTTCCGCTCCGCCATCGCCGGCCGTCCCGGACTCGAGGCGGTCGGGGCCTGGCTGTCCGGCACCGGCCTGGCCTCCGTCATCGCCGACGCCCGGTCCCGCCTGTCCATCACGGCCAGCTGAAACGCCGGCCGAACCACCTCCACCCAGCCACGCGGCCCGCCGGCCGCCCCGAAACCCACGAAATACCGAGCAGCAGAAAGTAGAGGCCACCCCGTGAGCCAAGCACCTTCCACCCCCGAGACCAGCACGCCTGACGCCGCGGAGGAAGAGCTCTTCTATACCCTGTGGACCGTGTTCAAGCGCGACTCCGACCTGGACCGTAGCGAAGGCGTGCAGGCCTTCGACGCCCTCGTCGGGGAGCTGGCCGCCACCGGCGTCGTGCTGCGCGGCACCTACGACGTCTCGGCCATGCGCCACGACGCCGACATCATGGTCTGGCTGCACGGGCCGAAACCCGATGACCTGCAGGACGCGGTGCGCAAGATCCGCCGCACCTACCTCTTCGCCGAGACCTCCATCGTCTTCTCCGCCATGGGCGTGCACCGCGACGCCGAATTCACCAAGAACCACGCGCCGTCCTTCGCCCTGGGCAAGGAGCCGGAGCAGTGGCTGTGCGTCTACCCGTTCGTGCGCTCCTACGAGTGGTACCTGCTCGACGGCGCCGAGCGCGGCAAGATGCTGCGCGACCACGGCCTGCTGGGCCGGGACTTCCCGCAGGTGCTCTCCAACACGGTCGCCTCCTTCGCCCTGGGCGACTGGGAGTGGATCCTGGGCCTGGAGGCCCCGAACCTGATCGACCTGGTCGACCTCATGCGCCACCTGCGCTACACCGAGGCCCGCAACCACGTGCGCGAGGAGATCCCGTTCTACACCGGCAAGCGCGTCGACTCCGCGCAGGTCGCGGAGGTGCTCCGGTGACCGGCACCGACCACGCCTTCGACCCGCGGCAGGGCTACGACGCGGCCGGGCGCATGGCCCCCAAGCCCTACGACGCGATCCTGCTGGCCTCCTTCGGCGGGCCCGAGGGCCAGGAGGACGTCATCCCGTTCCTGCGCAACGTCACCCGCGGCCGCGGCATCCCGGACGAGCGCCTCGAGGAGGTCGCCACCCACTACCGCGCCAACGGCGGCATCAGCCCCATCAACGCGCAGAACCGGGCGCTGAAGGCCTCGCTGGAGGCCGAGCTGGCCGCCCGCGGCATCGACGTGCCCGTCTACTGGGGCAACCGCAACTGGGACCCCTACATCCCGGAGACCCTGCAGCGGATGTACGACGCCGGGCACCGCCGGGTGCTGATGTTCTCCACCAGCGCCTACTCCTCCTACTCCAGTTGCCGGCAGTACCGCGAGGACCTCGGCGTCGCCCTGCGCGAGACCGGCCTGGAGGGCAAGCTCGAGGTCGACAAGGTCCGCCAGTACTTCGACCACCCCGGCTTCGTGGACCCCTTCGCCGAGGGCGTCACCGCCGGGCTGGCCGATGTGCGGGCCCAGCTCGCCGCCGCCGGGACCCCCGAGGCGCCGGTGCGGATCGTCTTCGTCACGCACTCCATCCCCACCTCCGACGCCGAGGCCGCCGGGCCGCGCGACCTCGCCGCCACGCTGGACACCGACGTGTACTCGGCCCAGCACCTGGCCGTCGCCCGGGCCATCCTGGCCCAGGTCCCCGAGGCCGCCGGGCTCGAGCACTCGCTGGTCTTCCAGTCCCGCTCCGGCGCCCCGCACGTGCCGTGGCTGGAGCCGGACATCAACGACGCCCTGGCCGGGTACCATGCGCAGGGCACCGGAGGCGTCGTCGTCGTGCCCATCGGCTTCGTCTCCGACCACATGGAGGTCCTCTGGGACCTGGATACGGAGGCCAAGGACACCTGCGCCGAACTGGGCCTGGCGTTCAACCGGGTCCCCACCCCGGGCACGCACGCGAAATTCGTGCGCGGCATCGTGGACCTGGTCTCCGAGCGGATCGCCGGACCGGACGGCGCCCCCCTGTTGGAGGGGCGGGCCTCCGAGGTCGAGCTCGGCCCCTGGTTCGATGTCTGCCGGCCCAACTGCTGCGCCAAGGTGATGCGCGATGGCACCGTCAAGCCCACCATCGCCGCGGTCGACTCCGAGGTGGGGGTGCCCTCGTGAGCACCGTTCAGCCCCAGGGCCCCGGCCCGGGGACGACGGCGGAGCCCGGCTTCCGGGTCGGGACGCGCGGTTCCGCCCTGGCCATGACCCAGACGACCACCGTCGCCGACGCGCTGGCGGCGACCAGCGGTGCCGGCTACGAGCTGGTGCGCGTCAAGACCGAGGGCGATGTCACGTCCGGCCCGCTGTCCCAGCTCGGCGGCACCGGCGTGTTCGCCGCGGCGCTGCGCCTGTCTCTGCTCGACGGCGGCTGCGACGTGGCCGTGCACTCGCTCAAGGACCTGCCGACCACGCAGCCCGAGGGCCTGGTCATCGCCGCGACCCCTGCCCGCGTCGACGTGCGCGACGCGCTCTGCGCCCGGGACGGGCTGCGGCTGGACCAGCTGCCGTCCGGCTCGAAGGTCGGCACCGGGTCCCCCCGCCGCGGCGCCCAGCTGAAGGCCGCCCGCCCGGACCTGCAGATCGTGGACATCCGCGGCAACGTCGGCACCCGGCTGGGCCGCGTCGCCGGCTCGGCCACCCCCGAGGACGACGGCGGGGTGGGCCGGGGCATCCAGGGCGATCTCGACGCCGTCGTGCTGGCTGCAGCTGGCCTGGAACGCCTGGGGCTGGAAGCACACATCACCGAATACCTGGACCCGCAGCTCATGCTGCCCGCCCCGGGCCAGGGGTCCCTGGCCGTCGAGGTCCGTGCCGCGGGAACCGGGAACCCCCAGGTGGACGCGGCGCTGCAGGCGCTCGACGACGAACCCACCCGGCTGGCCATCACCGCCGAACGCGCCCTGCTCGGCCGCCTCGAGGCCGGCTGCGCGGCGCCGATCGGCGCCCTGGCCCGGCTGGTCGACGGCGAACTGGTGCTCACCAGCGTGGTCTGCGCCCCCGACGGCAGCGCGACGCTGCGCCGCACCGCCACCTCCGCCACTGCGGACCGCGACGGCGCGCACGCGCTGGGCGTGGCGCTGGCCGGGGAACTGCTCGAGGCCGGGGCGGCCGAACTGGCGGGGCTCTAGGTGCCCGGACGCCCACCGCTGGCCGGCCGGACCGCGCTGCTGCTGCGCAGCGCGGACCGCGCCGGCCCCACCCTCGCCGAGCTGGCCGGCCGCGGCGCTGCGGTCCTGCTGTGCCCGCTGATCGACCTCGAGCTGCCCCGGGACACCACGGCGTTTGATGAGGGGGTGCTGCGGCTGCTCGACGGCGGCTTCGACTGGCTGCTGCTCACCTCCCGGTCCACGGTGCAGGCACTGTGCCGGCGGGCCGCCGACCTCCGCCCCGACGGTTCCGGGATCGGCGGCACCGGGAAGCCCGGCACCGGGAAGCCCGAGGCCCCCACATCGCCGGTCGCTCCACCAGAAGGGCTGCTGGACGTGCCGGCGGCCACCCGCGTGGCCGTCGTGGGGGAGGCGACCGCCGCGGCCGCGGCAGCGGCGGGCCTGCGCGTGGACTTCCGCCCGGTCCACGACCACTCCGCCCGCGGCATGCTCGCCGAATGGCCGCAGGCGGACCGCCCGTCCGCCGGCACCACGGTGTTCATGCCGCAGGCCGACCTCGCGGCGCCGGTCCTGGCCGACGGCCTGCGCGCGTGGGGGGCGGAGGCCCGCGTCGTCACCGCCTATTGCACCGTGGCCGCGCCGGGCGACCCGGCACGCCGCCTGGCCGCCCCCGAGGCCGGGCAGCCCCGGCCCGACCTGGCGCCCTCCGAGCTGGCGGCGGCCGGCGGGGTCCCTACAGCGGTCCAGGCCGTGCTGCTCACCTCGCCGAGCATCGTGCGCCGCTACCTGGCCCTGGCCGGAGGCGTGCCGGCCGGGGTCGACGGCATCGCCATCGGCGATTCGACGGCCGCCGAAATGCGGAGCCGCGGCTGGGAACCGGCCGCGGTCGCGGCCCGGCCGACCCCCGCCGGGCTCGCCGACGCCTGGGAGCACGCCGTCCGCCCCGCCGCCCCGCCGGGCGGCTGACCCCTGCCAGCGCCGGCTACCCGCCGGCGATCCGACCCCCGAAGTCCCCGAGTGCCCCCTGCGGCAGAAAGCTGAAGGCCACGATGTCTTTCCCCACCCACCGGCCCCGCCGGCTGCGCACCACTGCGGCGATGCGCCGCCTGGTCGCCGAAGTCGACCTGGCCCCCCGCCAGCTGATCCTCCCCGCGTTCATCCGCGAGGACCTCGCCGAACCCCGGCCCATCGAGTCCATGCCCGGCGTCGTGCAGCACACGACCGAGTCGCTCAAGCGCGCCGCCGCCGAGGCCGCCGAACTGGGCCTGGGCGGGTTCATGCTCTTCGGCGTCCCCGCCGTGCGCGATGCCACCGGAAGCGCCGGGCTCGACCCGGACGGCGTGCTCAACCGCGCCATCGCCGATGTCCGGGCCGAGGTCGGGGACGAGATCGTCGTGATGTCCGACCTCTGCCTCGACGAGTTCACCGACCACGGGCACTGCGGGGTCCTGGACGCCGCCGGGCGCGTGGACAACGACGCGACGCTGGAGATCTACGGCAGGATGGGTGTTGCCCAGGCGGAGGCCGGCGCCCACATGGTCGCCCCCTCGGGCATGATGGACGGCCAGGTCGCCGTCATCCGGCAGGCGCTCGACGCCGCGGGCTTCGAGGACACTCCCGTGCTGGCCTATGCCGCGAAGTACGCCTCGGCGTTCTACGGGCCGTTCCGCGAGGCCGTCGACTCGCAGCTCTCCGGCGACCGCCGCACCTACCAGATGGACGCCTCCAACCGCCGCGAGGCCCTGCACGAGGTCGAACTCGACCTTCAGGAGGGCGCCGACCTCATCATGGTCAAGCCGGCCATGAGCTACCTGGACATCCTGGCCGACGTCGCCGCGATGTCCCCGGTCCCGGTCTCCGCCTACCAGATCTCCGGGGAGTACGCGATGATCGAGGCCGCTGCCGCGAACGGCTGGATCGACCGCCGTGCCGCCATCACCGAATCGGTGCTCTCCATCCGCCGCGCCGGCGCCGACACCGTCTTGACCTACTGGGCCGCCGAACTGGCCGGCTGGCTGAAGGAAGGAAACTGACCATGACCACCTCGCAGGAACTCTTCGACAGCGCCCGGTCGCTGATGCCCGGGGGAGTGAACTCGCCCGTGCGCGCCTTCGGCTCCGTCGGCGGCGTCCCCCCGTTCATCGTCGGCGCCGAGGGCGCCCACCTCACCGACGCCGACGGCAACGACTACGTCGACCTCGTCTGCTCCTGGGGTCCGGCACTGCTGGGCCACAAGCACCCCGCCGTCCAGGAGGCCGTGCACGCCGCCGTGGACCGCGGCCTGTCCTTCGGTGCCTCGACCCCCGACGAGGCCGGGCTGGCCCGGCTCGTCACCGGCCGGGTTCCGGCCGTGGAACGGCTGCGCATGGTCTCCACCGGCACCGAGGCGACCATGACCGCCATCCGGCTGGCCCGCGGCTACACCGGCCGCGACCTCGTCGTGAAGTTCGCCGGCTGCTACCACGGGCACCTGGACGGGTTGCTGGCCTCCGCCGGCTCGGGCCTGGCGACCCTGGCCCTGCCCGGATCGGCCGGGGTCACCGCGGCCACCGCGGCCGAGACCCTCGTGCTGCCCTACAACGACGTCGCCGCGGTCGAGGCGGCCTTCGCCGAGCACGGCCAGCGCATTGCCGCGGTCATCACCGAGGCGGCGCCGGCCAACATGGGCGTGGTCACCCCGTCCGAGGGGTTCAATGCGGCCCTGGCGCGGATCACCTCCGCCCACGGGGCACTGCTGATCCTCGACGAGGTCCTCACCGGCTTCCGCACCGGCCCGGCCGGCTACTGGGGCCTGACCGGCGCGCGGGAAGGGTGGACGCCGGACCTGTTCACCTTCGGCAAGGTCATCGGCGGCGGCCTGCCCACCGCGGCGCTCGGCGGCCGGGCCGAGGTCATGGACTACCTGGCCCCGCTGGGACCGGTCTACCAGGCCGGCACCCTGTCCGGAAACCCGGTGGCCATGGCCGCGGGCATCGCGACGCTAACCCACGCAACCGACGAGGTCTACGCGCACGTGGACGCCCGCAGCATCCAGCTGCAGGCCGAACTGGGGACCGCCCTGGAGGGTGCCGGCGTCGACTACTCCATCCAGACGGCCGGGAACCTGTTCTCCGTGGCCTTCGGGACCTCGGCGCACGGGGTCCACGACTACGCGCAGGCCCAGGACCAGGAGGCCTTCCGCTACGCGCCGTTCTTCCACTCCATGCTGGAGTCCGGGGTCTACCTGCCCCCGAGCGTTTTCGAGGCCTGGTTCCTCTCCGCCGCCCACGACGATGCGGCCATGGAGCGCATCATCACCGCACTGCCCGCCGCCGCCCGCGCCGCGGCAGCTGCCACGCCGCAGGCCTAGCGGAACCGCCCGGGCAACGACGAGGCGGTGTTCCCGGTCCAACCGGGAACACCGCCTCGTGACGTCAAGGGCTAGCTGCTAGCGGTGCAGCATGCGCTTGGCCAGGAAGTTGCCCAGCAGCTGGGCCAGCTGGACGATGACCACGATGACCGCCACGGCGAGCAGGGTCACGGCGTAGTTGAACTGCTGGTAGCCGTACGTGATGGCCAGGTCGCCCAGGCCGCCGCCGCCGATGTACCCGGCCACTGCGGACATGTCCACGACGCCGATGAAGATGAACGTGTAGCCCAGCACCAGCGGGGCGAGCGACTCGCGCAGCACGACGTCGAACAGGACCCGGGTGCGGCTGGAGCCCATGGCCCGGGCCGCCTCGACGACGCCGGGATCGACGCCCACGAGGTTCTGCTCGACGATGCGCCCCAGGACGACGGCGGTCATCAGCGTCATCGGGAAGATCGCGGCTTCGGTGCCGATCGAGGTCCCGATCACCGCCAGCGTCCACGGCCCGACCAGCGAGATGAAGATGATGAACGGAATCGGGCGCACGATGTTGATCACGAAGTTCAACACGTTGAACACCACGGTGTTCTGCAGGATGTTCCCCGCCCGCGTGGCATAGAGCAGGATGCCGATGAGCAGGCCGAGGATGCCGCCGATGATCATCGTGACGATGACCATGAACAGGGTCTGCTGGATGGAGTCCGCCAGCTGCGGGCCCATCGTGGTCCAGTCGATCATCGCCGTGCTCCTTCGTCGTCGGGACCGGCGGCGGTGGCCGCCGGCCACTGCTGCACGGTCGTGAGCTGGGACAGGGCCTCGATGAGCGCATCGAGGTCCGCGTCGGGTCCTTCGAGGACGTAGGTCAGCGACCCGAAGGGACGTTGCGCGATCTCGGTCACTGAACCGTAGACCACGGAGTCGTGCACCGCCGGGTAGGAGGCGAGCAGGGAGGAGATGTCCCGCTGGTTCGACCCGGCACCGCTGCCGGGGGCCTCGGAGATGGTGATGGTCACCAGGCGTCCCGGGTGCAGCTCCTGCAGGCGCGCCACGGTATCGGGGCTGGGCTTGTCGGCGATGGTGCTGCTGATGAACTTCCGGGTCGCCGGATTTTGGGCAAAGGCGAAGACGTCATACACGTGCCCGTGCTCGAGCAGCGATCCCTGTTCCATGACCGCCACGTGGTCGCAGATCGATCGGACTACGTGCATTTCGTGCGTGATCACGACGATGGTGGTGCCGAACTCCTCGTTGACCCGCTTGAGCAGGGACAGGACCTCCGTGGTGGTCTCGGGATCCAGGGCGCTGGTCGCCTCGTCGGCCAAGAGCAGCTCCGGGTTGGTGGCCAGCGCCCGGGCGATGCCCACGCGCTGCTTCTGCCCACCGGAGAGCTGGCTGGGGAACTGCCGTGCCTTGTCCGCGATCCCGACGAACTCCAACAGCTCGGCGACCCGCGCGGCCCGCTCGGCCTTCGGCCATCCGGCGACGATGAGGGGGTACTCGACGTTCTTGGACACGGTGCGGGAATTGAACAGGTTGAACTGTTGGAAGATCATGCCGATGCCGCCGCGCAGGCCGCGCAGCTGCTTCTCGCCCATGCCGGTGAGCTCGCGCTCGTTGACGACGAGCCTGCCGCCGGTGGGGAGTTCCAGGGCGTTGATCAAGCGGACCAGGGTGCTCTTGCCCGCGCCCGAATAGCCGATCACCCCGGTGATCGATCCCTTCTCGATGTCGAAGGTGACGTCGCGGAGGGCATGGACGGGTTTGCCCTTGGCGGCCCCGCGGCCGGGATAGGCCTTGGAGACGTTGCGGAAGCTGACGATGGAGGTCACCGCAGGTCCTTTCTCGCTGTGGATGGTGCCGTACCCGCAAAAACCGCTGCGGCCCCGGCGCCGGGTTCTCCGGCGCGGGTGCCACAGCGGCTCGGGTAGGCGGGGGTCCGGTCGGTTACTTCGAACCCGCCATGTTGTCCTCGATGACCTTCAGCGCGGCCTGGAGGTCCTCGGGGGAGTTCTCCTTGAACACGCCGCCCTCGCCCAGGTCCTTCTTGATGGCCTTCTCCACGGTCGGGTCGTGGTAGAGGGCGGCGATCTTCAGCAGGGTGGGGTTCGTCTTGTCCTCGTTGCGGGCAACGAAGGCGTTGATGTAGGGCTTGGTGGCCTCTGCCGAGGGGTCGTCCTGGGCAATGATGGAGTCCTCGCTCAGCTTCGCGGCCGTGGCGTAGTTGTTGTTGACGATGGCCCCGGCCAGGGAATCCAGGTTCTGCGCCGTCATCTTCGCGTCAACGGTAACGACCTTGACCTTCGAGGCCTCGGTGTCGACGTCGGCCGGCGTCGAGGTCGAGTTCGCGCCGCCCTTGACCTTGATCAGCCCGGCGTTCTCCAGGACGATCAGCGACCGGGCCAGGTTGGTCGGGTCGTTGGGGATGGCGATCTGGGAGCCCTGCGGGATCTGCTCGGGGGAGTCGTACTTCGTCGAGTACAGCGGCAGCGGGTAGACCGCCGTGGCGCCGATGGGCTGGAGGTCCTTGCCGTTCTTGGTGTTGTAGGTGGCCAGGTACTGCAGGTGCTGGAACTCGTTCAGGTCCAGCTGCTTCTGGTCCAGGGCGGGGTTCGGCTGGTTGTAGTCGGAGAAGTTCTTGAACTCGACATCGACGCCGGTCTCGTCCTTGACGACCTTCTTGTACACCTGCCAGTACGGCTCGGCCCCGTCGGAGACCCCGATGGTCACGGTCTTCAGGTCGGTCGGCAGGGCGGCCGCCTCATCGGAACCGCCGCCGCAGGCGGTCAGGCCCAGGGTGGCAACGGCGGCGACTGCAGCGAACTTGGCAAGGGACAAGCGGAGCTTCGGCATGTGTGTTCTTTCCGGCTGGAAGTGACAATCGGCCCCAACGCGGGACCACGGTGAATCGAATAAATCCATTGCACCAGCCCGGAAGTCCAACACAAAATCGAATCGACTGATCCCAGGAGACGAATCTATCGAACACCCTTCGACGTAGCGG
The DNA here is from genome assembly GCA_035571895.1 of Arthrobacter sp. Lineage (GTDB taxonomy): Bacteria > Actinomycetota > Actinomycetes > Actinomycetales > Micrococcaceae > Arthrobacter_H. Next base: position 41,980 of record DATNBS010000201.1, on the reverse strand, counting down.
CATGTTTGCGCGAAACGCGTGCGACAGGGGCCCGGTCGCATGCAAGGAAGCGCCCATCAGGACCGGCAGGCCGCGGGGCAAAAATTTCCGTGACGTGACTCTCGAAGTCGCCGTGCTACCCCCTCACAGGGACACCGTGGTCCTGCAGCCGTCGAAGCCCGCAGTCCCGCGTCAGGCAAGGGCACGCCGGGCAATCCCCGTCCCGAAGGCCCCGGCCGTCGGGACCACGGGGTGTGGCTCAGCGTACCGGCCACGTTCCGTCGACGACGGCGGCGGGGTCCTTGCGTCGGAAGTACTCCTGCAGGCTGGCAGCCTGCTCCGCGGCCCACAGGACCTGTTGCCGGTGCAGCTCGCTGGGATCGATGGCCAGTTCCCGCGCGTACTTCAGGGCCTGGGCATCGGCGACGCCAATGGTGGCGGCGGCATCGGCCACCGAGGTGTGCGCGTTGCGCAAGGGCACGCCATAGTGGTCGCAGAGCGCCGCGAGCGTCCGCTTGCCGCGCCGGTACCGGTCCACGCGCTTGTCGATGATGTAGGGGTCGATCACCGGCACGGGGGCCAGGCCCGGCACGCCGTGCCGTGCCCCTTCGCGCGCCAGCACCGTGAAGTCGTAGCTGGCGTTGAAGGCCATCACGGGCATCGTCTGGAACAGGTCCTGCAGGTGGAGCGAGATCTCCGCGACGGCCGCCGCGGGATCGACGCCGGAGGCGACCGCCCGCTCGGTGCTCACGCCGTGCACCGCGGACGCCTCCTCGGGGATCGGCACCCCAGGGTTCACGAGCCATTCGCGGTGGTTGATGATTTCCTGCCGGGCGTTGACGATGACGACCGAGGCGGTCACGATCCGCGCCTGCAGCGGGTCCTTGCCGGTGGTCTCGAGATCGAATGCTGCCCGGGGAAGCTGATGCCAAAGGTCCATGGAACCACGCTATCGTCCGCCGCCGACAAGTCGGAGCCACCCGCGCCGGTCGGCACCTATGCTGGGAGGCATGCCACAGCCCTACGAAGACGCCGTGTACCGCCTCGCCGGGGCCATCCCTCCCGGCCGTGTGCTGACGTACGGGGACATCGCCGAACTGCTTGGTTCCGGTGGCCCACGGCAGGTCGGTGCCGCAATGTCCCATTCCGCCGGCCGGAACGTGCCCTGGTGGCGGGTCGTGCGCGCCGACGGAACCCTTCCGGACGGGCTGCTCGGCCGGGCCGCCGACCGCTGGGCCGACGAAGGGATCCCGATGCTCCGCGGCAGGATACGGATCGCGGATGCTAGGTGGCAGCCCGACGACGCCGCATTCGCGGTCCTGGACGCCATCGCCACCGAGCTGGCCGACGGCCTAGACGGCCACGCTGGGGTCGCCCCCAACCGTCAGGGGCACGTGCTCTGATGGTGACCATGGAAACCACGGACCGGATACAGCTGCCCGCGCGGGACCGCATCGTCTCCCTGGAACCCGGCCACGGACCCGTACTCGTCCTCGGGGCCCCGGGAACCGGGAAGACCAGCACCCTGCTGGAAGCGGTCGTCCGCCGGCTGGACGCGGGGCATCCGCCCGAGGCGCTGCTGGTCATCGCCCCCTCGCGGACCGCCGCCGGCGAGCTGCGCGACCGGCTGTCGGCGGCTTCGGATGCCACTTTCTCCGAACCGGCGGTCCGCACCTGGGCCGCCTATGCCTTCGACCTCATCCGCCGGGCGCGTCTGCAGGGCTTCCTCCCCGCCGTGGAACGCCCGCCCCGGCTGCTGTCAGGCCCCGAACAGGACACGTTGATCGCCGAACTGCTTGCCGGCCACGCCTCGGGCATCACCCGCGGTCCGGCCTGGCCCGATTCGCTGGGGGAGGCCATCGGGACGCGCGGTTTCCGCAAGGAGATCCGCGAGCTCTTCGACCGGTTGGCCGAATACGGTCTCGAGGCCGGTGACTTGGAGGACCTGGGGCGACGCTGCCTGCGCCCGGAATGGACCGCCTCGGCAGCGCTGTACCAGGAATACCGCGACCTGCTGGATCTGGGCAGCAGCGAGGCGTTCGACCCGGCGGGACTGATCACCGCGGCGGCCGACCTCCTGGAACGCAACCCCAGCCTGCTCGAGGACGAACGCGACCGTCTCACGCTGCTCGTGGTCGACGACCTGCAGGAAGCCAATCCAGCCCAGCACCGTCTCCTGCGGCTGCTGGCCTCCGGACGCGACCTGCTCGCCTTCGCCTCCCCGGACAACGCGGTCCAGGGATTCCGCGGGGCCAGGCCGGACCTGCTGGGGCGCTTCGACTCCTATTACGGCACCGACCGCCAGCCGGCGAACGCGCTGGAGCTGGGGACCTCCTGGCGGATGGGGCCCGCCATCGCCGCAGCCTGGACACGGGTGGCCGGCCGGATCCCCGTCACCACCGGCGGCGCCGGACGCCGGTTGCGCCCAGCAGGCGACGGGGTGGAGACGCCCGAGGACGCCGGCACCGGGGAGCGGGAACACTGCACCGCGACCGTGGAGGTGCACCTGGTGCAGTCGCCGGTGCACGAACTGCGCCTGGTCACCCAGCGGCTTCTGGAGGAGCACCTGATGGCGGGCCGGCCTCTGGATACGATGGCCGTGGTCGTGCGCAACGGAGGCCAGGTTGCCGCCATCTCGCGACATCTGGCGGCCGAGGGGATCCCCGTCAACGTGCCGCAGGCCGAAGTGCCCCTGCGGGACGAACCGGCGGTCCGGCCCCTGCTGACGCTGCTGAAGCTCGGGCTGGGAATGGCCGCAGGCCAGGCTACCGGCGAGGACACGCTCCCCGCGGCAGGGGCCGGCGTCGCGGAACCTGGACCTCCATTGCCCGAGGCGGGTACCGTCGAAGCGCTCCTGGCCTCGCGCTACGGTGCCTCCAGCGCCCTGGACATCAGACGCCTCCGCCAGGTGCTGCGGCGCCGGGAGCGAGTGGGCGGCGGCCAACGCTCGAGCACCGAACTGCTCCGCGGCATCCTGTTGGATCCGTCCCCGCTGACCGGCCAGGGGCGCGAAGCCCGCGGCGCAGAACGGCTGGCACGCATGCTTGCCGCCTTGGTGGATGAACTCTCCGAGCCCTCCGCCAACGCCGAGACCGCGCTCTGGGCCCTGTGGTCGGCCTCGGGCCTGGAAGCCCCGTGGCGGCAGGCAGCACTCGGGGGCGGAGCCGCCGGTGCCCGGGCGGACCACGACCTGGACGCGCTCATGGCGCTGTTCCAGGCCGCCGAACGTTTTGTGGACCAGTTGCCCGGATCCACCGTCGGGCAGTTCACCGACCATGTGCTTGGCCAGGAACTGCCCATGGACACCCTGGCCTCGCGTGGAGGCAGCGGGCCATCGGTCGCCGTGGCCACCCCCGCCGGAGCCGTCGGCCACGAATGGGACCTGGTCCTGGTCCCCGGCCTCCAGGAGGGGATCTGGCCCAACACCCGTTTGCGGGGGGAGCTGCTGGGCAGCAGCGCCCTGGCCGATGTCGTCGAACACGGTCCCGCGATCTTGGGCCAACGCGATCCGGCGAGCCGCCTGCGGGCCACCCGCGCGGATGAGCTGCGCACCTTCGCCAGCGCCATTTCACGGGCCGGCCAGTCTCTGGTCTGCATCGGTGTCGCCTCCGAGGACCACCAGCCCTCCCAGTTCCTGGACCTGGTCCAGCCGTGGACCAACCAGGAGCAGCCACGGCCGATGACCACCGTCCCCCGCGAACGCACGCTGGCGTCCCTGGTGGCACTCCTGCGCCAGCGTCTCGAGGACGGTGTCACCGTGCCCGAACTCGAGGACACCGCCCACGATGCCGCAGCGGTCCTTGCCCGGCTGGCCGACCAGCCCACGCGGATCCGCGGCGCCCACCCCGATGAGTGGTGGGGACTGCTCCCCGCGAGCACCGACGCCCCGGTCAACCCGCCCGGCGAACCGGTTAGGGTCTCGCCCTCGCGCGTGCAGGCCGCGCTGGAATCGCCGTTGGACTGGTTCGTCCAGGCCGCCGGAGGCGAACCGGCCACGGACCTGGCCCGCAGCCTGGGGACCCTGGTCCACGCCATCGCCGAGGACCTGCCGGCGGCCACCGGCAATGAATACCTGCAGGAGCTCGACCGGAGATGGCCCGATCTGGACCTGCCGCCGACCTGGGAAACGGCCAAGGACCACGAACGGGCCGAGACCATGCTGCGCAAGTTGGCCCAGTACGCGATCCTGATGCGCGGCGGCAACCGTGAACTGCTGGCCCGCGAACGGGACTTCGACGTGGAGATCGGAGACGAGGACATCACCGTCCGCCTGCGCGGGGTCATCGACCGGCTCGAAGTCGATGCCGAGGGCCGCGCCTACGTCGTGGACCTGAAGACCGGCAAATCGGCCCCGACCAAGGCCGAGGTGGCCCGGAACCCGCAATTGGGCAGCTACCAGGCCGCCGTCCTCGCCGGCGCCCTCGGCCCGGAGCTGCCCACCCGGCCCGGGGGAGCCGCCCTGGTCCAACTCGGCACCACCGCCAAGAGCCCGGGGGAGCAGGCTCAGGAACCGGTCGGCGCCGACGACTGGGCCACCCCGATGGTGCTCGCCGCGGCCCGGCTCATGGCCGGCAACGGGTTCCAGGCGCGGCACGATCCCTCCCGGGCCGGACGGACCGGGAGCGGATGCCGCCTGCCCTCCATATGCCCCCTGTGCGACGAAGGACGGCAGGTCACCGAATGAACCAGCTTGAACAGTGCCGGTACACGCCGGAGGAACTGGCCGACCTGCTCGGCCAGCACCAGCCCACCGCTGAGCAATCGGCGATCATCTCCTCGCCGCTGGCCCCGATGCTGGTCATCGCCGGTGCCGGATCCGGCAAGACGGCCACCATGGCCGACCGGGTGGTCTGGCTCGTGGCCAACGGGCACGTCAGGCCGGACCAGATCCTCGGGGTCACCTTCACCCGCAAGGCCGCCGGCGAACTGGCCCAGCGCATCCGGCAACAGCTGGCACGCCTGGCCGACAGCGGCATCCTGCCCGCCCCCGAGGACGACGCCCCGCTGGAACCGGCCGTCTCCACCTACCACTCGTACGCCAACACGCTCGTCCAGGACCACGGACTGCGCATCGGCGTCGAGTCCGACACGACGCTGCTGGGCAGTGCCCAGGCCTGGCAACTCTCCTTGAAGGTCGTCCAGGAGTACGACGGCGAATACGAGCACCTCCGGGCCGCCAAGGCGACACTCGTCGACGCCGTCGTGCAGTTCGCCGGGGAATGCGCCGAACATCTGGTCGATCCGGTCACGGCCCGCGACCACGTGCTGTCCGAGGTCGAACGCCTGGCCGCGCTGCCCTACCGTGTCGGCAAGGAGACGCCCCCGGCGCAGAAGGCGACGGCCCTGCTGGACAAGCTGCGCACCCGGGCCACCATCGCCGACCTGGCGGTCCGCTATGCGCGGGCCAAGGCCGAGCGCAACGTCCTGGATTACGGCGACCTCGTTGCGCTGGCGGCGCGCATCGCCCGGACCGTGCCGGCTGCGGGGCAGGCAGAACGCGAACGCTTCAAGGTGGTGCTGCTGGACGAGTTCCAGGACACCTCCCACGCCCAGATGGTCCTGTTCTCCTCGTTGTTCACCGGCGGGCACGCCGTGACGGCGGTCGGGGATCCAAACCAGTCGATCTACGGGTTCCGGGGTGCCTCCGCCGGGCAGCTGTTCCGGTTCCCCCAGGAATTCTCGGCCACCGGTCCCGACGGCGGCAGGATCCCCTCCGCGGTAGCCTTCCTGACCACCGCGTGGCGGAACTCCGTCAACGTGCTCGAGGCCGCCAACGCCGTCTCCGCACCGCTGAACCGCATCGACCCGAACCGTTCCTCGTCCGCGATCACCGTCCCGCCGCTGGTCCAGAGCCCCTTTGCCGGGACCGGCCGGGTCGAGTTGGCCCGCTTTGCCACCAGCGCCGACGAGGCGGCCGGGCTCGCCGGACGCCTCGTGGACGAACGCCAGGACTTCATCACCGCGCACGGCCAGCCCCCGACGATGGCCGTGCTGTGCCGCACCCGGTCCGCCCTCGCCGGCATCGCGGAGGCACTGACCCGGCGGGGCGTCCCGTATGAGATCGTCGGCCTGGGCGGGCTGCTGGCGATGCCGGAAATCGTCGACGTCGTGGCCACGCTGCGGGTCCTGGTCGACCCGCTGCGTTCCGACGCTCTGCTGCGGCTGCTGGCCGGAGCCCGCTGGCGCTTGGGACCAGCCGACCTGATGGCCTTCGCTGACTGGTCTCGCTTCCTGGCGCGTCGCCGGGAGGCGGCCATCCGCGAGGCGCGGGAGATCGATATCGCCAGCGCGGACAGTGACGCCGCCGACAGCCGGGCCGAGGCGCGCAGCGAACTGTCCGAGGAAGCCAGCCTCATCGAGGCGTTGGACCGCCTGCCGTCAGCCGATTGGACGTCCTCGGCCGGCCGCCGGCTGACCTCCGTGGCACTGGAGCGGCTGCGGGCCTTGCAGGCCGAGATCCGCTACCTGCGCAGCTTCGCCTCCGACGACCTGCCCACCCTGCTCCACGAGGTCGAGCGCACGCTGCTGCTCGACATCGAGGTCGCCGCCAAGCCCGGCGCCGACATCCATGCGGCACGTCGCCACCTGGACGCGTTCGCCGATGTCGCCGAAGGTTATTCGGATACCGACCTGGGGGCGGATCTGGCCGGTTTCCTCACCTGGCTCGACGCCGCCGCCGCCAAGGAAGGAGGCCTCGAGGTCGTTCAGCAGGAGGCCAGCACCGAGGCCGTGCAGCTGCTGACCATCCATGCCTCGAAGGGCCTGGAGTGGGATGTGGTGGCGATCCCGGGCATGAACGAGGGCATCTTCCCCTCCACCACGGACTCGCGCTGGACCAAGGAGGACGGGGCCCTTCCCTGGCCGCTGCGCGGCGACCGCAACGACCTGCCCCAGTGGGACACCGACCAGCCATGCCTCTTCGACGCGGTCGAGGCCGAAGGGGCCTTCCGCGCGGACGTACTGGCCCACGGCGAGGACGAGGAACGGCGCCTGGCCTACGTCGCGCTGACGCGGGCGAAGGACCTGCTGCTGTGTTCGGCCACGGTCTGGACCGGGTCGCGCTCCAAGCCCACGCAACCGTCGATGTTCCTGCGGGAGTTGTTGCCGTTGGCCGGTGAACCGACGCCCCGCGCGCGGGTCGCTAGCTGGTGCGAGGACGAAGACGCCCCGGAACAGAATCCCTTCCGCGAGGAACCGTTGGAGTCGAGCTGGCCGTACGACCCGCTCGAGGGACCAGTGGTCGTCCGGGCCGGGGTCGTCCAGCCCCGGCGTGCCGGACGCCGACGGCAACTCGAGGCCGCGGCGGCCGAGGTCGAGCGGCAGCTGGAATTGCGGGCGCACGGCGGCGGGGACGACGCGCCGGTGACGACGGCCTTCGGCCGCGCATGGAACCAGGAAGCCGGGCTACTCCTCGCGGCGCAACGCGAGCGCAACGCGGCGCGGGAAACCACGGGCGTGCCGGAACACGTCCGCGCCTCGCTGTTCGTCGACCTGGCCACCGATGCCAGCCAAGTCCTGGAGCAACTGCGTCGACCGGTCCCTCGCCGACCCGGCGTGGCGGCCCGCAAGGGAACGGCCTTCCATGCCTGGATCGAGGACTACTACGGTTCGACCGGCATGCTCGACTTGGGTGAATTCCCAGGCGCCGCCGATGCCTACATCGAGGAACAGTACGGACTCGAGGAGATGAAGGCCGAGTTCCTGGCCTCCGAATGGGCCCAACGCCAACCGGCCTTCGTCGAGGTGCCACTGGAGACCCGTGTCGGGCGGGTCAACGTCCGCGGGCGCATTGATGCCGTCTTCAAGGAGCGGGACGAGAACGGGCGGATCGTGTGGACGCTCGTCGACTGGAAGACCGGCCGCGTGCCCACGGGCCGCGACCTGGAAATCAAGTCGCTGCAACTGGCCGTCTACCGGCTGGGATGGTCGCGGCTCCACGACGTGCCGCTCGAGAGCGTGGAGGCAGCCTTCTACTACGTCGGCCGCGGGGTGACGATCAGGCCCGAACACCTGGCGGACGCCGCCGCGCTGGAAAAACTCGTCGCCGGGTCACTGGCCGGGGCGGAAGCGGCCAGGCCGTAGCGCCTACCTTTCCGTGGGTTTCTGGGCGGGACGTGCCGTGCCCTTGTCGGGGTCGACGACGATCAGCGGGAGGGCATCGGTTTCGGCCCCGGAGCCCACCGGGGAATCCTGCCCCTCTTCGGCATCGGCATCGGCAGCAGTAGCAGGGGCCTCGTCGAGGACGTCGATGTCGCGCAGGAAGGCAGGGCCGTCGTCGGCCTCCGGTGCATCGTCGGCTCCCGCTGCGTCGCCCGCTGACGCAGCCTTCTGCTCGTCCGGCCCGTCCCCGGTCGCGTCACCACCCTGTCCGGGTGCCGTGGTCGGGACCTTCGCCGGCTCCTCGCCGTCAGCCGGATCATGCTGGTCCACCGATGCCGTGCCGTCGCCCGGTTCCCCGCCGCTTGCCATCGGAGTGCCGCCGGCCGGGTCGCCCTCAGCCGCCATCCGGTCCGCCGCGTCGGACTCCGGGACGCCTGTCTCGGCCGGTCCCCAGTGGGACACGCGGGCTTCGCCGGCCTTCGGGGGCACGGTCGGGTGCGGGGGGACCCCGGCGCGTGCCGCGATGGCCGGCGTCGGCTGCCCGGCCTCGTCTGCCGGCGCTTCCCCGGGGCCATCGTCCTCCGCCGTCGGCTCCTCGGCAGGTTCGGCCGGCAGGGGGTGGCCGTTGATGTCCATGCGGGGTGGCTCGACGATGCTGATGGGCTGGCCACCGTATTCGGCGATGTCCTCGTCGAGGTCGCGCAGCATCTGCTCGCCCTCGACGATGCGCTCGGCGTCGTTGGTGGCCAGGCCCCGGGTGAACCACTGGGCCAGGGCGAACTCCGCGGCCAGTGCGGCGCGGCGCATGATGTGCGGGTCGGCCAGTTCCCCGCGGCTGGCGGTGTAGGACTCCACGACCGAGTCGGTGAAGGACTGTTCGTGGGCGGCCGCGAGCCAGGCGAAGTCGTCGGCGGGATCGCCGATGCGCACATCGGTCCATCCCGTCACCGCGGCCACCTTGCCCTGCTCCAGGAGCAGGTTTTCCTCGTGGAGGTCCCCATGCACGACGCGCGGGTTGAAACGCCAGAGGGCGACATCCTCCAGGGCATGTTCCCACCGACGGAGCAGGCGCGGGGGAATGCGCCCGGTCGTGGCCGCCTGGTCGAGTTCGTTCAACCGCCGTTGCCGGAATTCGTTGGCGGTGTAGACCGGCAGGTCGGCCCGGTCGACCAGGTCCTCCGGCAGCGCGTGGATCGCGGCGATGACCCGCCCGATGTCCGCGGCGGTGGGCCCGCCGGCGGCGACCAGGTCCTCGAGGTCCATCACGGCGCCGGGAAGGTGGTTGTACACGAAGGTGCGGAGGCTTCCCTGACGCACGGTTCCGGCAACGGACGGCAGCCGGAAGGGCAGGGATGCGCGGATCCCCGGGGTGAAGGACCGCAGGGCGGTCAGCTCCGTTTCCAGGCGCATGCTGGATTCCTCGTGGCGGGGCGAGCGAACGCGCCACCGGTTCTCCTGCGCATCGATGATGAGCGCCGAGTCGAAGTCGTCGGGATCGTCCGGGATGCCTGCGACGCCGACAGGGGTCAACCCGGGCACCGCTGCGGTCGCGATGGCGGCCAGTTCCATGGGAGATCTTTTCACGTACCCAACCGTAAGCCGCGCGGGCCCCGCAGCAGTGCGCCCGGGGCGGCGAGTCGCCGGAATCACGGGCAGTGCACAGGCAACGCGGGGGCTGCGTCCACGTCACACCACGAAACGAAGGCCAACACGAAGACCGGCATGAAGGCACCGGGAGCGCCGTCCGGACGGTGTCCACATCGCAGGGGCCGGTGTGCGGACAGGTGGCCAAGCTCAGTACGGTAGGGACATGACACTTCGCCAGGAACCAGCCGCAGAACCCCACCTCGAATACCCGCTCCTGGGGAACCTGCCGCTGGCCCGGACCGAGGTGGACCGGGGCTGCGAGCGGCGCATCGACGAGGCCTGGCTCCCGTCCCTGATGGACGACGCCGAAACGCGCGTGCTCCTGTTGGCCAAGGGCCGGGCACCGGTCCACGGCGGCCAACTGGTGCTTGTGGGAACCGGGGAGGTGCCGGCGGACGCACTCCTGGTCTACCTGGGCCGCTCGGCGGACCGGGAGATCGTCTTGGCCGACCTGCCGGAGGCACCGGACGCCGACAGGCTCCAGGCCGATTGGCTGGGCCTGCGCGATGTCGCCGCAGGGCTCGGTGCCCGCGATGCCGGGATGTTCGTCGAAGCGGTCGCCATCGCCAACTGGCATGCCATGCACACGCATTGCCCGCGCTGCGGATCGCCCACGGAGGTCGTGCACAGCGGGTGGGTCAGGCTCTGCCCGCGGGATGGCTCCCAGCACTTCCCCCGGACGGACCCGGCCATCATCGTGGCCATCACCGACGCCGAGGACCGGCTGCTGCTCGGTGCCAACGCGCAGTGGGGCGGGCACCGCTATTCCACCCTGGCAGGATTCGTGGAGCCCGGCGAATCCCTGGAGGAAGCCGTGGTGCGCGAAGTCGGCGAGGAAGCAGGCATCCGGGTGCGGGCCGCACGGTATGCGGGGTCCCAACCCTGGCCGTTCCCGTGTTCGCTCATGCTCGGGTTCACCGCCGAAGCCGAGTCCACCGCCGTCGTGCCCGACGGCGAGGAGATCATCGACCTGCGGTGGTTCACGCGGGAGGAACTCGCCGGCGAGATCGTCGACGGTTCCGTCGGCGTCCCGGCCGGGGTCTCGATCTCCAGCGCCCTCATAGAACACTGGTACGGTGGGCCGCTGCCCGAACCACGCCAGATGGAGAACTGAACGCATGACCACGCTGGAAGAGCGCATCCTCGGCGGCCTCGACGAGGAACAGCGGACCGTCGCGACCACGCTCAACGGGCCCCTCTGCGTCCTGGCCGGCGCCGGGACGGGCAAGACCCGCGCCATCACGCACCGCATCGCCTACGGGGTGCATACTGCCGTCTACAAGCCGAACCAGGTCCTGGCCGTCACCTTCACGTCCCGTGCCGCCAGCGAGATGCGCACCCGGCTGCGCGACCTGGAGGCCGGGGGAGTGCAGGCCCGCACCTTCCATGCGGCGGCACTGCGCCAGTTGCAGTACTTCTGGCCGCAGGCGATCGGCGGGCAACTGCCGGCCATCGTGGACCACAAGGCGCAGCTCGTGGCCGAGGCCGCACGCCGGCTGCGCATCTCCACCGACCGCGCCTCCATCCGGGACCTGGCTGCGGAGATCGAATGGGCCAAGGTCTCCATGCACACCCCGGAGGGCTACCTCGAGGCCGCCGCCGGACGTGCGGAGCCGGCAGGGCTGGACCACCGCACCGTCGCCCGGCTCTTCCAGTCCTACGAGGACGTGAAATCCGACCGCCACGTGATCGACTTCGAGGATGTCCTGCTGCTGACCGTCGGCATCCTCGACGAGGACCCGCGCGTCGCCGCCTCGGTCCGCGAGCAGTACCGGCACTTCGTCGTCGACGAGTACCAGGACGTCTCACCGCTCCAGCAGCGGCTGCTGAACCTGTGGCTCGGTGGACGCGACGAGCTCTGCGTGGTCGGCGACGCCAGCCAGACCATCTACTCGTTCACCGGAGCCACACCGGCGCACCTGCTGAACTTCACCGTCGAGCACCCGCAGGCACCGGTGGTCCGCCTGGTGCGCGACTACCGCTCCACCCCCCAGGTGGTGGGCCTCGCCAACCAGCTGCTGTCCTCGCGCCGCCTCGAGCCCGGCGCCCCCGGGCGGGACGTGCAGTGGGCGGCGCCCCTGGAACTGCTGGCCCAACGACCCGCGGGGCCGGAACCGGAATTCACCGAATGCAGCGACGACGAGGCCGAGGCAGGACACGTCGCCCGCCGCATCCAGGCCCTGCTGGACGATGGGGTCCCCCCGGCGAACATCGCCGTGCTCTTCCGCACCAATGGCCAATCGCAGGCGTACGAGCAGGCCCTCGCCGCCGCGGGGATCGGCTACCAGCTGCGCGGCGGGGAACGGTTCTTCCAACGTCGCGAGGTCCGGGACGCGGTCCTCGCCCTGCGGGCTGCGTCCCGGCAACCAGCGGACGACGACGTTGCCCAGCTATGCCGCGACGTGCTGGCCTCGCTGGGCTACTCCCCGCAGGCCCCTGCCGCCAGTGGAGCGGTGCGGGAGCGGTGGGAGTCCCTGTCCGCCCTCGTCGCGCTCGCCGACGAACTGGCCACCGCCCGGGCCGACCGGGAGACGCCCTTCACCCTGCTCGAGTTCGTGGCCGAACTCGATGAACGGGCCGCTACCCAGCACGCACCGACGGTCCAGGGCGTCACGCTCGCCTCCCTGCACTCGGCCAAGGGCCTGGAGTGGGACGCCGTGTTCCTCGTCGGGCTCAGCGAGGGGCTGATGCCCATTTCCTTCGCCGAGGACCAGGGGGACTACGACGAGGAACGCCGGCTGCTCTACGTCGGCATCACCCGTGCCCGCAAGCACCTGTCCCTGACCTGGTCGACCGCCCGGACACCCGGCGGGCGAGCCAGCCGCCGGCCCTCGCGTTTCCTGGACGGATTGCGCCCGCAGTCCTCCAGCAAGGTGGCGGCGCGGACACCGGGAGGGGGAGTCCGCAGGCGCAAGGCCGCCACCCCTCCGACCTGCCGGGTGTGCGGCACGCTGCTGGGCAGCGCCGCGGAACGAAAGCTCGGCCGCTGCCTGGACTGCCCGTCGACCTACGACGAGGCCGTCTACGAGGCCCTGCGGGACTGGCGGCTGCGCACGGCGCGCGAGGCGGAGGTGCCGGCCTTCGTCATCTTCACCGACGCGACCCTGATGGCCATTGCCGAGGCTATGCCCGAGACGGCCACGGCCCTGTCCAAGGTCTCCGGCGTCGGATCGGCGAAGCTCGAACGCTACGGCACCGATGTCCTGGAGATCCTCGGTGCAGGATCAGCACCTGCCTGAAGCCCGGCGGCTTCACGCCGCGGGGATCATGCAGGTGCACCCCGGCCGTGCCTCGACCGGAACGCGGTGGACGCCGCCGGTAGACAGGTCCACCATCAGGACCGCATCGACCGTGGTGGGCACGTTGACCCCGTCGAGCAGCATCATGACCTGCAGTGTCGCCAATCCGGCAGCCGTGGCCGACAGCGCCAACTCGGCCGTCGAACTTCCCGACCGGGGGCAACCGGCCGTGCGGGGCAGATCCGGCGGAAGCGTGCGGTCCGTCTTGGCGCAATCCAGGCAGGTGGTCAATCCCGGGATGACCAAGGGGCCGATGCGCGCCCACGACGGACCGAACAGAACCGGGAGATGCGGGACGCGGGTCGCAGCGAGGTGGTCGGCGAGGGGGTCGGGCAACGAGTCGCAGGCGGTGACGACGCTCACCTGCGCTCCCAGGCCCGTGTCGTCGGCCGTCGGCTCCCACCGGGCCAGCCGGGTGCGCGGCCACAGCTGTCCGATCCGGTGCGCCACGGCGACGGTACGCGCCTTGCCCAGATCGGCGATGCGCAGTGGTCCCGCGCCGATGTCCCCGGCCTGCACCGGCAGGTCATCGTGAAGGCAGAGAGCGCCGATCCCCGAGGCGGCCAGCAGCGCCGCGACGGCCTGTCCGCAGCGCCCCAGCCCCCAGATCCTGGCCGTCCCCCGGCTGCGGTTCCTGACGAGCTGGCCCGCCGGCGTGGAATAGGCCGCCGAAAACGCGGTGACGTCGGGCGCCAGCGTGGCCCCGAGGGCGCCGGGGAGCCGGAAGGGTTCTTCCAGGACGGGAGCCAGCACCTCGAGCAGCTGGTCGCGGCGTCGGGCGTCGGGGAGTGTGGGCCGGGCCCCCGGCTGATCCGGGGCACCGGATGCCGCCGGGCCCCGGCCCGGCGAGGCGAGGGACGCGATGAAGTCCTGGTCCGCCGTGGTCAGCCCGGATATCCACAACCCGTCGTCGCGTCCTCCAATCCGCAGTGTCGTCTCGGATACTCTGACGACCTGAAGCCCGGGGATGATGCGCATGTTCGCCTCCAGTGATGGGTCCGGAAGGGTGTCGGTGGAGATATCCTGACAGGTCGCACCCCCCGGAACCTGGGTATCCACAGGGGCCGGTGGGCAAGTGGCCACGGGTAGGCAGCACGAAGAGGAGAGAGGCCATTCATGCCCCAGCAACCAAAGGAACGCGGACTGGTCACGCCCGACGGGGTCGCCGTGCGGGTCTTGCGCTCAACCCGGCGGCGCCGGACGGTCTCGGGAGTCTGGAAGGACGGGGCCGCGGTGATCTCGGTCCCCGCCAGCCTGAGTCTGCGCCAGGAGGACGAGTGGATTGACCGCATGGTGCCGGACATCCTGGCCCGTCGGGCGCGTGCCCGGGAGCGCTACGGCGTCGGGGCCGACGACGACCTGATGCGACGCGCCGGCGAACTCGACCGGAAGCATTTCGGAGGGCGGGCGCAACCGGTGTCCGTGCGCTGGGTGACCAACCAGACCTCGAGGTGGGGATCGGCCTCTCCGGGGGACGGGACCATCCGGCTGAACCACCGGCTGCAGCGGATGCCCGGCTGGGTGCAGGACTACATCCTGGTACACGAACTCGCCCACCTCATCGCAGAGGACGGGCACGGCCCGCAGTTCAAGGCACTCGAGGACCGTTACCCCCGCAAGGCGGAGGCCAAGGCCTACTTGGCCGGTGTCAGCTTCGGCATGTCCCATCCGGAAGGTGCCGGGGACCTGCACGATCCCCGGTTCCCGGCTGGAGCGATGCCATCCCTGCCCGGCGGCATCCCGGGTGGCGAGTGGTGGCAGGACGACGGCGACGGGGATTGGGCCTGCTGAGGGGAGGCGCCGTCGGGCGGACGCCCCCGCCCAGCGGGGGCCGCCCAGCGGGGGCGTCCGCGTCCGTGGTCAGCGGGTCGACGCCGGCCCCTCGTCCGGGTCGGGGCCCTCTCCGGCGGGGCCGTGCCCGTCGGTGCCTTCAGCGGACTCGGGGGAGTCGTAGCCGCCATCGAGCAGGCGGGTCAGGGCCTCGTCGAGTTCACCGTCCGCTGCCTCGGCAAGTGCACGCCGTGCGGAGAACCCTTCCGGATCGTCGAGGTCCGCGGCGCCCGGCATCAGGTCCGGGTGCTGCCAGATGGCGTCACGGCCCTCCGCCCCCCGTTCGTCCTTGAGCAGAGCCCACAGGCGGGCGGCATCGCGGAGGCGACGCGGTCGAAGCTCGAGGCCGACCAGCGAGGCAAAGGCCTGCTCGGCCGGACCGCCGGTCGCTCGGCGGCGGCGGATCGTCTCGCGCAGCGCGCCTGCCGAGGGGAGATTGGCGGCGGCTTCAGCGACGACCTCGTCGACCCATCCTTCGATCAGGGCCAGGGCAGTCTCGAGCTTGACCAGCGCCGCCTCCTGGGCACCGGTCCGCTGCGGCATGAACAGCCCCTCGGTCACGGCACCCTTCAACGACTCCGGGTTGGAAGGATCGATGTCGCGTACTGCCTCCTCGATGCGCGACATGTCGATGTGGATCCCGCGGGCATAATCCTCGATGGCCCCCAGGACATGGGCCTGCAGCCAGGGGACCCGCTGGAACAAACGCGTGTGGGCCGACTCGCGCAGGGCCGTGAACAGCAGGATCTCCTGCTCCGGGATATCCAGCCCTTCGCCGAACGCCGCCACGTTCGTGGGGACCAGGGCGGGGGCATCGGTGGTGAGGGGGAAGCCGATGTCCGTGGAGCCGAGCACGTCCTTGGCCAGGCCACCGACGGCGGTCCCCAGCTGCATGCCGAACATCGCACCCCCGAGGTTCTGGAACATGCCCTGCGCCGAACCGAGCATGGCCTTCATCTCCTCCGGCACCTGGTCGCGCATGGCGGTGCTGATCGCCTGCGACACGCTGATGGCCACGGGTTCGGTGAGCTTCTTCCACCGGGGCAAGGTCTTCTCGACCCATTGGGCCCGTGAATACGAGGAGAATCCCGAGGCCGCGGCCTCGAAAGCGGTGGCCTGATCGAGCCACATGTCGGCCAGCCGACCGGCGTCGGATACCGCTGAAGCCCTGGCAGGGGTAACGCTCGGGTCGTCGCCCGAGGCCGCTTGGCGGGCCGAATCCTGGGCTAGCTTCCAGTTGACCGGGCTACCGTCACCGGAGGCCATGGCACCCATCATCGCCTGCATCTGTCCCATCATCGCCTGCATGGCGGCGGGATCGGAGGGCATGCCCATGGCCCCGAGCTGCTGGTGCAGGTCGGCGGCATCCAGGCCCTCGGGCAGCTGGCCGCCGAAGAGGTTCGAGAGCATCTCCGCAAAGGGGTCCCGGGGACCGGAATCGTCCGGTTCCTCGGGGCCGTCGGGTCGGTTGTTCGGGGGGTTCTCTGCCATGGCTCCACGGTACCCCCGCACCGCATGCCGCCCCTATGGCTGCCCTACCGGGTTCGCTGTCGGCACAGCGGGCATCGCCGGCCACCTTGTACTCTGGGGGAGATCGAATGCGCGCCGGCCCCGGGGCGGGCAACGCCCGGAAAGGAAAAACAGCGACGGTGACCGAACCGCAGCACCCCCAGGAGCCCCTCGGCCCAGAACCGGCGGCTGGACACACCCTCCCACCCGCCAGATCCAGGAAATCCCAGCGTCGCCTGATCACGGCGACCTGCATCGCCGTCGTCATCGGGTTCATCGCGCTGGCCCTGCCCACTCCCTACATCGTGGAAGCGCCCGGCCCCGCCGTGAACACCCTGGGGAAGGTCAAGGACCGGGATGTCATCGAGGTCAGCGGACGGAAGACGTACCCCGCGGACGGGTCCCTGGACATGACCACGGTCTACGTCATCGGCGGGGCGGAAAGCCGCATCTCCTTCTTCAGGGTGATCCAGGCCTGGGCGGATCCCCGGCAGGATGTCTATCCGGAGGAGACCATGTACCCCCGGGGTGCCACGGACGAGCAGATCAGCGACCGGAACGCGGCGGAAATGGACAATTCGCAGCAAAACGCCGTCGCGGCCGCCCTCACCAGCCTGGAGATCCCCTTCAGCCAGCAGCTCAGCGTGGCCGGGCTGGCCACGGACGCGAACAAGGGGAAATTGCGCACCGACGACGTGCTCAAGGCCATCGACGGCAAGCCGATCACCGACCTGGACATGCTCAAAAAAGCCCTCCAGGGCGGCGACGGCACCCCCGAACTGACGGTGGTCCGCGGCGGAAGGGACGTGCGCGTGGACGCCCGGGCCACGCTCTCGGGGGAGGGCCAACGCCAGCTGGGCGTCTACCTCGATACCCGCTACACGTTCCCCCTCGAGGTGACGTTCGGGCTGTCGAATGTCGGCGGGCCCAGCGCGGGGATGATGTTCGCGCTGGGCATCATCGACACGCTGACGCCGGGGGACATGACCGGGGGCAAGCAGTTCGCCGGGACGGGGACCATCGAAGCCGATGGAACGGTGGGCCCGATCGGCGGGATCGCGCAGAAGCTTGTCGGGGCGCGCACCGCCGGCGCCGACTACTTTCTGGCCCCCGCCGACAACTGCGCCGACGTCGTCGGCCGCGTCCCCGACGGACTCAACGTCGTCAAGGTCTCGACCTTGGAGCAGGCACGGGACGCGGTCGAAGCCATTGGAGAAGGTGCCGACCCCGCGTCCCTTCCCAGCTGCGGCTGACCGGCAACGCCGCCACCGCCGCCCCGACCGCGGCGCGGGCATTCGCGACTTGACCTCGCGCAAGGCAGAATGGTTTCGTGCACCCCCTGTCCGATGCGGGGCGCGCAGTAGCTCGTTCCGACGATGAGGTTCAATAAGTGAGTTTCGGTCCTGACAACCCGTTCGGCCGGCGTCCCCAGGGACCCGGAGGCGACGACGGCGGCGGCCAGCGGCGTCCCACCCCGGCCAGGAAGTCCTCGCCCCTGGTGCCGACGATCGTGGTGATCGGCATCCTGGTGGCGGCATTCATCTTCTTCGCCAACATCTACGCCGATGTCCTCTGGTTCAACCAGGTGGGCTTTGGCGAGGTGTTCTGGACCGAGATGCTCACCAAGGTCGCCGTCTTCGTCGTGGCATTCCTGGTGATGGCCGGTGCGATCTGGGCGAGCCTCCAGGTGGCTTTCAAGAGCCGTCCGGTCTATGCCCCGGACCTGCAGATGCCCGACAGCATCTCGCGTTACCAAGCTCAGCTGGAGCCCATCCGCCGGCTCCTCATGTGGGGCATCCCGCTGGTCATCGGTGCCTTTGCCGCCACGGCGATCGCCTCGCAGTGGCAGACCATCCTCCTTTTCATCCACCAGGTGCCCTTCGGCGAGGTCGATCCGCAGTTCCACAAGGACCTCTCGTTCTACATGAACTCGCTGCCGTTCTACGGGCTGATCGTCGGGTTCCTCATCAGCGTCGTGCTGATCGCGGGCATCGCCGGCTTGCTGACCCACTACCTCTACGGCGGCATCCGGATCCAGGAACGCGGCGGGGTGAGCATTTCCCGCGCCGCACGCCTGCATGTGAGCATTGCCGCCGCGCTGTTCCTGTTGTTGCAGGGCGCGAATTTCTGGCTGGACCGCTACAGCACGTTGGAGGACCAGGGGGGCCGCGTGGCCGGCGCCCTCTACACCGACGTCCATGCGGTCATCCCCACCAAGACCATCCTGGTGGTCGCCGCGATCATCGTCGCCGTGCTCTTCGTCGTCGGCGCCATCATGGGCCGCTGGAAGCTCCCGCTCGTCGGCACGGCGGTCCTCGTCGTCACGGCGCTGGTCGCCGGCGGCATCTACCCCATGCTGGTCCAGCAGTTCAAGGTCGTCCCCTCGGAGAAGACCCTCGAGCAGCCGTACATCCAGCGCAACATCGAGATGACCCGCAAGGCCTACGGACTCGATGGCGTGCAGTCCAGCCCCTACAACGCCACCGTGAACACGGCCAAGAACGCGTTGGCCAAGGACAAGGCGACCACCACGAACATCCGCCTGCTGGATCCGAACCTCGTCTCCGACGCGTTCGCCCAGCTGCAGCAGTTCCGCACCTACTACCGGTTCGCGCCGACGCTGAACGTCGACCGCTACGACGTCGACGGCAAGACGGAGGACACCGTCATTGCCGTGCGCGAACTGAACGTTGACCCGACCGACAGCTGGGTCAACCAGCATGTGACCTACACCCACGGATACGGGGTCGTGGCCGCCTACGGCGCCAAGGTCGGTGCCGGTGGACGTCCCGACTTCATGCTTTCGGGCATCCCCAGCGAGGGGGTGCTGGGCAACGACTCCACCTACGAGCCGCGCATCTACTTCGGGGAATTCTCCCCGCAGTACTCCATCGTCGGCGGCCCCGACGACTGGGCGCCCCGCGAGCTTGACCGCCCCTCGGGGCAGTCCGGCGAAGGCGATGCCAAGACCACTTTCCAAGGCGACGGCGGCCCGAATGTCGGCAGCTTCTTCAACCGCCTGGTCTACTCCCTGAAGTTCAGCTCCACGGACCTGTTGCTCTCGGATGCGATCAACAGCGAATCCCAGATCCTCTACGACCGCGGCCCCAAGGAGCGCGTCCAGAAGGTCGCCCCCTACCTGACCGTGGACTCGAACGCCTATCCGGCGATCATTGACGGCCGCGTGAAGTGGATCGTGGACGCATACACCACCAACAGCTCCTTCCCGTATTCGACCGAGCAGCAGCTCGACACCGCGGTGCGCGATTCGCTCACCGGGGCGAACCGCACGAATGCGCTGTCCGGGAAGGTGAACTACATCCGCAACTCGGTCAAGGCCACGGTGGACGCCTACGACGGTTCCGTCGACCTGTACGCCTGGGAGCCCGACGAGCCGCTGCTGCAGGCCTGGCAGAAGGTCTTCCCGAGCACGGTGAAGCCGATCTCGGAGATCTCGGGCGAGCTGATGAGCCACGTGCGCTACCCCGAGGACCTGTTCAAGGTGCAGCGGACCCTGCTGGGGGAGTACCACGTGACCGACCCGGACGACTTCTACGAGTCAAACGACGCCTGGGTCGTCCCCAACGACCCAACCCAGTCCGACAAGCAGGTACCGCAGCCGCCGTACTACCTCTCGCTGCGCATGCCGAAGCAGGAATCGGAAACGTTCTCGTTGACCAGCACGTTCATCCCCGCGACCAATGCGGGCAGCGCCCAGCGCAACGTGCTCTATGGGTTCCTCTCCGCCGAAGCCGACGCCGGCGACAAGGCCGGGGAGAAGGCCGAGGGCTACGGCACCTTGCGGTTGCTGGAGTTGCCGCGCAACACCGTGGTTCCCGGGCCCGGCCAGGCCCAGCAGAACTTCGACTCCAACACGACGGTTTCCACCCAGCTCAACCTGCTGCGCCAGGGCGCCTCCGAGGTGCTCAACGGAAACCTGCTCTCCCTGCCCGTTGGCGGCGGCATCCTGTACGTCCAGCCGGTCTACGTCCAGTCCACCGGCGAAACGTCCTACCCGACGCTGCGCAAGGTGCTCGTGTCCTTCGGCGACAAGGTCGGGTTCGCCGACACCTTGTCCGAGGCACTTGACCAGCTCTTCGACGGCTCGTCGGGCGCGGTCACCAACGAGGGCGACGGCAACAAGTCCGGGGGCAACGCCGGTGGCAAGCCCTCCGACACCGCCCCTGCCAGCGCCGAGCAGCAGCTCAAGGAGGCGCTCGCGGCAGCGGACGCGGCCATCAAGGCCGGGCAGGAAGCTCTCGCCAAGGGAGACTTCGCCGCCTACGGCAACGAGCAGAAGAAGCTCAGCGATGCCCTGGACAAGGCCCTGAGCGCCGAAGGCGAGATCTCCGGCGATGCGGGCCAGGGCGGGCAGGCGCCCGAAAGCCAGGCGCCCGACCAAGAGGAATCGGCTCCCGCCAGCGGTTCCGGCGGCTAGGGGCGAAAGGTTCCCGGCCTCGCACCGGAACCCGTCGTCCAGGGCGATGGGCGGCGGCGGTGGCATGCAGTGATCTGCGTGACACCGCCGCCCTTCGATTTGGGGTTCGGCCTCGAAGGTGAGAAGCTTGTACTACGACGCGGGGTGGAGCAGTTCGGTAGCTCGCCGGGCTCATAACCCGGAGGTCACAGGTTCAAATCCTGTCCCCGCAACGACGGAAGGGCCCCGGCCGATGGAAACATCGGCCGGGGCCCTTCGCATGTGCAGATACCGCGAACAACGCTTTGGCGTCCTACTAAATACTTGCATGGCCTAGTATTATCGTCAGCAGCATCCCCGCACGAGAGGACCATCGGTGAAGCAGGAGCGCACCCCATCCGGACCGACCCCCTGGCCCTGGCTGCGCCTGGGCCTGTATGCGGCGGGGGCCGTCGTGGTCCTGGCCCTGGTTGTCCTCGGCGCCCGCTGGTACACGGGCACCGAGGCAGGGGCGCGGTTCCTGTCGGATTACCCCGGGCGTGTGGCGCTGCCCGCGACCGCCCCCGTTGGCCTGCCCGCGTGGCTTGGCTGGCAGCACTTCCTCAATGCCTTCTTCATCGTCCTGATCATCCAGACCGGGTGGAAGGTGCGGACCGTCCAGCGGCCTGCGGCGCACTGGGTGCGGAAGAACAAGGGTCTGTTCAAGACGAAGAAGGCCCCGAAACGCATCAGCCTGGACCTATGGCTGCACCAGAGCCTGGATGTGCTGTGGGTGCTCAATGGCATCGTCTTCATCATCCTGCTCTTTTCCACCGGACAGTGGCGGCGCATCGTGCCCACCAGCTGGGATGTCCTCCCGAACGCGCTCTCGGCCGGCCTGCAATATGCCTCGCTGAACTGGCCGCTGGAGAACGGGTGGGTCAACTACAACAGCCTGCAGTTGCTGACCTACTTCCTGACCGTGTTCATCGCGGCACCACTGGCCATCATCACGGGGTTGCGGATGTCCTCGATCTGGCCGGCAAAGGCACAGAAGCTGAACCGCTTCTACCCGATCGAGGCGGCTCGTGCCGTGCATTTCCCGGTGATGCTCTACTTCGTCTTGTTTGTGATCGTGCATGTGACGCTGGTGCTCGCAACCGGTGCCCTTCGGAATCTGAACCACATGTATGCCGCCCAGGACGGGCATGGCTGGATGGGGTTCATCCTCTTTGCCATCTCGGTCGTCGTCATGGTCGGGGCCGCGTTCCTGGCGCGCCCCATCTTCATCGGACCGGTCGCCTCGCTCATGGGCAAGGTGAGCCGCTGAGGTTCCTCCCGTCCGTTGGCGACGGGACCGTCAAGGCCCACGGGCCGAAAGGATAACGATGTTCGAGCTCAATGACGAGCAGCAGGCCATGCTCGAAATGGTCCGGGAATTCGCGACGGAACAGATCGCCCCGCACGCAGAGCGCTGGGATCAGGAACACCACTTCCCCGTGGACGTCCTGCGTCAGGCGGGGGATCTGGGCATGGGCGGCATCTATGCCCGCGAGGAGTACGGCGGCTCCGGGCTGACCCGCAGCGACGCGGTCCTGATCTTCGAGGAACTGGCCCGCGCCTGTCCAACCATTGCCGCCTACATTTCCATCCACAACATGGTCGTCTGGATGATCGATACCTTCGGTGATGACCGCCAGCGTGCGCAGTGGATTTCCGACATGGCCACGATGGAGAAGCTGGGCAGCTACTGCCTCACGGAGCCGGGCGCAGGCTCGGACGCGGCGGCGCTGACCACCCGTGCCGTCCGAGAGGGAGACGACTACGTCCTCAACGGCGTCAAGCAGTTCATCTCCGGGGCCGGGGCCGCCGGCTACTACCTCGTCATGGCTCGCACGGCCGAGACTGGCAGCCGCGGCATTTCCGCCATCATCGTCCCCGCCGGTACCGAGGGGCTGGAGTTCGGCGCCCTGGAGAAGAAGATGGGCTGGAACGCGCAACCCACGCGCCAGGTCATCTTCAACAACGCCAGGGTGCCCGTGGGCAACCGCCTGGGCGGGGAAGGGGACGGGTTCGCGATCGCCATGAAGGGGCTCAACGGCGGACGGCTGAACATCGGGGCCTGCTCGCTGGGCGGAGGCCAAGCCGCCCTGGACAAGTCCGCGGCGTACCTGAAGGAACGCCACGCCTTCGGCGGCGCGCTGATCAACCAGCAGGCCCTGCTGTTCGAGCTCGCGGACATGGAGACGAAGCTGGTCACCGCGCGGACCCTGCTGTGGCGGGCCGCGGCGGCATTGGACGAGGGGTCCGTCGACGCCCTCAAGCTGTGCGCCATGGCCAAGCGGGTCGCGACCGATGCGGGGTTCGAGACCGCCAATGCCGCCATCCAGCTCCACGGCGGCTACGGCTACCTCAGCGAGTACGGCCTGGAAAAAATCGCCCGCGACCTACGTGTGCACCAGATCCTGGAGGGCAGCAACGAGATCATGAGGTTGATCATCGGGCGCATGATCGCGGAGAAGTAGTCCCGGGCGTGCGGTGACGATTTTGGGTGCCCCGCTCTTTCGTGTAGAGTCATATCTCGCGACGCGGGGTGGAGCAGTTCGGTAGCTCGCCGGGCTCATAACCCGGAGGTCACAGGTTCAAATCCTGTCCCCGCAACCACATGAAGGCCCCTGGCCAGGTGATCCACCTGGCCAGGGGCCTTCGCATTACCCCGCAAGCCTGCCCCGGGTCGGCCTCAGTAACTGGTGCCGGTGCCCTCGGGGGAGTGGGCGCCGGTTCCGGTGGGTGAGGAACCGAGGGCGGCGTTCTGGCCGGACCCGGCCTTCAGTGCGGCCAAGCGTGCCTCGACCTCGGTTTGCTCGCCCAGGTCCTCGAGCGACTCGAACTGGGCGTCAAGACTGGAAGCGGCCAATTCGGCTGCGCCTTGGACCCGGGCCTCCTCGCGACGGACCTTTTCCTCGAACCGCGAGACCTCACTCGTCGGATCCATGATGTCGATGCTCTTCAGGGCATCCTGGACCTGCGACTGGGCCTGGGTGGCCTTAGCCCGGGCCACGAGTTCATCGCGCTTGGACACCAGTTCCTGGCGCTTGTGCTTCATGGCGTTCAGCCCCACCTTGAGCTTTTCCACGATTTCCTCTTGGGAAGCGATCGTCGGTTCCGCGGACCTGGCCTCGCCCTCCGACTGCATCTGCCGCTGAATGGCGACCTTGGCGAGGTTGTCGAACTTCACGGCGTCCGACTCCTTGCCGGCTGAGCGGAACTCGTCGGCCTTGCGCGAGGCGGCAAGGGCCTTGTTTCCCCAGTCACGTGCGTTTTCCTGGTCCTCCTGGTGGTCCTGCTGGAGCATCCGCAGGTTGCCGATGGTTTGGGCGACCGCGGTTTCGGCCTCGGCGATGTTATTCGTGTAGTCCCGCACCATCTGGTCCAGCATCTTTTGCGGGTCCTCGGCCGAGTCGATCATGGCGTTGATGTTCGCCTTGGCGAGCTGGGCGATGCGCCCGAAAATTGACTGCTTGATCACGATGTCACCTTCCACTGGGTTTACTGGTTCTGGTCATGCACCCGACGGCCGCGCCGCCGGAATCCTCTCCTGTGCCGAGGCGGCTCAGAAATTGCCGCCACCGCCTCCGTCACCGAAGCCGCCACCGAAGCCGCCGCCTCCACCGTCGCCGCCGAAGCCACCGAATCCGCCCCCTCCGAAGACGCCGCCGCCGCCACCGCCGCGCAGGACGGAATCGATGAGGATCCCTCCGAGGATTGCACCTCCGAGCCCGTTTCCGCGGCCGTATCCGCCCCGGTACCCGCCACCGAACCCGCCACCGAAGCCGCCGTTGAAACCGTCGACGTCGGCCTCGGCTTGGCGGGCGGCCTGATCGGCCAGCATCGACGCCTGCTGCGCGGATTGCAGCGCCCGCACCGGGTCCGTCGGAGCAGCCCGCAGGGCATCGTCGAGATGGCGTTGGGCCTCCGCCAGCCGCGTTCTGGCGGTGGCGCCGACGCCACCGCGGCGGGCGCGGATGAAATCGTCCGTTCCGTCGATCTTGCCCTGGGCGGTCCGCAGGGCGGACTGCAGCGACGCCTCCGCCCGTTCCGAGCGCAGCCGTTCATCCCGCACCGCATCCAGGGGGCCGTCCAGCGTCTCGCGAGCCCGGGACAGGGTGGAGAGCTGTGCGACTGGATCCTGCCGTCCGCCGGCTCGCGCCTGTTCGACGCGTGCGAGGGCATCCTGCAGGGAGGCAGTTGGCGCCGCCAGCTCGGGGTGCCGGCCTCCTGCGGCCAGCGACGTGGCCTGGACCAGATCCTGGCGGGCTTCGGCGACCTGGTCCCGGAGCTCGCTGCTGGCGCTGTCGAGGACCGAGCCCGTCTTGGCGATGGCGGAGATCAGGACCCGTGTCTGGTCCACGGCCTCCTCGCCAGCGCGGACCGCGATGGCTGCCTCGGCGGCGGCGGAACTGGAGATCCTTTCCTGCGCCGTTTGCAGGGAGTCCTCGATGAAGTCGATGCGTTCGCCTGCCTGTTCGACGTTGTCCCGGACCTGGACGAGCGCCGAATCAGCGTAGCGGGCGGAGAGCCCTGTCAGGGAGGACCGGGCCGCTTCGAGGTCGCGACGCAGGGTATCGGCTTGCGTGCGCAGCTTTTCGGCAGCCTGCGGGGCGTTGCGCTCGAGCTCGCGCAAGGCGGCGAAGTCCTCCCGGTGCTCCTCCAGCGAGTCGTTGACCGCCTCGCACCGGTGGATGATGTCGCGGAGCCACTTGCGCTGATCCGCTTCGGTATCGGGAATCGAATCGTCGAGTTGCTGTTGCAGCTTGAAGGACTCGTTCAGGTGGTCCCTGGCGGTGGCCAGGTCCGCGGCGAACGGCTTGATGGACTCCTCGCCGAATTCCGCCTGGGCAAAGCCGAGCTCCTGCTCACTTGAGCGTATCGCGTCGTCAGCCGCGATGAGCAGGGGCCCGGCCTTGAGCCGCAGGTCCTCCACGCTCAGGGCGTCCAGCGGATCCTGCGGTCCGGTGGCCACAGGCCGGGGACGCTGTGGCGGGTTGGAGGCCTTCTTCTTCCGCCCGAGGGCCCAAAGCGTCCCGCCACCGACGACGATGACGCCACCGATGATCCACGGCGCGGCAGAGCCACCAGACGACGATTGGGCCCCGCCCTCCCCGCCGGCCGGACCGAGGTCACCGTTGGCTGCTGCCTCGATGCCGTCCACGGCGTTCTCGGCCGCCATGGCCCAATCGTCGGCCGTGAGCGTGCTCGATCGCAGATCGGGGGTGATGTACTTCCGGGCGATATCGGCGTCGAAGGGTGCGATCTCCCCGGCATCAGCCGACTTCAGGCGGAGTTGCCGGGCCTCGGTGGCAATCGCCAGGATGCTGTCCGTGGGGCCCAGGCCCTTCTTCTCGGCGACTTGCTTGACCCAGGCGGTCATGTCCGAGGGGTCGGTGAACTCATCGACATAGATGACGTAGAGGTTCAGCCCCTCGCTCTGCTGGAGCTCGCTCACCGCCTCCTTCACGCGGGCGGCCTCGGCACCGAGGACACCTGCCGAATCCACCACGTACTGGCCCGGGGGGATCGTCACCGGTGGTTCGGCGGAAGCGGGGACCGCCATGAGCAGGATGGACAGCAGCGCGAATCCGGCGGCCGCCGGAACGCGTCTGGCAATGGATCGCATGGATCACCCTTCGACGTCGGTGACGGCCGGACGGCAACTGTGGGGCTGTGGTCCTAGAAGACCGGAGGCCGATTGCCCACGGCCGTCGCCTTTGATTCTATTGGTATGGTTTGGGGCCGTCCACAACGGCCCCGAAGCCCCGCTGGCAGCGTCGGCGCCCGCCTGGAGGGGTCTCACAGGTTGCGCTCAGGTGGAGCATTTTCCCGACACAGCCCTCCTTGCCATAGTTGGAGCCAAGGAACCCCAGAAAGGACACCATGCCATGAGCGAGGAACGGAACACGTACACCAATGGACCGGTCGACGGATCGGCGGACGGCGCCGGGCAGCCCGGTGACGGGCAGGGCGTGCCGCCCCGTCCGCAGAATCCGCCCCAGACCTCCAACCTTCCCGCCACCGGGACCGGGCAACAGCGGCCGACCGGTGGCGGTACCTACCCGCCGGGTGCATCCTTCGGCCCCGCACCGCGCCGCCAGCCCAAACGCTTCGGATCGACGACCCTGGTCGCCGGCATGGTCATCGCGGCGCTGATCGGCGGCGGCAGTGCCGTGGGAGCCGACTACCTGCTCGACGGCTCCGGCCAGGCGGTGGCTTCCTCGACGCCGAACGGCAATGCCGTGGTCATCAACAACCCGGACGAGGTCACCGCCGTCACCGCCGCCGCGGCCAAGGCCTCCCCGAGTGTCGTCACCGTCGAAGTCGACGGGCAGCAGGAGGCGGGATCCGGTTCCGGCATCATCCTGGACACCGAGGGCCACATCCTCACCAACACCCACGTGGTGACCTTGGGCGGCCAGGTGGCCGACCCGACCATCAGCGTGCGCACCAGTGACGGCAAGGTCCATACGGCCAAGGTCGTGGGCACGGATCCGCTCTCGGACCTGGCGGTCATCAAGATCGATGCCAAGGGCCTCCAGCCGGCCACGCTGGGGTCCTCCGCGGACCTCAACGTCGGCGATGCAGCCATTGCCATCGGGGCGCCGCTGGGGCTGAGCGGGACGGTCACCGACGGGATCATCTCCACCCTGAACCGCACGATCAGCGTCGCATCGTCCGCCGTCCCGGACGACAAGACCTCCGACAGCGCGCCCGGTGACGGCAACCAGTTCAACTTCCAGTTCCCGGGCCAGCCGCAGCAGCAGCAGCAAAGCCAGGGCAACGGATCGATCTACATCAACGTGATCCAGACCGATGCGGCCATCAACCACGGCAATTCCGGCGGCGCACTGGTCAACGCGGCCGGGGAAATCGTCGGCGTGAACGTCGCCATCGCCTCGGCCGGCAGCTCCAGCGGCGACGACAGCGGTTCCATCGGCGTCGGCTTTGCCATCCCGATCGACTATGCCAAGCGGATCGCCCACGACATCATCGACAACGGAAGCGCCAGCCACGGGCTGCTCGGTGTCACCGTCAAGGCGAAGGCCGCGGATTCGGGGACGCAGTTCAGTGTGGGGGCCGAGGTCCAGGAGGTCGTCAACGGGTCCGCGGCCGACAAGGGCGGGCTGAAGTCCGGTGATGTCATCACCAAGGTCGATGACCGCGTGATCTCCGACAGCCAGTCGCTGACCGCGGCCATTATGGAACATCCCGAAGGCAGCAAGGTCTCGATCTCCTACACCCGGGACGGCAAGCCGTCCACGGCCGAGGTCACCCTCGGCGCCAAGCCGACCGACTGACCTCCCCGGTGCACCTGCCGGTGATGGCCGGCGGCCCTAGGCGGGCCGCCGGCCATCACCGTGCGCGGCAGCACGGCGGCCCTCCGGGCCGGCCCGGTCGCACGGGGGTGCGCAGGGAACGGCTACGCTGAAGTACCAACCGGCCTGCCGGGACTGGCGGGGCGAACGGCCGGACGATAGTCTTGGTTAATACCCATTAACTGGAATCCTGCTAACTGGAATCTTGCGGATCGTCCCGTGGAGCAGATGCTTCCGGTCCCACCGGGCCGGAGGAGTCAACCTGAAAGGCAAGCATGAGCGCGGCAAGCGGAGGGCCCCTGAAGGTCCTGGTCCTGGTCAAACATGTCCCGGACGCCCAGTTCGAACGACACCTGACCGGCGCCGACCACGGCATCGACCGGTCCGAGAGCATCCTGTCCGAACTCGATGAATACGCCATCGAGGCGGCCCTGCAGCTGGTCGAGGCCCGCGGCGGAGTCAAGGCCGGCCACACGGTCACGGCCCTGACCATGGGGCCCGAGCGCGCGGCCGCAGCGGTGAAGAAGGCCTTGCAGATGGGTGCCACCGACGGTGTGCACATCACCGATCCCGCGCTGGCGGGATCCGACGCGGCAGCGACCTCCCTGGTCCTGGCCACCGCGATCACCCACCTCGGTGGCTTCGATGTGGTCGTCACCGGCATGGCCTCGACCGACGGTGAAACGTCCCTGGTCCCCGCACAGCTGGCAGAACGGCTCGGCCTGGCGCAGCTCACGATGGTCTCCTCGCTGGCACTGGGCGACGACGGGGTGCTCACGGGCCGCCGTGATTCCGACACGACGTCGACCACGTTGACGGCCGCCGCCCCGGCCATCGTCTCGGTCACCGACCAGGGCGAGGAACCGCGCTACCCCAACTTCAAGGGCATCATGGGCGCCAAGAAGAAAAAGACCGTGGCCCTCTCGGTCGCCGACCTCGGGCTGGATCCCTCCCAGGTCGGGGCGGCCGGCTCCTGGACCCGCGTCGAGGACGCCGCGCCGCGCCCACCGCGCACCGCGGGAACCGTCATCACCGACGAGGGCGACGCCGGCGTCCAGCTGGTCGACTTCCTGGCCGGCAAGAAACTTCTCTAGGATCCGAGGCGACCACCATGGCGAACATTCTGGTATTCATCGACACCCCCGCCGCGCGGCCTGGCAAGGCCCAGCGCGAATTGCTCACCCTGGCCCAACGGCTGGGCGATCCCGTCGTCGTCCTCGGGGCACCGGCGGCGGACGACACCGTCGCCGCGGCCGGCCAGCTCGGTGCAGCGGCCGTCTACGCCCCGGCCGGGCCGCTGGACGGGACGCTGATCGCCGGCCAGGCCCTGCTCGTCGCCGAGGCCGCGCGGGCCTGCGACGCCGCTGCCGTGCTGCTGCCCAACACCATCGACGGCAAGGAAATCGCCGCACGCGTGGGCATCAAGCTCTCCTCCGGCGTCATCACCGATGCCATCGACGTCTCCGCCGACCTGGCCGTCACCAAACAGGTCCTCGCCGGCGGCTACACCGTCACCGCCCGGGCGACGCAGGGCATCCCGGTCATCACCGTCAAGCCCAACAGCATCGAACCGGCCGAAGCCTCCCCGGCAACACCGTCGAGCACCACCCTGGACGTCTCCGATCACGGCCCGGCAGCCACCGTGGCCGACACGGCGGCCAAGCCCGCCTCCGGCCGTCCCGCGCTGCAGGACGCACGTATCGTGGTCTCCGGTGGACGCGGGCTCGACGGCGACTTCACCCCGGTCGAGGAACTCGCCGATGCCCTCGGCGCAGCCGTCGGCGCCTCCCGTGCCGCCACCGACGCCGGCTGGATCGAGCACGCCTACCAGGTCGGGCAGACCGGCAAGACCATCTCACCGCAGCTCTACATCTGCGCGGGCATCTCGGGGGCCATCCAGCACAAGGCCGGGATGCAGACCTCCCAGGTCATCGTGGCCGTGAACAGTGACGAGGACGCGCCGATCTTCGAGATCGCCGACTTCGGCATCGTCGGGGACGCGCGGACCGTCCTGCCGCAGGCGGCTGCCGAAATCAAGCGCCGGCAGGGCTAGCATGCCCGCCTTCGACCCCGCGCGGGAGGCCGTCCGCCGCGTGTTGTGCTTCGGCGCGCACCCCGACGACCTGGATTTCGGGGCCTCCGGGACCGTTGCGGCCTGGACCCGTGCCGGGGTCGAGGTGCAGTACTGCATCATGACAGACGGCGACGCCGGCGGCTTCGACCCCGCCCATCGTGCGGAGATCGTGGCCATGCGCCATGCCGAACAACGCGCGGCGGCCGGGACCGTGGGGGTGCAGGACGTGCATTTCCTGGGCGAGCGTGACGGCTACCTGGAGCCCTCGCATGAGGTGCTGCGCAAGATCGTCGCGCTCATCCGGCAGGTGCGTCCCGACGTCGTGCTCGCCATGCACCCCGAGCGCGACTGGAGGCGCCTGCAGCGCTCCCACCCCGACCACCTGGCCTGTGGGGAGGCGGTCACCCGGGCGGTCTACCCGGCGGTGGAGAACCCCTACGCCTACCCGGAACTGCAGGAGGCGGGGCGGGAGGCCTTCAAGCTGCGCTGGCTGTGGCTCTACGGCGCCCCCGAGGACCGGGAGAATCACGCCGTGGACATCACCGGCACGTTCGAGGCCAAGCTGCAGGCCCTGCGCGCGCACCTGAGCCAGCACCCCGACGTCGCCAAGATGGAGGACTTCGTCCGCGTCAACAGCGCCGCCCTGGCGACGGCGCACGGCCTGGGGCGGGACCGGCTCGCCGAGGCCTTCCACGTCGTGGAGGTCAACGCGGCCGACACCATCGCCGGCTTCTGACCCGGCTGGCTCTGTGGCCTGGTTCCGGGTCCGGCCTGGTTCCGGGCCCTGGCCGGTTTCCAGCAGAACGACGACGGCGGGGCCCCGGTGTTGCCGGGGCCCCGCCGTTCGATGGCTGGTTACCGGGGCAGGTCGATGTCCAGCACGACGGTCTCGCTCGGCTCCGACGAACCGCCCTCGGGCTCCGTGGTGACCAGGACCGAGCCGATGTCACCCAGGGACTGGAAGCCCACCGTGGCCTTGCTCTCCTGCGGATCGAGCACCTTCAGGGAGCTGGCCGATCCGCCGCCGGTGGCCTCGACCCAGATCTGGTAGGTCTCGCCCTGGGGCGCCCCCGCCAGGTCCTCCAGGCTGATCGACCCGGCATCCTTGGAGGCCGAGAGCCGGAGCACCGCCTCGCCACCCCCGCTGACCTGGGCCGTCTGCTCGGTGACGTCGGGGGCGTCCTTGACTTCGCCGGCGATGTCGCGGGGCATCAGCGCGACGACGAGGGCGATGACGCCGATCACGACGACCACCGCGGCACCGGTGAGCAGCATCCACTTCTTCACCGGGGCCGGACGCGGCGAGGACCGGTGCTGGGCCAGGTCGTCGACCAACTCCAGTCCCAGGTCGTCCTGGACGTCCTCGGGCGTTCCATAGCGGAAATCCTCGGGCTCTCTGTGCTGCATCGTCCTCATCCCTGCTCTCGCGTTTTCTCCCCCCACCAGCTTAGGGCAGGCGCCCAGTCGGGCAGGGGAGGACGGCGGCGTGGTCCGCCGATCAGGAGCCGGCCGTGAAACCCTGCTGCCGCCAGGCCTCGTAGAGCACGATCGAGGCCGAATTGGCCAGGTTCAGCGAGCGCCGCGAGGGCAGCATGGGCAAGCGGACCCGGGCACTGACATGCGGATCGGCCTTGACCTCGGACGGCAACCCGACGGATTCGCGGCCGAACATCAGCACGTCCGACGGCCGGTAGTCGATCTCGGTGTAGAGGACATCGCCCTCGGCGGTGTAGGCGAAGACCCGTTCAGGTGCCAAGACCCGCCAGGCGGTCTCCAGGTCGGGATGGACCTGGACCACGGCCAGGTCGTGGTAGTCCAAACCGGCCCGGCGGAGCTTCGCATCGGAGAAGTCGAAACCCAGGGGCTCGACCAGGTGCAGTTCTGCACCGGTGACGGCGGCGAGCCGGATCGCGTTGCCGGTATTGCCGGGGATCTCGGGCGTGACGAAAAGTATGCGGAACACCGTTAGATCCTATGCCCGCCGGCGGTGGCCACGTGCAGCATCAGTACATGCCGCCCAGCAGCCGGCCCAGCACGGGCACGTCGACGACGTTCGGCGTCGGGCCGGTTCCCAGGAACATCTTCAGTTCGCGCACCAGGTTCGCGGCATTGACCACGTTCACCAGCGGCCCCGACGCCGGGTCGGCGCCCCGGGAGTAGTCGATCACCGGTTCGTGGAGGTTGTCCTCCACGCAGTGGATGACCGTCCAGCCCGTGACGTTCAGTTCCGGGAAGGCCTCCTGCATGCCGCGGACCAGCGACCCCATCTGCGGGGGATCCAAGATCTTGCCGCCCCGGGCGAGTCCTGCCCCGTCCCAGTGGTAGACCCCACGCGGCAGGACCATCGAGGAAACCAGCGCGAGCCGGTACCCGGCCAGGACGGCATGGTCGACGAAGCCGCGGCCCACCGGCGAGTGCAGCCCGTTCACCAGCCGGGCGGCCGGCAGGTGCGGCAGGACCTTCCCCGAGAGCAGCCTGACTGTCCGGGCCTCGCGGTCCAACCGGGATTGCGGGGTGAAGAGCCCCCGCTTGCGTGGCGCACCATGGATCTGCTGCGACGCCACCGCCGGATCGAGCACGGCGTCGCCGCCGGCGGTGAACGGCGGAACGAAGCGCGGCGGATCGCCCGCCGCCGCGCGTCGGCCGCCGTCGGGTCCGGTGGCGGTGGTCTGCGCGGCGGGACGCGCTCCCGTCGCCGTCCCGTGCTCGGGGGAGGACCCGCGGCGGGAGGAGGTCCTGCCATAGCTGCGGTCGTATGCGGCCCGTTCCGACGGGTCGCTGAGTGTCTGGTAGGCCAGGGAGACCAGCCGGAATTCGGCTGCGTCCCCGCCCTGGTCCGGATGGGTCGCCCGAGCGGCGCGCCGGTAAGCGGTCTTCACCTCGGCCAGCGAGGCATCGCGGGTGATGCCCAAGACCTCGTAGTGGCTTTTTGCCGCGGACACGCCTGACCTTTCGCCGGCCGCCCCCGGCGGCCCTTGTCCTGGTGTTGCTGTTCTCGTGTTGCTGTCCTGGTGTTGCCGTCGTTAATCCCGAACGATCGGGCCCGGCACCGGGTTCCGCCCCGATCGGACGGGGTATACCGAACGGCCCCCCATCCTACGCGGAACCGAGGCGGAACCTCCGCAGAACCTCCGCGGAGCCTACGCCGACCCCGGGGCGTTCCCGGGCCGGCGGCGCCGGTACTCGGTGAACAGGGCGCCCTCCTCCTCGAGCAACAGGGTCAAATCGACCGGTTGGAGGTCCGAGGTGAAGCCGCTGGCGATGCGCATGCCGGCACCGCCGGCCAGCAGCGGGCTGATCGACAGGCACAGGCTGTCGACGGCATCGGCCCGCTGGAACGCCGCGAAAAGCGAGGGGCCGCCCTCGGAGTGCACTATCCGGTGGCCGCGTTCGGCCAACCGGGCGACCACCTGCCGGGGCTCGACGTCGCCGTCTCCGGCGGTGACGACGTCGGCCACGCGCTCCAGGGATCGGCGGCGGCCGGGATCGGAGGCAGCCGTCGTGAAGACAATGATCGGCGCGGGGGCCTCGGCGAAGAACGCCGATTCCGGATCCAGGTCGAGGGAACCGGAGACGACGGCGATGCCCGGGTGCTCGGGCAGGCCCCGTTCCCGACGCCACGCCCGGGCCCGGGCGTCGATCAGCTCGCCGGCGTAGCCCTCGGCCCGGAGGGTGCCGGCACCGACGAGGATCACGTCGGCAGGTCGGCGCATCAACGCGAAGAGGCGCTGGTCGGCCGCGGTGCCCAGCCCGCCGGACCGGCCGCTCGAGGTGGCCGCACCGTCCGCCGAACAGACGAAGTTGAAGCGCACCAGGGGGCCGGTCCCGGGATCGTAGAGGGACAGGAGCTGTTCGTCCGTCAGCGCCGAACCGGCGTCGTGTGGGCGGGCGGGGATCAGTTGCTGGACCATGGGACCAACCTAGTGCCCCGTCACCTGGGCCGGTTCGTTGGCCTCGCCCATGTTGTGCTTCAGGTAGGCCGGTTCGCGCCATCCCGCCACGGCCTCGAACATCCGCGCGGCAGCGACCGATTCGGGGACGTTGTGCATGCGCAGGATCCGGGCCCCGTTCACCAGACAGAGCGTGGCCGCGGCGAGGGAGCCGGGCAGGCGTGCGGACTTGGGCTGGTCCAGGGTCTCGCCGATGAAGTCCTTGTTGGAGACCGCCGCCAACACCGGGTAGCCCAGCGCGGCGATCTCGGCGAGCCGCCGCGTGACCTCCAGGGTGTGCAGGGTGTTCTTGTTCAGGTCGTGTCCGGGGTCGATGACGATCTTCGACCCCTCGACCCCCAGGCTCTGCGCCCGTTGCACCTTGTCCTGCAGGAACCGGGCCACCTCCCCGGCCACGTCGGCATAGGCGGGCCGGGGATAGGCGGTGCGCGGACGGGCCAGCGAATGGGTGATGACCAGGTGGGCCCCGCTCCCGGCCACCACGCGGGCCAGGTCGGGATGGCTCAGGCCGGTGGTGTCGTTGACGACGTCGGCCCCGGCCTCGATCGCCGCGGCGGCGACCCGGGGTTGGAATGTGTCGGCGGAGATGATGGCATCGGTCTGCTCGCGGATGGCCCGGATGACGGGCACGACCCGGTCGGCCTCCTCCTGCCAGGGAAGCTCCGGCCCCGGGGCGAAGGGGACCCCTCCGATGTCCAGCCACTGTGCCCCGTCCTCGACGGCCTGCAGCGCGGCGCGCACGGCGGCGTCGAGGGCGAAGGTTGCCCCGCCGTCGTAGAAGCTGTCCGGGGTGCGGTTGATGATGGCCATCACGGCCACTTCCCGGGAGAAGTCGATGGTCCGGTGCGCGAAGTGGTGGATGGGGTGGATGAGCTCGGGCAAGTAGAGGCTCACGGGTCACGCTCCTCGGGACGGGTGCTTCATTTCTACCAGCAACCGGCTTGTAGGCTGGTCGGCATGGCCATGACGTTCGCCGGGGCAGAGCCCGGACAGTGGATCGCCGACGCGCTCGCCGACATCCTTTCCCAGCGGCCCCCGGTCTCGACCGCCGCCGCGCAGATCCCGGCGGGCTTCCCCGCCTACGCACGGATCTTCCATCCGGCCTCCGATGAGGACGGCCACCCCGTGCGCTGGGCCGGCATCGCCGCCGAGCGCGGCACCACCTTCCACGCCGGCGCACAGTTTGCCGCCCTCTCCGGCCTCGACGAGACCGGGCTGCCCTGGAGCGAGGACGCCTGGGCCGGGGAGCCGCCCAGCGGCGATGGCCTGCCCGCAGCGGACCTGGCTGCGGTGGCCGACATCATCTCCCACCATGCCGGTCCGGGGGCCTATCTGGCCCTGTGGGACGGCTACGCCTTCATCCGCGGCGGTGAAGCGGTTGAGATCCTCAGCACGGAGGAACCGGCCACGGACCCCGAGGCAGCCGAACGCGAACGGGTACTGCGTGACCAGCTCAAGCGCCCGGCCTTCACCCAGGACGTCCGCGACGCGGGCAAGCTGGACCTGGGCCCGCAGGGCTACCGGGCCTTCTACGTCTTTTCCGGGACCCTGGACGACCTGGCCTCGCCGCTGTGGAAAGCGGGGGACGGTTTCGCCGAGCGCCAGGCGCCGAACCTGGCCTGGGGGGTCGACCGTTCCTGGATGCTCTCCACGGAGCTCTACGAGGACTCGACCATCCTCGGCGGCCCGGCCGGGCTGGTCCGCGAACTGGCCCGCGACCCGCGGATCGAGGCGCTGGCCATCACCCTCGACGCCGATCTGGGCAGCAATGGTGACCGGATCAACCCCGCCGCGGAGCTGGACGGGTACTGACATCGACGGCACCGGCGGTAGAATCGACCGGTGTCCGCCACCCAGCCCGTGTACTTCGACCACGCGGCGACCACGCCGATGTCGGCGTCCGCGCTCGCCGCGATGACCGAGGAAATGAGCCGTACGGGGAACCCATCCTCCCTGCACGGTGCGGGCCGCCGTGCCCACCGCGTGGTCGAGGAATCGCGTGAACGCCTGGCCGCCGCCGTGGGCGCCCACCCCTCCGAGGTCATCTTCACCTCCGGGGGCACCGAGTCCGACAACCTGGCCATCAAGGGGCTGTACTGGGCCCGCTCCGCCCAGGATCCGGCACGACGGCGGATCCTCTGCAGCACCGTCGAACACCACGCCGTGCTCGATACCGTCGAATGGCTCGCCGCCCATGAAGGCGCCGAGGTCACCTGGATCGACGTCGACTCCACCGGCCGGATCCGGCTCGATGCGCTCGAGGCCGACATCGCCCGCGACCCGTCCTCGATTGCCCTGGTCACGGTGATGTGGGCCAACAACGAGGTCGGCACGGTCCAGCCGGTCGCCGAGGCGGTCGCCCTGGCCGCCCCGCACGGCATCCCCGTGCACTCCGACGCCGTCCAGGCCTTCACCTCCGTCCCCGTCGGCTTCCGCGACTCCGGCCTGGCCACCCTGGCCGTCAGCGCCCACAAGATCGGCGGTCCCGTCGGCATCGGCGCGCTGCTGGTGCGCCGCGACATCGTCCTGACTGCCGTCCAGCACGGTGGAGGCCACGAACGCGCCCTGCGCTCGGGCACCCTGAACACCGCGGCGGCGGCGGCCTTCGCCGCAGCCGCCGAAGAGGGGGCCTCCCGGATGGCCGCCGAGGCGGAGCGGCTGGCGGGCCTGCGCGATGCCCTCATCGACGGCGTGCTCGCCGCGGTGCCCGATGCCGTGCTCTCGGGTCCTGCCGATGCCGGCCATGCGGGGGAGCGGCTGCCCGGCAACGCCCACTTCACCTTCCCCGGCTGCGAGGGCGACTCGCTGCTCTTCGTGCTGGACATGCTCGGGGTGCAGTCCTCGACCGGTTCGGCCTGCACGGCCGGCGTCCCCCGCCCCAGCCACGTGCTGTTGGCCATGGGCTACAGCGAGGAGGCGGCCCGCGGGGCCCAGCGGTTCACGCTCGGGCATACGACGACGGTTGCCGACGTTCAGACGTTGGTGGCCGCCTTGCCCGAAGCACACCAACGGGCCAGGCAGGCGGGAATGGCCGCCAGGCAAAGCAGCATCCAAACGGCAGGAACGGGATTATCGGCATGAGGGTTTTGGCAGCAATGAGCGGCGGGGTCGACTCGGCGGTGGCGGCGGCACGCGCCGTCGACGCCGGGCACGACGTCGTGGGCGTCCACCTGGCGCTCTCCCGCATGCCCGGGACCTTGCGCACCGGCAGCCGCGGTTGCTGCACCGTGGAGGACTCCAACGACGCCTGGCGCGCCTGCGACAAGCTCGGCATCCCCTACTACGTCTGGGACTTCTCCGAACGGTTCAAGGAAGACGTCGTGGACGACTTCATCGCCGAATATGCCGCTGGCCGTACGCCGAACCCGTGCATGCGCTGCAACGAGCGCATCAAGTTCGCCGCGCTGCTGGAAAAGGCCCTAGCCCTGGGCTTCGACGCCGTGTGCACCGGCCACTACGCCAAGGTGGTCACCGATGCCGACGGCAACCCCGAACTGCACCGGGCCGCGGACTGGGCCAAGGACCAGTCCTACGTGCTCGGCGTGCTCACTGGCGAGCAGCTGGCGCACTCACTGTTCCCGCTGGCCGACACCCCCTCGAAGGCCGAGGTGCGCGCCGAAGCCGAACGCCGTGGCCTCTCCGTGGCCAAGAAGCCGGACAGCCACGACATCTGCTTCATCCCCGACGGCGACACCCGCGGATGGCTCGAGGAGCGCATCGAGTTGTCCGAGGGAGAGATCCTAGACCACGAGGGCAATTCCGTGGGCAGCCACCCCGGCGCCAACGCGTTCACCGTGGGGCAGCGCAAGGGCCTGAAGATCGGCCGTCCCGCCCCCGACGGCAAGCCGCGCTTCGTTCTGGAGATCCGCCCGAAGGAAAACCAGGTCGTCGTCGGGCCCAAGGACCTGCTCGCCGTGGACCGCCTGCGTGGGATCAAGGTCAGCTGGGCCGGACAGCCACTGGCGCAGGCCCTGGCCGGGGAGCGCTTCAAGTGCATGGTGCAGGTGCGTGCCCACGCGGATCCGGTCCCGGCCACCGCATGGCTGGAGGATGCCACGGGGGAGGGCACCGCCGTCGTGCGGGAACTGGTCGTGGACGTGGACGAGCCGCTGCAGGGCGTCTCGCCCGGCCAGACCATGGTCATCTACCAGGCAACCCGCGTGCTGGGGCAGGCGACCATCGACACGGCGCGCAGCCTCGCCTGGGATCCAGCCGGCGTTTCCTGACTGCAGCCCGCACGGGGTGCGGCGTTCGCGGAGCGCTGGAGCCGACCTGCCGGTCCTGCCTGCCGGTCCTGCCCGGGACGCGCAGCTAGCGTGCGGCTTCGTCGACCACGCCGGTCAACCGGCCCGCCACCTGCTCGTACTCGCAGCGCACCCGCCCGGCCGGCACCTGCGGCAGCTCGCGGGGCGCATGCGTGTCGCAGAAGCAGAAGTCGAAGTCCGGCCACCACTTCTTCGGCCGCGCGGCCTCCGTGCGGCCGCAGACCGCGCAGGTCAGGTGCACCCAGACCGGGCGCTTGCCCTGGCGGTTCGCCCGTGACTGCGTGAGCCACTGCGGCGGGTGGGCCTGCAGGTCGGCCAAGTCGGCCTCGGATAGGCGGGACGGGATCCCGTGCTTGGTGGCCATCTCCAAGGGGATGTCCAGGGCGATCGCGGCGTCTCGTCTACTCATCATGGCCCTCCCACTGTAGGCCATCACCGCCCCGGAGGGACCGGCCGGGCGGGCTGGTGCCGGTTGCGGGCAAGGATAGGCTGGGACCAGTCCCCACCCCCGTCATCCCGAGGTGCCCGCCGCATGCGACCCGTCCGCCCGAAGCCGATCGTGCTCTACATCGTGGCGGCCTACGCGTTGGCCTGGCTGGTGGCCCTGCCGTTGTGGATCGGGGGCCGGGGCATCGGGGACCCGCTGTTCTCCGTCTACGCACTGGTGATGATGCTCGCCCCCACCGTGGCCGCGTTGCTGGTCGTCCGCTTCGCCGAACCCCGGGGTCGGCGCCCCGGCGGCCCGGGGATCGCCCGGAGCCTGGGCTTGTGGCCGCTGAAACCGGCCGGCCCCTTCATCGCGTTCCTGGCCGCCGGGCTGCTGCTGCCGATCCTGCTGGTGCTCGGCGGGCTGCTGCTGGGAGCGGCCATGGGGCTGTACCCCGCGGATTTCGCGCACCTGTCGGCGCTGCGGGGGATCATGGCCCGGCAAGTGCCACAGGCCGCGGACCAGCTGGCGGCCTTGCCGGCCTGGCTGCTGGTGCTCGGACAGCTGGTCAACGTGCTGATCGGCTCGTTCATCAACCTGGTCCCGGCCCTCGGCGAGGAAATCGGCTGGCGCGGCTGGCTGGTGTCCCGGCTCGAACCCCTGGGCACGACGGCCACCGTGCTCGTCTCGGGCGTGGTGTGGGGACTCTGGCACGCCCCGTTGATCCTGCTCGGCTACAACTACCCCGGCGTCCCGGGGTGGCTGGCGCTGCTGGCCATGGTGGGCATGACGACCAGCTTCGGGGCGGTCTTCGCCTGGCTGCGCCTGGCCTCCGGAAGCGTCTGGCCCGCCGCCCTGGCCCACGGCGCCCTGAACGCCGCCGGTGGGCTGTTCCTGGTCTTCGCCGCCACCACGGACCTGGACATGCTCGTGGTCGCCCCGCTGGGGTGGACCGGGTGGATCCTGCCCGCTCTCCTGGCCGCCGTGCTGCTGTGGCGCCTTCCCCGCGGCAGGGCACACGCCGCGTAACACCTCCGGGCATTGGCGGGGGCATCAGTAGGATGGAAATCATGAGCAACGAGCCGGACCCCCAGCCCTCCGTGGACGGGGAATACGACCCCACAGCATCCTCCCTGGCGGGCAGTGTCGACCCCGCCGTCATGCGCGAACTGCTGGACGTACGCGGCAGCATCGACAACATCGACGCGACCCTGATCTACCTGCTGGCCGAACGGTTCAAGGCCACCCAGAAAGTCGGCCACCTCAAGGCCGAGCACCGCCTGCCACCGGCGGACCCGAACCGCGAAACCGCCCAGATCGCCCGGCTGCGCCAGCTGGCCGCCGAGGCCCACCTCGACCCGGCATTCGCCGAGAAGTTCCTGAACTTCGTCATCGAGGAGGTCATCCGCCACCACCAGGCGATCTCGGCATCGCGCACCCC
Source organism: Arthrobacter sp. (assembly GCA_035571895.1). GTDB lineage: Bacteria > Actinomycetota > Actinomycetes > Actinomycetales > Micrococcaceae > Arthrobacter_H. Next base: position 1,693 of record DATNBS010000201.1, on the reverse strand, counting down.
CGAAGGAGGCGACGAGCGCTGAGCAGCGTCCGCGCCACCGGGCAGGGGCCCCTGCCCGGCACCGATCCCGTCGAGGCCACCCGCATCGTCCGCGGCGAACTCGGCCACCCTCACCTGCCCCACCTCATCCAGTTGCCCGCCCGGGGCGTCGGCTCCGATGCCGTCGGACGCACCGCAGCCATGCTCACCGAGCTGTACGCCGATGTGCAGCCGCACGGCTGGCGGTTGACCGACCATCCGGGGCTGGACCACCGGCGTGCCGCTTCCGCCCTCGCCACCGATCTGGGGGTATTGGCCGACGTGGTCGGGGAGGCAGGATCGGCCGCCGGCGCCGTGAAACTGCAGCTGCGCGGCCCGCTGTCGCTGGCCGCCACCATCGCGCTGCACCACGGGGAGAAGATCCTCTCCGACGCCGGTGCCCGCCGGGACCTGGCCGCATCCCTCGCCGACGGGGCCGCGGCGCACCTGCGCGACGTGGACCGGGTGACCGGCGCCGCCCCGCTGGTCGTCGTGGTCGAGGAACCCGACACCGCGGCCGTCCTCGGCGGGACGATCCCCACGGCCAGCGGTTACCGGTCGCTGCGCGCGGTGGCGCGGCACGAGGCCCTCGACCGGTGGTCGGGGCTGGTGGCCGCCCTGCGCGCTGCCGGGGCCGAAACGGTCGTGCTCTCCCCGGGGCGGGGGTTCGCCTCCACCGCCTCTGCCGGCACCACCTGGCCCGACGTCATCAACGACGGCCTCTCCGCCGGCTTCGACACCGTCTGCCTGCCCGCCGATGCCGACCGGTCCGCCTGGGAGCGCTGCGCCGAACTCGTCGATGGCGGCGGCCAGCTGTGGCTCGAGGCGATCGACCCCCTCCGCGAGCTGCCGGGCGTCACCGCAGCCGTGGACACCGTCCACCGGCCCTTCCGGACGCTCGGATTGCCGGATGCGGCACTGGGCGCCTTGACGCTGCTGCCGGCCCCGGGGTTGGAGGAAACGACCCCGGACACGGTCCGCCGCGTCCTGCACCGGATCACCCAGCTGGCGGATGCCCTCGACCAGCTGCGCACCGGCGGATAGCCGCAGCGGGCAGCGGCGGACAGGTCACGCCCGCCGGAGCCGGCTCCGGGCCGCCAGCACGGCCAGTGTCTGGCGCGCGCACAGGCGCTGGTGGGGCCGCAGATCGGGGCTGGTCGGCACCGGTGGCCGGGAACCGGCCCGCACGTAGAAGAGGAACACGAGCGACAACCATGCGTCGATGTCCTCCGCCCGGGCCCCGGCAGCCAGCTCCCAGGAGCTGAATTCCGCCCAGGGGAGACCGGCGTCGTACAGGGCGGGCCACAGCGCCACCCAGTCGGCCCAGCAGGGTCCGAGTGCCAGGAAGTTCCAGTCGCAGATCCACGCGGTCCCCGCAGCGAAGCCGTCGACGGGCCCGTCCGCGATGACGATGTTGTCGGCGCGCAGGTCGTTGTTCAGCGGCGTCGTCCCGGCCAGGCCTTCCGGGGCCCGGAAGGCGGCGTCCACGATCCACCGCGCCAGGGCTTCCCCGCTCCCGCCGCGGAACCAGCCGGGCAGGAAGGCGGGCCGCCGCCCGGGGCCCAGCAGCGTGCCTCCCTCCCCGGGCGGAACCACGGTCCCGGCCGCGCCCATGTCCACGGTCCCGGCTCCGCCCATGTCTTCGGCCCCGAGACCGGACAGGAACACGGCCCAC
>DATNBS010000200.1:0-37023 GCA_035571895.1 Arthrobacter sp. | reverse complement strand
TCCCGGCCAGCGGCAGGTCGCCCACGGCGGTGACGAGGTCCCCGCGGGGAACCAGGTACTCGATCCACACGCGGCCGGCCGCCGGGTGGTCGGGCCCCGAATAGGCGTAGCCGCCGACGCTGACCCCGGGCCACGGATCCTGCCAGGACTGGTACCCCGACAATTGCGGGATGGCTGCCCCGGCGCCCAGGACCGCCCACTGCCCGCTGACGTCGAGGATCTCGACGCGGAGCATGAAGCGCATGGAGTCCAGCCACGCCGCCAGCGGGGCCGCTTCGGTTCCCTCGACGACGAGCCAGGTCGTCTCGCCGTCGTCGATGACGCGACAGTCGTGTTCGACCCGGCCCTGCAGGGTCAGGAACAGCGCCTCGGTGCTCTCCCCCGGCTTCAACCCCAGCAGCAGCTGGCTCGAGAGGCTGTTGAGCCAGGAGAGCCGGTCCGGCCCGGTGACGGTGACGACGCCGCGGTGGGACAGGTCGGCCACGGCCTCGCCGTGGTCCAGCCGGCGTTGTTCGGGGAGCGGCTCACCGTAGTGCGCTGCCACACCGGCATCGGCTCCGGAGCCCTCCACGGCGCCCGGGCGATCCAGCAGGGGTGAACGCCAGACCATCTCAGGCCTGCTTTGCCAGGGCAGCGGAGGCATGTGCCGCCAGGGGGTGCCCGTCGGCGGCGATGTCCCAGCGCCAGAAGAGCTGCCCGTTGACCAGCCCATACATGCGCGTGGCCGAGGTGAAGTCACGGGAGTTCGGCCCGCGGACCACCATGTCCGTGGCCAACTCGATGCGCGGGCCGTTGATGTTGCCGTAGTAGTGTTCGCTCACCCCGCGCGGGTGGGCGATGTTGACCACGATGTTGAACCCACCTTCGGGGACCCGCAGCTCCTCGACGTCGTCCGCCGTGCGCAACGCCGGGACGATCTCCGCCGGGACCATGCCGGGACCGCCGTCGGCTTCCTGCAGGGGCCGGTCCAGGGCCCAGTAGCCCTGCTCCGTGGCCAACGGGCGCAGCTTGTTCCCCTGCTCGTCGCTGAGCCAGCTCTCCGCCCGGTACACCAGGTACGGTGCGCCGTCGTGGGTGAACTCGACGCGCTGGATGAAGTGGGCGTCGTCGGCCTCGCCTTCGCCCAGGCGCCCGGGTCCCTCCCAGGTGCCGATCAGCCAGGAGAGCGGTACGAGCTCCGGGGTCAGGTCAGTGGGGATCTCGGTGGGCATGCAGTGCGGACCTGGCTACTTCTGGCCCTTGAACAGGCGCGTGACGACAAGGCCGGCGAAGCCGGCCATGCCGAGCCCGGCGAGCACCAGCAGGGTGATGAAGAAGATCTCGAGTGCCATGTAATTCGATTCCATGGCACCATCCTAACGCCGTGGCGCCGGGAAAGAGGATACGGCGTCCGGTGGCCGCCGGGCTGCTCAGCGCAGCAGCAGCCGCTCGGTGTAGTAGAGCAGCGCACCGGAGGCAATGACCGCCGCCACGCCCCCGGAGACCGCGCCCCAGATCCCGATCGGGGTCCGCCCGGCGGGGCCGTTCCCCGCGTTCCAGGCATCCCCGGCGCCGGGCGCATCGTCCGGTGCAGGGGCCGGGCCCCCGACGGCTCCGGGAACGCCGGGGGCGGCCGAGTGGATGGCACTGCCGCGGGCCATCGCGGCCTCGGAGACCAACATCATGTGCAGGCCCACCACCACGACGCCCACGACGGCGCCCACGACGACGGCGGGCAGCACCGCGACATCGGACACGAAGGCGCTGGAGACCCCGCCGACCAGGAGAGCCGCGACCAGTGCCAACGGGGCGGTGATGCGCTCGGGCCAGGGGATGGAGCAGACCAGTACCGCGGCGGCGAGGCTGAGCCCGGAGAGCAGCATCATCGACCCGTCGGTGGCGTTGGGCGCCAACCGGTCGGCACCGACCCACCCGCTGCCGAAGACGGCGACCAGCACCCCGGCGCTGCCCCCGACGGTGGATTCGAGCCGTTGCCGTTCGCCGGTCCCGCGCAGCAGCTGGGACAGGAACACCAGGATGACGCCGACGGCCGCGACGGCTCCCAACCAGCGCAGCGGGGAGGGCATCGGGGCCGTGCCGGCCAGCGTCGCCGCGCCCAGGCCGGCGAGCGCGATCACGGCTGCCAGGGGCACGGGTGCCGGAAGGCCCAGCAACCGGGGGTAACCGATGGCGAAGACCACCACGCAGGCGCAGAGCACCGCCCACATGGCCCAGCTGCCCGCAGCCCGGGGCCCGACATAACTTGAGGCAACGAGCAGGGCCACGGCCACCAGCGACGCCGCGGCAAAGGTTTTGGTTCTCACGTCATCCATCCTGCCTCATGGGGCGGCGCTGTGGGCATCGGCGGGCGTCCACTTATACTGGGCACAACTTCCGGTCCCAACGGCGCGCATCGGTCCGAGAGGCATGGGAAAGGAGGTCTCGGCATGGCCAGCATCCTGTTGCTGACGAACGCCCCGGGTTCCTCGGTGGGCGTGCTGCCGGCGCTGGAACTGCTCTCCCACGACGTGAAGATCCTCCCGGCGACCGCCGCGACCCTGCTGCGGCTCCCCGAGGCGGATACGGTCCTGCTCGATGCCCGCCGGGATCTGGCCAATGCCCGTTCCCTGTGCCAGCTGGCCCGCTCCACCGGCATCGACGCCCCGGTCATCCTGGTGCTGACCGAGGGCGGGATGGCGGCCGTGTCGGCCCTGTGGCAGGCCAACGACGTCGTCCTGGAAACCGCCGGCCCTGCGGAGGTCGAGGCCCGCCTGCGGCTGGTGACCTCGCTGGCCACCGCGGCGGCCCACCAGGAGGCGGCCGAGATCCGTGCCGGGGGCGTGGTGATCAACGAGGCCAGCTACACGGCCCGGGTCCACGGCATGCCGCTGAACCTGACCTACAAGGAATTCGAGCTGCTCAAGCACCTGGCCCAGCACCCCGGGCTGGTGTTCAGCCGGGACCAGCTGCTGCACGAGGTCTGGGGCTACGACTACTACGGCGGAACCCGCACGGTGGACGTGCACGTGCGGCGGCTGCGCGCCAAGCTCGGTCCCGACCACGAACAGCTCATCGGCACCGTCCGCAATGTCGGCTACCGCTTTGCCGCCGCACGCGCCGACGACGAACCGGCGGCTGCACAAGGTGGCTGAGCGCGGCTATGTTGGTTCCATGAGCGCCACCCAGAGCACCGATTGGACCATCACCACCTCGACCGGCCTGCCGGGGACGGCACTGCTGGGCCGGGTCTCGGCCCTGGCCGCCGATGCCGAGGACACCGACGGCAATCCCCCGCTGAGCGAGCAGACCCTGGTCGAGCTGCGCACCGGCGAATCCGGGGATGCGCTGCTCGTCGTCGCCGCGTGGCTGGCCGACACCGACGGCGGGGCCTCCGGCGAGCTGGTCGGGGTGGCGGTGGCCGTCCCGGCGCCGGGCGGGGCCCCGGGCACGCTGGAAATCGTCGTGCACCCCGAATACCGCAACGACGGGATCGGCGGTGCCCTCGTGGCGACCCTGGCCGCGCAGGTCCCGCTGGAGTCGCTGCAGGCCTGGTCCCACGGCAACCACGAGGCCGCGGCCCGGCTGGCCCAGCACCACGGCTTCGCCCCCGTGCGCGAACTCTGGCGGATGCGCCTGGTGCACGACGCCGGCCTGCCGCCGGCCGAGTTGCCCGCCGGGTACCGGCTGCGCGCGTTCGTGCCCGGACAGGACGAACAGGACTGGCTCGCCGCCAATGCCGCGGCCTTCTCCGAGCATGCCGAGCAGGGGGCGATGACGCCCGGTGACCTCGCCGCCCGCATGGAGGAGGACTGGTTCGACCCCGACGGGTTCCTGCTGGCCGAGGACGGGGACGGGCGGATCGCCGGGTTCCACTGGACCAAGGTCCACCCGGCGCTGAAGAGCCCCACCACCGGCGAGCACCACGCCGTGGGCGAGGTCTACGTCGTCGGCGTCGTCCCAGCCGCCCAGGGCACCGGGCTCGGCCGGGCGCTGACCGTCGCCGGGATCGAGCACCTGCGTTCGCGCGGGCTGCAGGCGGTGATGCTCTACGTCGACGCGGACAACACCGCCGCCGTCTCGCTGTACCAGAAACTGGGGTTCACCCGCTGGGACGTGGACGTGATGTACGCGCGGGGCGCCACGGCCGCCGGGTAGTGTGTTCCCGAACGCGTCGTCGCGCCCGCGCCGGTGGTGTGGGCACTACGGTTCATGCTGCACCCCAACGACTTCCACGTGAGGACGGACCCGATGGAGACGAATTCCGCAACCGCCGCGAGCTTCGGCGACGGCGACATGCCCTCGGCCCGGGCCACGCAGGACCGCATCGAACTGCCCGTCTTCGATCCGCCGCTGGGCCCGGACGGTGACTTCACCGACGACCGTTTCCTGGACCGCGAGATCAGCTGGCTGGATTTCAACGCCCGCGTGCTCGAGCTCGCCGAGGACCCGGACCTGTACCTGCTGGAGCGGGTCAACTTCCTGTCCATCTTCGCCTCCAACCTGGACGAGTTCTTCATGGTCCGCGTGGCCGGCCTCAAGCGCCGCATCGCCACCGGCCTGGCGGTGCCCTCTGCCGCCGGCGTGAGCCCCATCGACCAGCTCGAGGAGATCCTGGTCCGGGCCAAGGACCTGCAGCTGCGCCACGCCCACGTGTTCGCCGAGTACCTGCGCCCGGCCCTGGCCGCCGAGCAGATCCAGATCACCCGGTGGCGCCAGCTCGACCAGGTCGCCCAGGACGAGATCCGACGCTGGTTCGTGGCGCAGGTCTTCCCCGTGTTGACCCCGCTGGCCGTGGACCCGGCGCACCCGTTCCCCTACATCTCCGGGCTGTCGCTGAACCTGGCGGTGATCGTGCGCAACCCGGTCAGCGGCAAGGAGCTCTTCGCGCGGCTGAAGGTCCCCGACGTGCTGCCGCGGCTGATCTCCGTCGACGGGCCCCGGGCGGGCAATTCGGCCGGACGCCTGGCACGCTTCATCCCGCTCGAGGACGTCATCGCCCAGCACCTGGAATACCTGTTCCCGGGCATGGAGGTCGTCGAGCACCACACCTTCCGGGTCACGCGCAACGAGGACCTCGAGGTCGAGGAGGACGACGCCGAGAACCTGCTGCAGGCGCTGGAGAAGGAACTGCTGCGCCGCAGGTTCGGCCCGCCGGTGCGCCTGGAGGTCGCCAGCGACATCAACCCGGCCATCCGCGAGCTGCTGGTGCGCGAGCTCGGCGTCGAGGAGGACGAGGTCTTCGCGCTGCCCGCCCCGCTGGACCTGCGCGGGCTTTCGGTCATCGCCGGGATCGACCGCGCCGACCTGCACTACCCCAAGCAGTTGGCCCACACCAGCCGGTTCCTCAATGAGTCGGAGACGTCCAAGGCGGCCAACGTCTTCGCCGCCATGCGCCGGCGCGACATCCTGCTGCACCACCCCTACGATTCCTTCTCCACCTCGGTCCAGGCCTTCCTGGAGCAGGCGGCGGCGGACCCGAAGGTGCAGGCCATCAAGCAGACCCTGTACCGCACCTCCGGCGATTCGCCCATCGTCGATGCGCTCATCGATGCCGCCGAGGCGGGCAAGCAGGTCCTGGCCCTGGTGGAGATCAAGGCCCGGTTCGACGAGCAGGCCAACATCTCCTGGGCGCGCAAGCTCGAGCAGGCCGGCGTCCACGTGGTCTACGGGATCGTGGGGCTGAAGACCCACTCGAAGTTGTCCCTGGTCATCCGCCGCGAGGGCGACCGGCTGCGCCGCTACTGCCACATCGGCACCGGCAACTACCACCCCCGCACCGCCCGGTACTACGAGGACCTGGGCCTGCTGACCACCGACGACCAGGTCGGCGAGGACCTCTCGCGGCTGTTCAACCAGCTCTCGGGCTATGCCCCGCGCTCCACCTTCAAGCGCCTGCTGGTCGCGCCCCGGACGCTGCGGTCCGGGCTGATCGACCGGATCGAGCAGGAGATCGCCCACCGCGCGGCCGGCCGCGAGGCCCGGGTGGTCATCAAGGTCAACTCCATGGTCGACGAGGCGGTCATCGACGCGCTCTACCGCGCCAGCCAGGCCGGGGTGAAGGTCGACGTCATCGTGCGCGGCATCTGCTCGCTGCGTCCCGGCGTCCCGGGGCTGAGCGAGAACATCCGGGTCCGTTCGATCCTCGGCCGCTTCCTGGAGCACTCGCGGGTCTTCTCCTTCCTCAATGACGGCGAACCGGTCATCTACATCGGCTCGGCGGACATGATGCACCGCAACCTCGACCGGCGCGTCGAGGCCCTGGTGCGGCTGTCCAACAAGGACGACATCGCCGAGCTGCAGCGCATCCTCGACCGTTACGTGGACGAGCGGACGGCCAGCTGGCACCTGGATTCCCAGGGGGCCTGGACCCGCCACCACCTCGGGCCCGACGGCGAGAAGCTCTCCGACGTGCAGTCCTGGCTGCTGGAATCCCGGCAGCGATGGGCGGCCCGTCGCTGATGTCGCTGGTGATGCGTTCCTCCGATGACCCGGTCGTCACCGGGGGGACCGCCAAGGTGCTGGCAGCCGGAGCGCTGCCGTGGCGGCTCTCCGACGGGGACCTCCAGGTGTTGATGATCCACCGCGACAAGTACGACGACTGGTCCTGGCCCAAGGGCAAGCTCGACGACGGCGAGACCGTTCCGCAATGCGCGGTGCGCGAGGTGCGCGAGGAAGTCGGCCTGCGCATCACCCTGGGCATCCCGCTGCCGGCCATCCGCTACCCGGTGAAGGCCGGGCAGAAGATCGTCTACTACTGGGCCGCCCAGGTCTCCGGCGAGCGCGCGGTGCCGGATGGACACGAGGTGGATTCCGCCCGCTGGGTCTCCCCCGCCGAGGCACGCCGCTGGCTGACGAACCCCTCCGACATCGATCCCCTGGACGCGCTGGAGTCGGCCTACATCGAGGGCCGTCTGGCCACCGTTCCGCTGATCGTGCTGCGCCATGCCAAGGCCAAGCCCCGTTCCAGCTGGACCAAGGAGGAGGGCAAGCGCCCCCTGGCCGCCACCGGCAAGCGCCAGGCGCTGGAGGTGGCAGCGCTGCTCGCCGCCTGGGAGCCGCAGCGGGTGGCCAGCAGCCCCTGGACCCGCTGCATCCAGACGGTCTCGCCGTACCTGAAGTCACGGGACCTCGGGGTGAAGCTCGTGCCGGCGCTGACCGAGCACGAGGCCACCCGCAGGCCGTCCGCCGTGCGCAAGACGATCCGCAAGCTGATGGACAAGGGCGTCCCGCAGGCGCTGTGCACGCACCGCCCGGTACTGCCGATGGTCTTCGACGCCCTCGCCGAGCGGCTCACCGGCCCGCTAGCCCGCTTCCTGCCCGCACGGGACCCGTATCTGCGCCCGGGGGCGATCGTGGTCATCCAGCAGCCGGTGGCCAAGCTGCGCAAGCCCGTTTCGGTCGAGGTCTTCGAGACGTTCGACGACTGATTCCCCTGCACGGGTAGTCGGCCCCGCACGGCGCCGAGTACGCTCGGAGGACAGGCATCCACCGTCCCAGGAGGTCACGTGAACACCGCCCACCGAGGCCAGCCGGCCGTGCCGGGCCAGCGCCCGGAGAAGATCGTGCACGACGGCCTCCGCCTCGAACACGATCCGGACCGGGGCCGTTACGGCCTCTGGCATCGGGAGGCCTTCATCGGCATCCTCGGCTACAGCATCGACCCCCGCACCGGCGTCGTGACCCTGCAGCACACCATCATCGACGAGGCCCATGGCCGCCGCGGCTACGCGCGCGCCCTGGTCACCCTGGTGCTGGAGGAACTGCGTGCCCAGGGCCGCACGATCATCCCGGAGTGCACCTACGTGCAGGACTACCTGGACCGCTATCCCGAATACCAGGACATGCTCGCCGAGTAGACCCCGGAGCCGCTACCTCCCGTGGCGGGTGGCCCTGGCTCGCGTCTGGCACGCGACGAAGCTCCCGGTCGGAGGCAATCCGCCGCGCCCCAGGGAGCAGGCTCCGGACCGGCGGTACTGGTGGTCGGCGCCCCGACGGCAAGGGGTGCGGGTGGCGACGGCGAGCACGGTGGGGCGGTCGACCTGAGCGTTGCCGACGGAACCTCCAGCCGGGCCCAGAAGGAACTCGATGCCCTCGGGGCTGGTGCCGCCGGGATGGTCACCGTCGTCGACCTCGTGCGCGGCCGGTTAAGGCGGGCCCGGGCGTCGCGCGGAACCAGCTAGGCTCGAAGGCCATGGGAACGATCACCGAGCAGGACCTGGCGCGCGGGCGCGGCACCGCCTGGCTGGCCTATCCGCTGGCAGTCGCCGTCCTGCTGGCCGCCCAGCTGTACGGGTTGACCATCTATGCGGACCTGCCCGCGACGATCCCCACGCACTGGGGCCCCTCCGGGGCGCCGGACGCCTTCGATGCCAAGACCCCCGGCACCGTGTTCGGCATGTTGTGGGTCGGCCTCGGGCTCACGGTCCTGATGGCCTTCGTGGCCGCCGTCGTCCCGGCCATGTCCCCGGCGCGGCCGGCGCCCTCGGCCTACCGGCAAATCCAGCGCGAAGGCATGGTGCGCGGGACCATCACCGGCCTGGGCCTGACCTCCCTGCTGATGGCCCTGGTCTTCTCCGGCCTGGCCCTCCAGGGGTGGCTCCGCCCCGAACACGTCGGGGGCTGGGGCGTCCTGGTCGCCGTGGTCCTGGTCCTGGTGGCGATCGCCTGGTCCTTCCGGCGCGGCACCCGCTGGGCCCACCGCTACGCCGCCGCCGCGGGGATCCACCCCGACGCCGAGGAGGCGGCCGAGGAGGAACTCTGGTTGTGGGGCGGCGTCCTCTACAACGACCCCACCGACCCCCGGGTGCTGGTTCCCAAGCGGGAGGGCAGCGGCATGGGCCTGACGGTGAACGTCGGGCCGCCGAAGGGCAAATTGGCGGTGGCGGTCTTCGCCCTGCTGGTCATCGGGCTGCCCGTCGGCCTGTCGATCGGTTTCACGCTGGGAGCGGGGTAGGGGGCGGGACCTCGGCCGGTAGACTGGCGGGCGTGAGTATTCCAACCCCGTACGAGGACCTGCTGCGCGACGTGCTGGAGCACGGCACACCCACATCGGATCGGACCGGTACCGGCACGCGCAGCGTGTTCGGCCGGCAGATCCGCTTCGACCTCTCGGCCGGCTTCCCGCTGGTCACCACCAAGCGGGTGCACTTCAAGTCCGTGGCCGCCGAGCTGCTGTGGTTCCTGCGCGGCGACTCGAACGTGGCCTGGCTGCAGGAGCAGGGCGTGCGGATCTGGAACGAATGGGCCGACGAGAACGGCGACCTCGGGCCCGTCTATGGCGTGCAGTGGCGCTCCTGGCCCACACCCGATGGCGGGCACATCGACCAGATCAGCGAGGTCGTCGAGGCGCTGAAGACCAATCCGGCCTCGCGCCGGCACCTGGTTTCGGCCTGGAACGTCGCCGAGCTGGGGAAGATGGCGTTGCCGCCCTGCCACGTGTTCTTCCAGTTCCATGTCGCCAACGGCAAGCTCTCCTGCCAGCTCTACCAGCGCAGCGCCGACATGTTCCTGGGCGTGCCGTTCAACATCGCCTCCTACGCCCTGCTCACGCACATGGTCGCCCAGCAGGTCGGCCTGGACGTCGGCGAGTTCATCTGGACCGGCGGCGACGTGCACATCTACGACAACCACCTCGAGCAGGTCACCGAGCAGCTGGGCCGCGAGCCCTACGACTCCCCGCAACTGCGCCTGACCCGCACCCCGTCGTCCATCCTGGACTACACGCTGGAGGACTTCGAGGTCGTCGGCTACCGCCACCACCCCACCATCAAGGCCCCGGTGGCCGTATGAGGCGCCACGCGGCACCCGGGCACCAGCAGGAAACGCCCGGCCACCGGCACGCCGCCCCGGAGGGCGCCCAGGACCGGGCCGCAGCGCATATCGGCATGATCTGGGCCCAGACCGTCGACGGGGTCATCGGCCACGAGGGTGCCATGCCCTGGAACCTGCCCGAGGACATGGCCCACTTCAAGCAGACCACCATGGGCCACCCGGTCATCATGGGCCGGCGCACCTGGGCCTCGATCCCGCCGCGCTTCCGGCCGTTCTCCGGTCGGACCACGATCGTGCTGACTTCCGACAGCGCCACTGCGGAGGAGGCGGCCAGTGCGGGAGCCGGCGTCGTGCACTCGCTGCAGGAGGGGCTCGACGCCGCGCGTTCCGCCCCCGGGGCGGAGGAGATCTGGATCTGCGGGGGCGGGGAGGTCTACGCCGCCTACGAGCCGCTGGCCGACACCGCGGTGGTCACCGTCATCAACACGGACGCCACCGGGGACACCCGGGCACCCCACCTGTCCGCGGGCTGGAAGCTGGCTCTGCGCGAGCCCTCCGAGGGGTGGCTGACCGCCGCCAACGGCACCGAGTACCGCCACGAGCTCTGGGAGCGCCGCTAGATGAAGGAAGCCTTCCGCGCCCTGACCTCCCAGCCCGAGCCGCTGTTCGCCCTGGGGTTCATGCTCTTCCCGCTACTCGGTCTGATCTGCGCCGCGCTGGGGTTCTGGATGATCCTCACCGGGGCGGTCCTGGGCGGCGTCATCGTGCTGGTGACCATCACCCAGGCCTTCGCGTTCGGCGCGTACTGGGCCATCAACCGGCGGGCCAGGCTGCTCTCCGGGAAGTAGGCCGAAGGCCCGGCTCCCGCCCGCCGATCCCCGGCAGGGCCGCCCCGCAGGCGTAACCCGGCTGGGGTTCGACCCCGTCGTCGCCTTACGATGGATGAATGACTTCTTCCGTTGGATTCATTGGCTACCGAGGCATGGTCGGCTCCGTGCTCATGCAACGCATGCTCGACGAGGGCGACTTCGAGGGCATCGACCCGGTCTTCTTCTCGACCTCCAACCCGGGCGGGCCGGTCCCGTCGTTTGCCGCGGGCGCGGGCGTGCTGCAGGACGCCTACGACCTCGACGAACTGGCCAAGCTGCCCATCCTGGTCACCGCCCAGGGTGGTGAATACACCCAGCGCGTGCACCCCGAGCTGCGCTCCCGCGGCTGGAAGGGCCTGTGGATCGACGCGGCGTCCACGCTGCGGATGAACGACGACTCGATCATCGTGCTGGACCCGGTGAACCGCAAGGTGATCGATGCCGGCCTGGCGGCCGGGACGCTGGACTTCGTCGGCGGCAACTGCACCGTGTCCTGCATGCTGATGGGCCTGGGCGGGCTGTTCCGCAACGGGCTGGTCGAGTGGGGCACCGCGATGACCTACCAGGCCGCCTCCGGCGGCGGGGCACGCCACATGCGCGAGCTGGTCAACCAGTTCGGCGACATCAACTATTCGGTGGCCGATGAACTGGCCGACCCCGCCTCGGCGATCCTGGAGATCGACCGCAAGGTGCTGCAGACCCAGCGCGGCGGCCTGGACGCCACCGAGTTCGGCGTCCCGCTGGCCGGCTCGCTCATCCCCTGGATCGACGCCGACCTGGGCAACGGGCAGTCCAAGGAGGAGTGGAAGGCCGGGGTCGAGACCAACAAGATCCTCGGCACCGGCGCGGACAACCACATCATGCTCGACGGGCTCTGCGTGCGCATCGGTGCCATGCGCTCGCACTCGCAGGCCCTGACGCTGAAGCTCACCGAGGACCTGCCACTGGACGAGATCGAGCGCCTGCTCGACGCCGACAACGAATGGGCGACGGTGGTGCCCAATACGAAGGATGCCACCATGAAGCAGCTGACCCCCGTCGCCGCCTCCGGCACCCTGGACATCCCGGTGGGCCGGCTGCGGAAGCTGGAGATGGGTCCGCAGTACCTCTCCGCCTTCACCGTGGGCGACCAGCTGCTGTGGGGCGCCGCCGAGCCGCTGCGACGCATGCTGGCCATCGTCCTGGGACGGCTGTAGGCCGCGGCTCCGCCGGACAGCGGGCCGGACTACAGGGGCAGGACCAGGGGCCGCCCCAAGGGGCTGGACAAACGGCAGGGGCACCACCCGCGGGTGGTGCCCCTGCCGTCTGCGTTCCGTCTGCCGGAGGGGGCGACGGGATGCCGGTCAGTTCTCGTGCTGGACGCGCCCCACGTCCTCGTTGGCCGTGTCGTAGAGGCGCTGCAGAGCCGCGAGACGCTCGTCGGTGATTTCCCCGGCGGCATGGGCCGCCTTGCCCCGATCAAGCAGGCGCTTGGCTTCCTTCATGTTGCCCTCTGCCAGATCCAGCGCGTGTTCCAGGCTTGTCTCGTGTTCCATGCCTCCATAGTGCGCCAGCGCCGCCGGTAAAGTCCACGACGACCCGCCCGCCCGCGCAATTGTGACATCACCGTGCCCAAAACCTGGAGTACGCCCGCATCCGCGCGGCGAAGGCCCGGGCGACGGCGGGTCCGAGATCGGCCCCGAACGGTTCGGGCCGGCCCTCGGCCGACCAGGTGCCGACCGTTGCCCCACCCCGGATGATCGTCCGGCGGAAGACCCCGTTGCCGCCGGGCACGACCCGGGCCGCGTGCTGCGCGGGCAGCGTCGCCGACCGGTCGCGGTATCCCAGCAGGTACTCGTCGAACCCCGGCAACGCCACGAGGCTGCGGGCCCCCGGGCCCGGACCACCGGCGTCGAGCACGGCCGCCGTCCCCGGCGCCATCCAGTGGCCGCTGCCGGACACCTCCCGGCGCACGAGCCGTCCGTCGGCCCCCGCGGCCGCCAACGCGGCGCGCACGGGGGTCAGCGGGACGCCGAGCCACCAGGCGAAGTCGGACTCCGTGGCCGGCCCATGGCCGGTGAAGTACCCCACCGCCAGGCGTTCCAGGGCACCGGCGGGGTCCTCGCCGTCGTGCCGTGTCCGTCCCTGCGCCGCTTCCAGCCAGTTCCGGTAGGGCACGAACAACTGGCCGGCGCCGCCGGCGGCCATCGGGCCCTGGACGATCACGCGCTCCAGCGACAGGCCCATCAGCAGGTGGTAGCCGCGTTGTCCGGCGGTGGGCTGCCCGGCCTCGCGGAAGGCCTCGAGGAGGCTGCTGCGGGTCGCTCCGCCGGCACTGCGGCGCAGCGCCACCGGCGCCAGGGCGGCAAGGTCGTCGGCGGTGATGCCCGAGTGGCGGAAGACGGCGGCCGTCTGGGCCCGCATGCGCGGCGCCGTTACCGCAAGCACGTCGTCGAGGACGCCGGGGACAGCCAGCACCAGGGTGCCGCGGGCTGCCCAGGTCCGCACGATGGCCCCGGCGTCGAACGCCGCCCGGACCGTGGCCACGTCCGCTCCGGGGGTGCGCACGCCCAGCGCCCAGAACGCCTGGCCGAAGTCCTGGGCCTGCACCAGGAGCAGGCGCCGGACGGCCCCGGCAGGATCTGTCCGGGACTGGCCGGCATCCGGCTCGCCCGCGTCCGGGCGGCCGTGGGCGTGCCCGCGAACGGGGAGCAGGCCCTGGGAAGCCAGGCGTGCCCGCGCCACGATGGTCCGTGGTGCGGGCGCGGCGCTCATGTCAGAGGTCGATCCCGATGAGCAGGGGCTCGTTGTGCAAGGTGATGCCGTAGCGTTCGGCCACCCCGTCGCGCACGGCGCGGGCGACGGCCAGGATGTCCGCCGCGGTGGCCTGGCCGCGGTTGGTGACGGCCAGGGTGTGCTTGCTGGACAGCGAAGCCCGCCCGCCGGCCAGCGCGGCGCCGGCCGTGCCGGGCAGCCCGTAGCCCTTGGCGAAGCCCGCACGGTCGATCAGCCACGCCGCAGAGAGCTTGGTGCCGCCGTCGGCCGGGAAACGCGGGGCATCGGGGGGCAGCGAGGCCGCGGTGTCGGCGTCCACGATCGGGTTGGTGAAGAAGGAGCCGGTGCTGTACGTATCGCGGTCCGTGGGGTCCAGGACCATGCCCTTGCCGGCGCGCAGCCGCAGCACGGTGGCGCGGACGTCGGCGGCCGGGGCCCGCTCGCCGGCCTGGACGCCGAGGGTCCGCGCCAGTTCGGCGTAGGCGATCGGCGCCCCCAGCTCCGCGGCCTCGAGCGCGAAGGTGACGTCGAGGACGACGTAGCGCGGCGAGCCCTGGACCGTGGTGCGCTTGAGCAGCGAGTCGCGGTAGCCGAAGGCCAGGTCGGCGTTGGCGAAGTCCACGAGGCGGGACGTGTGGCGGTCCCATGCCCTGACGGATTCCAGCGTCGTGGACACGTCGGCGCCGTAGGCCCCCACGTTCTGCACGGGGGTCGCCCCGGTGGACCCCGGGATGCCCGAGAGCGCCTCGAGGCCCGAGAGCCCGGCATCCAGGGTGGCCCGCACGACGTCGTCCCACGGGTGGCCCGCGGCCACCGTCACCCGGGACCGGGCACCGTCCGGGCTTCGGGCGATGTCCACGCCCCGGGTGGCGATGCGCAGGACCGTGCCGTCGTATCCGTCGTCGGAGATGACCAGGTTGGATCCGCCGCCCACGATGAGCAGTTTCCGTCCGGCGTCGTCGGCGGCACGCACGGCGGCGAGCACCTGGGCCTCGGAGGTCGCCGCGACGACGTCGGCCGCGGGGCCGCCGACACCGGTCGTGGTCAGCTCGGAGAGCAACCGGGGCATCAGAACTGGACCAGGGCCTGCGCCTTGACGAGCACCTTTTGCCCGTCGGCGACGACGGTCAGGTCGATGCGGGCGGTGCGGGCCTCCTCGTCGAGGGCGCCGATGGCCCCGCCGACCTCCAGGGCGGTGCCCTGCGCGTCGGAGGGGTTGGTGCCGGCAGGGTCCTCGACGACGACGGGCTTGGTGAAGCGGGTCTGGTAGTCGACGATGGCCCCGGGATCGCCGACCCAGTCCTCGACCAGCGTGACGGCGGCACCCATGGTGAACATGCCGTGCGCGATGACTCCGGGCAGGCCGACCTCGGTGGCGAAGCGCTCGTTCCAGTGGATCGGGTTGAAGTCCCCGCTGGCCCCGGCATAGCGGACCAGGTCGGCCCGGTTCACGTGCAGGGTGGTGCTACCGATCTCCTGGCCCTTCTCAAGGGTGGCGAAGTCGATGGGTGTCATGCTGCCTCCTCCCCGCGGACGAGGATCGACGAAACGGTGGTGGCCACGGCGGCGCCGTCGCTGGTGCTGATTTCGGCGCGCGTGGTGATCATCGCGCCCGAGCCCATCGCGCGGACCTTGTCGACGTGCAGGGCGGCGACCAGCTCGTCGCCGGCGACGATCGGGCGGTGCAGGGTGAAGCGCTGGTCGGCATGGACCACGCGGGAGAAGTCGATGCCCGCTTCCGGGTCGGCGACCAGCTGCGCGTCGGCCCGCTGGGCGACGATGATCGCGAACGTCGGCGGGGCGACGAGGTCGGCGTGGCCGAGCCCGGCGGCCGCCTCGAGGTCGAAGTGCGCGCGGTTCGACGCCTTGGTGGCGGCGGCGAACTCGCGGATCTTCTCGCGGGAGACCACGTAGGCCTCCCCCGCCGGATAGCTGCGCCCCTGCAGGGCCGGGTTGATGCTCATGGTGTCCTCGCTGTCGGGCGGCTGCTCTGGCTCGGATTCCAGTTTATGGCACTGTGCCCGCGGCCTGTGCAGGACTGGCCAGTGCCGCGATATGATCAAAACATCATTCCGTCGCACCACCCAGTGAGGTACCCGTGTTCCTGGACGACGCCCAGCTACCGCTTTATGAGATCAAGGCGAACCTGTTCAAGGCCCTCGCCCACCCGGCCCGAATCCGTGCACTCGAGATCCTGGTGGACTCACCCGGCCAGAAGGCCACCGTCGCCCAGCTGCTGATGGCCATGGACATCGAAGCCAGCCACCTATCGCAGCATCTGCGCGTGCTGCGTCGGCACGGCGTGGTCACCTCGCAGCGCCGGGCCAGCCACGTCGACTACACCTTGGCCCATCCCGGAGTTGCCGAACTGTTGGCCATCGCCCGGCAGTTCCTCCACGACCGGACGGTGGCCGGCAGCGGCACCGGGAACATGGCACACGCCACGGCGGTCGGGCGCTGATGGCACGCCCTAGCCTCCGGGCCTTTTTTCCGGGCCCCGACGACTATGCCCTGCTGCCCACGAGCTGGCGGGTCGACATCCTGGCCGGTGTCACCGTGGGCATCGTTGCACTTCCCCTGGCCCTGGCCTTTGGTGTGACCTCCGGGGTCGGAGCCGCCGCCGGACTCGTCACGGCGGTCATTGCCGGGCTGGTCGCCGCCGTGATGGGCGGCTCCCCGGTCCAGGTTTCCGGGCCCACCGGGGCGATGGTGGTCATCCTCGCCCCCATCGTCGCTGCCCATGGTGTGGGGTCCATCGCCCTGTTGAGCATCATGGCCGGGATCATCGTCCTGGCCGCCGGCCTGACGGGCCTGGGCAGGGCCGTGGCCTACATCCCGTGGCCGGTGGTCGAGGGTTTCACGCTGGGGATCGGCACGATCATCTTCCTCCAACAAGTGCCCCTGGCCACCGGTACCAAGGCGCCGTCGGGTCTGAACACCGTCGTTGCCGCCTGGATCTCCGCCGCCGGTGCGCACTGGCCAACGGCGGGTATCACCCTGGCCATCGTGGCCGTCGTGGCCACCCTGATGGTCATGGCCCCGCGCCTGCACCCCGGGATACCGGCCAGCCTGATCGCCATCGCGCTGGTCACCGTCGTGGTCGAGTGGCTGCATCTGGACATCCCCCGCATCGGCGAGCTGCCCTCGGCGCTGGGAGCCCCGGCACTGCCGCCGATCTCGCTGCCCCTGATGGCCGAGCTGGCCGGCCCAGCGGTGGCCGTGGCCGCACTGGCCGCCATCGAGTCGCTGCTCTCGGCGCGGGTCGCCGCAGGTTTGGTGGGACCCCAGGGTTCGACCACCGGGCAATACCACCCGGATCGGGAACTCGCCGGACAGGGCCTGGCATCGATAGCTGCCGGGCTCTTCGGGGGCATGCCGGCTACCGGCGCCATCGCCCGTACCGCCGTGAATGTGCGCAGCGGAGCCCGTACCCGCTTAGCCTCCATCGTCCATGCCATGCTGTTGCTGGTCATCGTCTACGCCGGTTCACAGCTGATCGGACGCATCCCGTTGGCCGCACTGGCCGGCATCCTGATGGTGACGGCCACCCGCATGGTCTCCCGCCATACGATGGCCTCGATCCTGCGCTCGGGCCGCTCGGAGGCGACCCTGTTCGTGGTCACGGCCATCATCACCGTGGCGTTCGATCTCATCGAGGCGATCCAGATCGGGGTGCTGGTCGCCGCGTTCTTCGCCCTGCGCTCGGTGGCCAAGGCGTCAGGAGCCGCGCGCGAGGAGCTGCCCGGCGACGCCCGCCCGGACGATGAACGGATCGCCCTGTTCCGCCTCGACGGCGCCATGTTCTTCGGCGCGGCCGAAAAGATCCTCACGGACGTCCAAGCCGTGACGGGTGTCGAAGTCGTCATCCTGCGGCTCTCACGCCTGCGCATGCTCGACGCGACCGGCGCCCGCGCCCTGGTGGACATCATCGGGGCCCTGGAGCGACGCAAGATCACGGTGCTGATCAAGGGCATCCGACCTGAACACGTCAAGATGGCCGAGACCGTCGGCGTGATCGCGGCACTGCGACACTACCGGCATGTCTTCGACGAACTCGAACCTGCCGTGGAGCACGCACGCAAGCACGTCGCGGAAAACCGCGTAGCGGACGCGCTGAAGCGCCGGTTCTAGCGGCCCGGGCGCTGCTTCGGCACGGGCGGGTTCTGTTTCCGGTACGTCTTGACGTCGCGGCCGCGGACCACGAGGCCGGCCACATGGGTGAGCAGGCCGACCAGGATGATCCCCACCGCCGTGTACATCAGCGGCCGGTTGGTGGTGTTGGCGCCGACCAGCGCCAGGATGATGCCCAGCGCCGAAACGGCCATCGACGCGATCACCAGGACCTTGTAGAGGCCCGACGCCGATTCCCAGGGTGTGCTGATCATGCCGTCCAGTCTATCCGGGTCAGAACAGCGCATCCTGCGCCACGGGCACGGCCGTGGCGTGCTCGCCCGGTACCACGCGCCGGCCCTTGAGCACCGAGGCGTCCGCGGCGTAGAGCCGGTCGGATCCGGCGAGCCGGACGCCGAGCACCTGGCCCAAGACGGCCTCGACGGTGAACCCGTGGGTGCTGGCGCTGAGCCAGCCGGGATAGGCATGCAGGGCGCCGGTGTCCCAGGCCGCCAGCAGGGCCTCCGCGGCGGCCGGCGGTTCGAAGGCCTCGTCGGCCGGTTCGGCATCCAGCGCAGCGGCGGCGGGGTCCCCGGCAAGCAGCGCGTGCACGCGCTCGACCTGGACCCGGTGCACCCGGGCGAGGGATCCGGCGTCGTACACCCCGGACGGCGACGGGCCGCCCTGGCCGGGGTCGGTCAACCCGGCGGCCTTCGCGGAGGCGCGCACCGCCTGCCCCAGGCCGAGCCGGTCGGTGACCAGGTCCTCCAGGACCCGCACGATCCGCCCGTCGGCGGCCAGGGCCACGTAGGTGGCCACGACGGCGCCCTGCTGGGCCAGCCGGCGCCACTTGTTTCCCTGCCCCGCCGTGCCGACCTTGGAGGCGCCGTTGGCAAAGGTGGCGACGTAGAGCCACTGCGGGCGGGCGAGGTAGGCGCGCAGGCCGGGCGGAGCGATGCCGGAGCGGTGGAAATCGTGCATGTGCCGGGCGTCGTCGCGGGCCAGACAGCGACCGCATTGGGTGCCGCGGTCGGCGCGCGCGGCGTCGGGGCAGTCGAGGTGCTCCCAGGTGTTGGCGTCGCGGACCACGGTGTGGCCCAGGCACCAGCGCCCGGCCTCCACGGCGAAGGAGCAGCGGGCCCCCTGCTCCAGCACGACGTCGGCACGCGCCCCGTGTGCATCCTGCAGCTGCCAGCGGGGCCGGGACCGGTCGGCGGGCCAGTCGATGCCGGCGCTGAGCAGGGCCCCGGTCTCCGCGGGCCACGCCGTGTGGGCCGGGGCGATGGCATCGGAGGAGCCGGTGAAGCCGGAGGGGGAACGCATCCATCCAGCATAGGCGGGCCGCGCGGCAGCCCGAGGGCCGGGCAGGACACGGGGCCGGGGCAGGAAACGGAGCGGGGAACAGGGTGTCCGGGAACGACGGAATCCGCCCCGCGGTGCGGGACGGATTCCTGTGGTAGCGGTGCCGGGACTCGATCCCGGGACCTCACGATTATGAGTCGTGCGCTCTAACCAGCTGAGCTACACCGCCACGAATGGGAACGCCCGCGACCCCGTCGGTTTCTCTCGCGAGTCGACACGGACGCGGGCTTTCCACTCAGAGCCCCCCACCGGAATCGATCCGGTGACCTCGTTCTTACCAAGAACGCGCTCTACCACTGAGCTAGGGGGGCAACGGAGAAAAACTCTACCAGCAATCTGCGCCCGGATGAAATCGAAGCCACGTGTTGTGGCCGACGCCACAACCCGGGCATGGATGCGGGCCCGATAAACCGCCGGGCACCGGCGTGTACACCCTTTCCACGGTGCTTCCCCCGGAGCGCCCACCGCGGCTCCACCGGGCTCCCGGGGCCTTAAACGGCGGACGGCCGGTCCTCCCTGTCGTGGGAGTACCGGCCGTCCGGTGGTGTCAGCGGCTGCTGGTGTCGCTGCTAGTAGCTGCGGCCACGGCCGCCCTCGAAGTTGCGCGAGGAGCTGCGCGGCTTGCGGGAGCCGCCAAACCCGCCACGGTCCCCCCGGTCACCGCGGTCGCCCCGGTAGCCGCCGCGATCGCCGCGCGGGCCATCGAAGCCGCCGCGGTCCTTGCGGTAGCCGCCGCGGTCGCCGCCCTCGCGCTCACGACGCGGCGCACGGCCGGTGTCCAGCTCCAGGCGGATCAGCTCGCCGCCGACCCGGGTGCGGGACAGGGCATTCCACTGGTCCTGCGACAGCTCGGCCGGCAGCTCCACCAGGGTGTGATCGGCACGGATGTCGATGCCGCCGATCTGGCTGGAGCTGAAGCCGCCCTCGTTGGCCAGGGCCCCGACGATGGAGCCGGGCATGACGCGCTGGCGGCGCCCCACGGCAATGCGGTATGTGGCGTTGCCCTCGGTCAGCGGGCGCGACGGGCCGCGGGAGCCGAAACCGTCCTTGGCACCCTTGGACATGCGGGCCTGCTTGGCCGGGGGAACGGGGAGCTCCTCCATGAGCAGCGGACGGCCACCCTGGGCCATGTGGGCCAGGGCCGCGGCGATCTCCACGGCGGTGACGTCGTGCTCGGCCTCGAACTTCTCGACGAGGTTGCGGAAGACCGAGAGCTCCTCGGCGGCGAGGGTCTCGGAGATCCGGCCGGCGAACTTCTCCAGGCGCTTGTCGTTGACGACGTCCACGCTGGGCAGGGTCATCGCCTCGACGGGCTGGCGGGTGGCCTTCTCGATGGCCCGCAGCAGGTACTTCTCGCGCGGGGTCATGAACAGGATGGCGTCGCCCTGGCGGCCGGCACGGCCGGTGCGGCCGATGCGGTGCACGTAGGACTCGGTGTCGTGCGGGATGTCGAAGTTGATGACGTGGCTGATGCGCTCCACGTCGAGCCCGCGGGCGGCGACGTCCGTGGCGACCAGGATGTCGATCTTGCCGCTGCGCAGGTTCTCCACGGTGCGCTCGCGCTGCTGCTGCGGGATGTCGCCGTTGATGGCCGCGGCGGTGAACCCGCGGGCCTTGAGCTTCTCGGCGAGGTCCTCCGTGGCCATCTTGGTGCGCACGAACGCGATGATGCCGTCGTGCTCCTCGGATTCGAGGATGCGGGTCATGGCGTCGAGCTTGTGCGCGCCCATGACCTGGACGTAGCGCTGGCGGATGTTCTTGCCGGTGCTGGTGGAGGACTTCACCGACACCTCCTGCGGGTTGCGCAGGTACTGCTTGGAGATGCGGCGGATGGACCCGGGCATCGTGGCGGAGAAGAGGGCTACCTGCTTCTCCTCGGGGGTGGCCTCGAGGATCTTGTCGACCTCCTCGGCGAAGCCCATGCGCAGCATCTCGTCGGCCTCGTCGAGCACCACGTACTGCAGGTGGGACAGGTCCAGCGAGCCCTTGTTGATGTGGTCGATGACGCGGCCGGGGGTGCCGACGACGACCTGGGCGCCGCGGCGCAGACCGGAAAGCTGGGGCCCGTACGGGGAGCCGCCGTACACGGGCAGGACGGTGAAGTCGCCCATGTGCTTGGCGTAGGAGGTGAAGGCCTCGGCGACCTGGAGCGCGAGCTCGCGGGTCGGGGCCAGCACCAGGACCTGCGTGTTGCGAGCGGTGCCGTTCAGGTCGGCCAACTCGGCCATGCGGGACAGGGCGGGGATCGCGAAGGCGGCGGTCTTGCCGGTACCGGTCTGGGCCAGGCCCACGACGTCCCGGCCCTCGAGCAGCAGCGGAATGGTGGCGGCCTGGATCGGGGACGGCTTCTCGTAGCCGAGGTCCTCGACGGCGGCCAGCACCCGGGGGTCGATCCCGAGGTCGGTGAACTTGACCGTGTTCTCGTCGGCGGCGGTTTCGGGCGCGTTGGTGGACATGTCGGAAGACATAGCGAATTACCTCATTCATAGGGGCGGAGCACCCGGCACTCGCAAGGAGGCGGGATCCGCGGCACATTCGGACTCACACACCAGTCCGGCCGCTCCCCTATGAAGAAACTGCCCGCACGCTGCGGACTCACACACGATGAGCTCCTGCCTCAAGAATTGGGCAGGATGCGAGGGAAGCCGGATATCGGTGAGATTCCAGTCTACAGGAGGACAGGGCACGACGACGGGGCGGGGCCTGTGCGGTTGGGCACACCCAGTAGGCTGGCTGGTGTGAAAAAGCTTCCCGCCACGCTGCGCCTGGCCGTTGCCTGGTGGGCCGTGCTGGCCCTGGTCCTGCTGGGCTTCGGCGTGGCCTCCTGGGGCAACGCGCGGCTGCTGGCCGGCGGCAGCCGCTCCGGGTTGATGGCGTTGGCGCTGCTGCTGGCGCTGCTGGCACTCGGCGTCGGCTACGGCGCCTGGCGGCTGGTCCGGGGGCATCTGGCAGGTCGGGCCTGGTTGACGACCATGGGCCTGATCGGCGGCCTGCCCCTGGTGCTGCGCGGCCCGAGGTTGGGAACCCTGGGCGCGACCCTGCTCGTCGGGGTCGTGCTGCTGTGGTTGCCGCCGAGCCTGGCCTACTTCAAGGAGCAGTCCCGGGCGGCCCGGGCCGCGCGCCAGGCGGAACGCCGGGCGGCCAAGGGCCTTCCGCGGCGCTGAGGGCCAGGCTCCGTCCGGCTGCCACCGGCGCCGGCCCGGCCCCGGCGGCGAACGTGTCGCATCTCACGTCGGCAGCGATAGGCTCGGGGGACCCACTCCATCTCCCGAAAGGACTCCAACCATGGGTCTGCTGGCCATCACCAATGCCCACGTCGTGCCGATCGAAGGGCAGCCCCATGACGGCACCGTCCTCGTCCGCGACGGCCGGATCGAGGCCTGCGGGCCCGGCACCACGGCCCCCGCGGACGCCGAGGTCCTCGACGCGGGCGGACAGTGGCTGCTGCCGGGCTTCGTGGACGCGCATGTCCACCTGGGCATGCACCCCGAGGGCGAGGTGGGCTCGACCGCCGACGTGAACGAGATGACCGACCCGATCATGGCCGCCGTGCGGGCGATCGACGCCGTGGACCCGTTCGACCCCGGCTTCGACGACGCCCTGGCCGGCGGCGTCACCACGGTGAACGTCAACCCCGGATCAGGCAACCCGGTGGGCGGGCTGGCCGTGGCGATGCATACGCACGGGCGCTACATCGACCAGATGGTGCTGCGCTCCCCCAGCGGCCTGAAGTCCGCCCTCGGCGAGAACCCCAAGCGGATCTACGGGGAGAAGAAGCAGACCCCCTCCACCCGCCTGGGCACGGCGATGGTGATCCGCAAGGCGTTCATCGAGGCCCGCAACTACATGGCCAAGGCCGACCCCGACGCCATCGACCCGCGGCTGGAGGCCCTGGCCATGGTGCTGCGGCGCGAGATCCCGTGGCGCCAGCACTGCCACCGCACGGACGACGTCGCCACGGCCCTTCGCCTGGCCGAGGAGTTCGGCTACGACCTGGTCCTGGACCACGGCACGGAAGCGCACGTGATCGCCGACATCATCGCCGAACGCAACATCCCGGTGCTCATCGGCCCGCTGTTCACCACCAAGTCCAAGGTCGAGCTGCGCGGTCGTTCGCTCGCCAACCCGGGCAAGCTGCACGATGCCGGCGTGGAGATCTCCATCATCACCGACCACCCGGTGGTGCCGATCAACTTCCTGGTCCACCAGTGCACGCTGGCCATCAAGGAGGGGCTGGACCCGGTGGCCGCCCTGCGCTCGATCACCATCAACCCGGCACGCGTGCTCGGGCTCGCGGACCGCATTGGCTCGATCGAACCGGGCAAGGATGCCGACCTGGTGCTCTGGTCCGGCGACCCGCTGGATGTCATGCAGCGGGCCCTGCGGGTGTTCATCGGCGGCCGCCAGGTCATGGAGTACGACGCCGGCACCCGCCTTCCCGTCGTCGTGGATCGGAAACTGCCGGTCGCGTAGGGACCGCATCCCGCCGGAACAGGAGGGGGTCCATGAACCGGAAGGTACCGGAGGTGGCGACGCCAGACGCGGCGGGGCTCAGCGCCGTCGTGGACCTGCTGGGGCACTGGCAGGTCGAGGGGGCACCGCTGCAGCTGCATCCGGGGGATGTGGGCTGGTACTGGCGCATGGGGGCCGAGGCCACCGCGGCAGCGGTGCGCACCTGGAGCCGGGACGGGCGGATCCTTGCCGTCGGGCTGCTGGACGGAGCGCGGCAGTTGCGGCTGGCCATCGCGCCGGAAGCCCAGCACGACCTCGCCTTGGCCCGCCAACTGGCCGCCGACGCCGGCAATCCGCGGCGCGGCGTGCTGCCGGCCGGGGAGGCGGCCATCGAGGCCCCCGTGGGCGCGGTGCTACGCGACCTCCTCGCCGCGGACGGTTGGGATGCCGGCGTACCGTGGACCCCGCTGCGCCGGGACCTGTCGGACCCCGTGGAGGATCCCGGCGCGCGGATCGAGGTGGCCGGACCGGACACGGCGGCGGTGCGCACGGCCGTGCACCGGTCGGCGTTCGGCCGTCCGTCGTTCACCGCGGAGCGCTGGGGCGCGCTGGCCTCCGGGCTGCCGTATGCGCAAGCCCGGTGTCTGGTGGCCTACGATGACGCGGACCAGCCGGCGGCGGCCGCGACGGTTTGGTCCGCCGGTGACGGCCGACCCGGGCTGCTCGAACCGCTGGGGGTTGGCACGGGCCACCGGGGTCGCGGATTCGGTCGGGCGATCACCCGCGCGGCCGCCGCGGCGTTGCGGGATCTCGGGGCCTCCAGCGCCGTCGTCTGCACGCCCAGTTCCAACGTGGGAGCCGTGTCCACCTACCTCTCGGGTGGGTTCACGGACGGGCCCGCGGTACCGGACCTCCACCGGGGCGGCTGAGACCCACCGCCCGGAACCCTCCCGCCCGGATTGCGGCCGGGTCCCGGGGACCCGCTACCTACTGCAGCAGGGGGACCTCGGAGACCACGGCGATATGCCGGCCCATCGCCTCGGCGGCCGACTCCGGCTCCCCGGAGCGGATGGCCTCGGCGATCCGCCGGTGCGCGGCCAGGGAAACCTCGGGCCGGCCGGGCTGGCCCAAGGACTCGATCCGGGTCTCCAGGATCATTTCCGAGATGAAGCTCATCATCTGGGCCAGCACCGCCGAATGCGCTGCGGCCGTGATGGCCTGGTGGAACAATTCGTCACCGTGGACGCCCCGGTCGCCGGCCTCGACCTCCGCGGCCATCTCCACCAGCGCGGCGTCGATCGCCGCCAGGTCCTCCTCCGTGCGGCGCTCCGCGGCCAGGGCCGCCAGCTTCACCTCCAGGGTGCTGCGCGCCTCGACGATGTCCGGCAGCCGGTTCTGGTGCTCGCGGAGCTTGCGCAACAGCGTCGCCATGCTCGGCCGGTAGACCAGCACCGCCCCGGTGCCATGCTGGACGTCGATGACGCCCAGGACCTCCAGGGCCACCAGCGCCTGGGCCAACGTGGCCCGCGAGACGCCGAGCTGCTCCGCCAGGTCGCGTTCGGCGGGCAGGCGATCCCCCGCGCCGAGCTGTTCCGCCTCGACGTAGCCGAGGATCTGCTCCATGAGCTGCTCATAGAGGCGCGGCCGTGCGACCTTGCCCAACGACGTCGTCCTGCCTTGTGTCTTCATGGTCCACCGCCTTCCGTTGTGATCCAGACTACACGGGACGCGCTATTGACAAAGCGACAGAGGGTCTAGGAGGCTAGGCCACTGTTAGTGGCATGATTCACACTCGTCTTGATGGAGGACCCCTCGCATGTCAGCTCCCATACTCTCGATCATCGTGTTGGCGGTGATGTTCCTGTTGGCCACGGTCCTGCCGATCAACATGGGCGCGCTGGCCTTCGTCGGTGCCTTCGTCCTCGGCGCCCTCTTCCTGGGGATGGATACCAAGGACATTCTCGCCCAGTTCCCCGGCGGGTTGTTCCTCACCCTCGTCGGCGTCACCTACCTGTTCGCCATCGCCCAGGGCAACGGGACCATCGACCTGCTCATCCGCAAGGCGGTCAAGCTCGTCGACAACCGGATCGCCCTGATCCCGTGGGTTATGTTCACCATCACCGCGGTCATCACCGCCGTCGGCGCGCTCGGCCCGGCAGCGGTGGCCATCATGGCCCCCATCGGCCTGGGTTTTGCCGCGAAGTACAAGATCAACCCGCTGATGATGGGCATGCTCATCGTCCACGGGGCCCAGGCCGGCGGGTTCTCCCCGATCGCCGTCTACGGCGTCATCGTCAACGGGCTCATCGCCGACACCGGCTTCGATTTCAGCCCCACCGCGCTGTTCCTGAGCTCCTTCATCTTCAATACCGTCATCGCCGTCATCCTCTTCTTCGTCCTGGGGGGCAAGGCACTGGCCGGCAGCCGCGTCGCGCACTTCGCCGAAAGCGTCTCCGAGGCCCGCATGGGCGCCTCCGTCGGCTCCCGCGCCGCCGGCGTCGACTTCAAGGGCACCGGCAGCGGCACCTACGGTCCCCGCGACCCCGCCGGCGACGGGCCCTCCAGCGCCGTGGCCAGCCGCGTCTCGTTCCCGCAGGTCGCCACCATCATCGGCCTCATCGTCCTGGCCGTCGTGGCCCTGGGCTTCGGCGTCGACGTCGGGTTCGTCGCCATCACCATCGCCGTCGTCCTGGCCCTGGTGTCCCCGCAGGCGCAGAAGGGCGCCGTCAACAAGATCAGCTGGTCCACCGTGCTGCTGATCTGCGGCATGCTGACATTCGTCGGCGTGCTCGAGGAGGCCGGGACCATCACCTACGTCTCCGACGGCGTCGCGCAGCTGGGCATGCCACTGCTGGCCGCCCTGATGATCTGCTACATCGGGGCCGTCGTGTCGGCCTTCGCCTCGTCCACGGCCATCCTGGCGGCCCTCATCCCGCTGGCCATCCCGTTCCTGGACTCCGGCGCGGTCAGCGCCATCGGGGTCGTCTGCGCCCTGGCCATCGCCTCGACCATCGTCGACGTGTCCCCCTTCTCCACCAACGGCGCCCTGGTGCTCGCCAACGCCCCGGAGGGGGTCGACGCCGACCGGTTCTACAAGCAGATCCTGGCCTACGGCGGCATCGTCGTCGTCGCCGGGCCCCTGCTGGCCTGGCTGGCACTCGTCGTCCCCGGGTGGCTCTGAGCCGGGGCCGGCCGCGACCCCGGCCGGCCCCGGCCGATCCAGACCACCCGCCGCCGGCCGCCCGGGAGCGCCCCACGGGGCGCCCCCGGGCCTGTCCCACCGCTCCCCCGCCCCGAAAGGAGCCCTCGTGAACCCCACGAACACCTCGTCCCCCGCCTCCGGCCCGTCCACCGGCTCGTCCACCGGGCCCCTCACCGGCTACACGGTCCTGGACCTCACCCGTGCCCTCGCCGGACCGCATGCCGGCATGATGCTCGGAGACCTCGGCGCCCGCGTCATCAAGGTCGAGACGCCCGGCACCGGTGACGACACCCGCAGCTGGGGCCCGCCGTTCGTCGGCCCCGAGGACGACCGCCAGGCCACCTACTTCCTGTCGTGCAACCGCAACAAGGAATCCATCGCCTTGGATCTGAAGTCCGACGAGGGACGCGAGACGCTCACCGAGCTGGTCCGCCGCTCCGATGCCCTGCTGGAGAACTTCAGGACCGGGGTGCTGGACCGGCTCGGGTTCTCGATGGAGGCGCTGCAGCAGATCAACCCGCGCCTGGTGGTCCTCTCGATCACCGGGTTCGGCCACGACGGGCCGGAAGCCAAGCGCAGCGGATACGACCAGATCGTCCAAGGCGAGGCCGGCCTGATGTCGCTGACCGGTTCCGGTCCCGACGACCCGCAGCGCGTGGGCGTTCCGATCTCCGACCTGCTCTCCGGCATGTACGGGGCCTACGGCGTCCTCGCGGCGCTGCTCGAGCGGGAGAAAACGGGCCAGGGCCAGATCGTGCGCACCTCGTTGCTGGCCTCCGTCGTCGGCGTGCATGCCTTCCAGGGCACGCGTGCCACCGTGGCCGGGGAAGTCCCGCGTGCCCAGGGCAACCACCACCCCTCGATCGCCCCCTACGGGCTCTTCGCCTGCCGGGGCGGGAACGTCCAGATCAGCGTGGGCAGCGAGAAGCTGTGGAAGGCGCTGACCGAGGCGTTCGGCATCGACGCCTCCGACCCGGACTTCGCCACGAACGCCGACCGGGTCCACCACCGCGGGAAGCTGATCGGCGTGATCGAGGATGCCTTCAGCGCCTACGACCCAACCACCCTGCTGCAGAAGCTCAACGAGGCGGGGGTCCCGGCCGGCAAGGTGCGCACCCTCGACGAGGTCTACGCGTGGGACCAGGTCAAGTCGCAGGGCTTGCTGCTCGACGTCGAGCACCCCGTGCTCGGGGAGATCACGCTGCCCGGGCCGCCGCTGCGCTTCTTCGACGCGGCCACCGCCCGGGAAAGGACCCGGACCGCCCACACGGCCCCTCCCGGGCTCGACGCCGATGCCGAGGCCATCCGCGCCTGGCTCGCCTCCGATAGCGCTCCCGCCGTGGACGGGAACTAGGCGTGGCTCCCGTGGCGACCCGCCGGCTGACGGCCACCGACCTGCTGAACACCGTCCTGGACGAGGGGTCCTTCCGTTCCTGGGACGCCCCGGCCGAACAACCGGCCACCACCGGAAAATACGCCGACGACCTCGAGGCCGCCCGGCTCAAGAGCGGACACGACGAATCCGTCCTCACCGGGGAGGGCCGGATCCGCGGCCGGAGGGTGGCCGTGATCGTCTCCGAGTTCACGTTCCTGGCCGGCTCGATCGGCCGGGCTGCGGCACAGCGGATCACCGAGGCCGTGGAGCGGGCCACCGCCGAGGGCCTGCCGCTGCTGGCTGGACCGGCCTCCGGGGGAACGCGGATGCAGGAGGGCACGCTCGCCTTCCTGTCGATGGTGGCGATCACCGACGCGGTGCGGCGCCACAAGGAGAAAGGGCTGCCCTACCTGGTCTACCTGCGCCACCCGACCACGGGCGGCGTGATGGCTTCGTGGGGCTCGCTGGGGCACATGACCGTGGCCGAACCCGGGGCCCTGCTGGGGTTCCTCGGTCCGCGGGTCTACGAGACCTTGTACGGCTCGCCCTTCCCCGAAGGGGTGCAGACCGCCGAGAACCTCTACCGGTGCGGCCTCATCGACGCGGTGGTCCCCCCGCAGGACCTCCCCGCCATCATCGACCGGGCCCTGCGGATCCTGCTGCCCGCCCAGCCGGCGGGGAACCTCCCGGTCCCGGCCAGTGCCGCGGCGGTTCCCGGCACCCGGGAGGCCTGGGAATCCATCCAGATCTCGCGTCTGCCCCGCCGCCCGGACCTGCGCTGGCTGCTGGCGGCCGGTGCCGACGATGCCCTGCCGCTGAACGGCACCGGCCAGGGCGAAAACGACCCGGGGCTCGGCTTGGCGCTGGCCCGTTTCGGCACGCAGTCCTGCATCGTGTTGGGCCACCAGCGGCCCCGCCATGGTGGACGGGAAATGGGGCCGGGGTCGCTGCGGGAGGCGCGCCGTGGCATGCAGCTGGCCGAGGAACTCCAGCTGCCGCTGCTGACGGTCATCGACACCGCCGGCGCCGACCTCTCCCCCGAGGCCGAGGAAGGCGGTTTGGCCGGGGAGATCGCGCGGTCGTTGAACAGCCTGATCGGGCTCTCGGCCCCGAGCGTCGCGGTGCTGCTGGGGCAGGGTTCGGGCGGTGGGGCGCTGGCGCTGTTGCCCGCGGACCGGGTGGTTGCCGCGGAGAACGCGTGGCTCTCGCCACTGCCGCCGGAGGGAGCCAGCGCCATCGTCTACCGGGACGCCGCCCATGCCCCGCAGCTGGCCGCCGAGCAGGGCGTGAACGTGGCGTCCCTGCACCGGATCGGGCTGGTCGACCACATCGTCCCGGAGGAGCGCGACGCCGCGACCGACCCCCGCGGGTTCTGCTCCGACATGGCCACCGCCATCGAATACGAGCTCACCGTCGCGGTGGCCGTCCCCGCCGGGGTGCGGCGCCAGCGCCGGGCCGCGAAGTTCGCCACGCTGGGACTCTAGGACCGGATCCCGGAACCGCCAACGGCCCCCGGCCACCGTCTGTCGAGCGGTGGCCGGGGGCCGTTGGCGTCTGGCCGTTTGCGTCCGACCGAGGCGTCCGGGGACGGGACCCCGGATGCGGGTCTACAGCTGGGTGAAGGCCTGTTCGAGGTCGGCGATGAGGTCCTCGACGTCCTCGATGCCGCAGGAGAGGCGCAGCAGGTTCTCGGGCACGGCCAGTTCGGTGCCCTTGACCGAGGCGTGGGTCATTTCCGAGGGGTAGTTCATCAGCGATTCGATGCCCCCCAGCGACTCGGCCAGGGTGAACACCCGGGTCGCCTCGGCGATCTTCCGCGCTGCCGCGGCGCCGCCGGCGAACTGCACGGAGACCATGCCGCCGAAGCGCTTCATCTGCTTCTTGGCCAGGTCGTGCCCCGGGTGGTCGGGCAGTCCCGGGTAGAGGACCTTCTCCACCTCGGGGCGGCCGAGCAGCCATTCGGCGACGGCCTGGGCGTTCTCGGAGTGCCGGTCCATGCGCACACCCAGGGTCTTCAGCCCGCGGGTGGTCAGGAAGGCGTCGAGGGGGCCGTTGACCGCGCCGGCGGCGAACTGCAGGAACCCGAT
Source organism: Arthrobacter sp. (assembly GCA_035571895.1). Lineage (GTDB taxonomy): Bacteria > Actinomycetota > Actinomycetes > Actinomycetales > Micrococcaceae > Arthrobacter_H. The sequence goes on along the minus strand of DATNBS010000200.1, from coordinate 7,062 downwards.
CTTCCCGGCCAACTCCGCGTCCTTGACGACGACGGCGCCGCCGACCACGTCGGAGTGCCCGCCGATGTACTTGGTGGTCGAGTGCACCACGACGTCGGCGCCCAGGTCCAGCGGCTGCTGCAGGTAGGGCGAGGCGAAGGTGTTGTCCACGACCAGCAGGGCCCCGGCGTCGTGCGTGGCCCGGGCAATGGCGGCGATGTCGGTGATCTTCATCATCGGGTTCGAAGGCGTCTCGAGCCAGACCAGACGCGTCTGGTGGGCGGCGATGGCCTCGGTGACGGCCTGCAGGTCGGCCATGTCGACCGGGGTGTTGCCGATCCCCCAGTCCCCCAGGATCCGGGTGATCAGCCGGTAGGTGCCGCCGTAGGCGTCGTTGCCGAGCACGATGTGGTCGCCCGGACGGGCCAGGGCCCGGATCAGCGAGTCCTCGGCGGCCAGGCCGGAGGCGAAGGTGAAGGCGTGCGTGCCGTTCTCCAGCGCCGCGAGCTGTTCCTGCAGCGAGTCACGGGTCGGGTTGGTGCCGCGGCCGTATTCGTAGCCGTTGCGCAGCCCGCCGATCCCGTCCTGGGCATAGGTGGTCGAGAAGTGCACGGGCGGCACGACGGCGCCCGTGTGGGGTTCGAACGCCTGTCCGGCGTGGATGGCGCGGGTGTTGAAGCCGTTTCCCGGGGTGCTCATGGGCGGTCTCCCTTTCGCTGGGTGTGGTTGCGTCGGTGGTTCGGGTGTCGGTGGTTCGGGCGTCGCTGGGTCAGCTGGTTCACCGGGCCAGGTGGTTCAGCAGGTCGTGACGGGTCAGCACGCCGACGGGGCCACCGTCGCGGGTGACCAGCAGGGCATCGGCGTCCTGCAGCTTGGTGCGCGCCGCGGCGACGGATTCCTGGGCGCCGATCAGCGGCATCGGCTCGCCCACGTGCTCCTCCACGGCCTGGGTCAGCCCGGCCTCGCCGGCGAAGATCCGGGAGGTGAGGGTGCGTTCGTCGACGGCGCCGACGACCTCGCCCATGCGCACCGGCGGCTCGGCGGAGAGCACCGGGAGCACGGAGACGCCGTATTCGTTCATGAGGTTGATGACGTCGCGCACCGATTCGCCCGGGTGCGTGTGGATCAGTTCCGGCAGGCCGTGCGACTTGGCGGCCAGCACGTCGGCGACGGTGGCCTCCTCGCCATCGGCGATGAATCCGTAGGACTTCATCCAGGTGTCGTTGAAGATCTTGGCCAGGTAGCCGCGGCCGCCGTCGGGCAGGATGACCACCACGACATCGTCCTCGCCCAGGTCCTTCGCCGCGCGCAGTGCAGCGACGACGGCCATGCCGGAGGAGCCGCCGACGAGCAGGCCCTCCTCGCGGGCCAGCCGCCGGGTCATGGCGAACGATTCGGCGTCGGTGACGGCGATGACCTCGTCGGGGACCGACGGGTCGTAGTTGCCCGGCCACATGTCCTCGCCGACGCCCTCGACGAAGTAGGGGCGCCCGGTGCCGCCGGAGTAGACGGAGCCGTCCGGGTCCGCGCCGATGACCTTCACGGGTCCGGAGGCGCGGTCGGCGGAGATGTCCTTGAGGTAGCGGCCGGTGCCGGTGATCGTGCCGCCGGTGCCGGCGCCGATGACCACGTGGGTCAGCTTCCCGTCGGTGGCGTTCCAGATCTCGGGGCCGGTGGACTCGTAGTGGCTGTCCGGGGCGGCGGGGTTGTTGAACTGGTCGGGCTTGTAGGCGCCGGGGATCTCGGTGACCAGGCGGTCGGAGACCCCGTAGTAGGACTCGGGGGAATCGGGGGCCACCGAGGTGGGGGTGACGACGACCTCGGCACCGTAGGCACGCAGCACGTCGCGCTTTTCCTCGCCGACCTTGTCCGGGGTGACGAAGATGGTCTTGTAGCCCTTCGCCTGGGCCACCAGGGCCAGCCCGACGCCGGTGTTGCCCGACGTCGGCTCCACGACGGTGCCGCCGGGCCGCAGTTCCCCGGACTTCTCCGCCTCCTCGATCATCTTCAGCGCGATGCGGTCCTTGATGGACCCTCCGGGGTTCAGGTACTCGAGTTTCACCAGGACGGTGGCCCGGACGCCCTCGGTGACCTTCGAGAGCTTCACCAGGGGGGTGTTGCCGATGAGTTCCAGGACGGATTCAGCGTATTTCATGGGGTCGACTCTACCGCCGCTCCACCGGGCGGCGGGGGTTGTACGCAACCCGGGGTCATCGACGGTGCCGTCCCCGGGCGCACCGCCGGTCCGCGCTGGAATGAGATCATGGGAGGATGACGCGACCGACCCGCCGGGCCCACCGGGGACCACTGGCGCCTGTCGGCCTGCTCTCCCCCACCGGTCCCGTGGATGCCCCCGATGCAGAGGGAACCTGGGGGGCGCCGGGGGCCTACGACCTGCGCTCGACCCTCGGGGTGCTCCAGCGCGGCACCCACGACCCCTGCGTACGCGTAGGGGCGGGGCTGGCCTGGTTGTGCTTCACCACCGGCGACGGGCCCGCGACCCTGCTGGCAACGTCCGGGTCGCCTCCCCCGGCCAGTACCGCTTCCGGCGCAGCGGCACCGGAGGTCCCCGGAGAACCGCGTGGCACCAGCGTGCGGTTGCGTGCGTGGGGTCCGGGGGCGGGCCAGGCGCTGTCCTCCGCCCCGGCGCTCCTGGGTGCGGCCGATGTCTGGGACGGCTTCGACGCCGCGCACCGCTCGGCGCTGCCGCCCTGGGTTGCCGAGGTACGACGGCGGAACCCAGGTTTGCGCCTTCCCTCCACCGGCCGGGTCTTCGATGCCCTGGTGCCGGTCATCCTCGAGCAGAAGGTGACCACGATCGAGGCCCGGCATGCCTGGCGTTACCTCGCCGAGCACTTTGGTGAACCGGCTCCCGGACCGGCTCCAGCCCGGATGCGCATCGCCCCGGGCCCCCGGCGGCTGCGGCACGTCGGCAGCTGGGACTGGCATGCCGCCCGGGTGGACGATTCCCGCCGTCGTACGGTGTTGCGGGCCGCCGAGGCGGCTTCCGGGATCGACCGCCTCGCGGCGCTGCCCCTGGTGGAGGATCCGGGCCGGAAGCTGCAGTCGATCCCCGGGATCGGCCCCTGGACCGCGGCCGAGACCCTGCAGCGCACGCATGGGCACCCGGATGCGGTCTCAGTGGGCGACTACCACCTGGCCGCCTACATCGGCCACGCGCTGGCGGGTCGGGCCACCGACGACGCGGGCATGTTGGAGCTGCTGGAGCCTTTCGCCGGGAACCGGCAGCGGGTCGTCCGGCTGATTGGGCTCAGCGGCTTCCGCAAGCCGTCCTTCGGGCCGCGGCTGGCACCCCTGGACCACCGCGGCCGCTGAGCCGGGAACCGGCCGGTCAGTTCCCGGCGAGCAGGTGCGTGGCTTCCTCGCGCATCTCCACCTTGCGGATCTTGCCGGAGATCGTCATGGGGAAACTGGTGCGGATCTGCACGTAGCGCGGGACCTTGTAGTGGGCGATCTTCCCGGCGCAGAACTCGCGCACCGTGTCCAACGTCATCTCGGCGGCACCGTCCTTGAGGATGATGCAGGCCATGATTTCCTCCCCGTACTTCTCGTCCGGGACGCCGATGACCTGGACGTCCTGGATGTCCCGGTGGCGATACAGGAACTCCTCGATCTCGCGCGGCGAGACGTTTTCGCCACCCCTGATGATCAGGTCCTTGATGCGCCCCTCCACCCGCACGTACCCATCCTCGTCCATCGAGGCCAGATCCCCGGTGTGCATCCAGCCGTCGGCGTCGATCGCCGCGGCCGTCTTCTCGGGTTCGTTCCAATATCCCTTCATCACCGCGTAGCCGCGCGTGCACAGTTCCCCGGTCGCGCCGCGGGGAACCACCTCGCCGCTGGCCGGATCGACGATCTTGGATTCGAGTTGGGGCATGGTCCGGCCCACCGTCTGGGTGCGTCGCTCGAGCGAGTCGTCGGTGCGGGTCATGGTGGAGACCGGGGAGGTCTCGGTCATGCCGTAGCAGATGGCCACCTCGGTCATGTTCATTTCCGAGATCACCCGCTCCATGACCTCTTCGGGGCAGGTCGAACCGGCCATGACACCGGTGCGCAGCGTCGAGAGGTCGTAGTCGGCGAAGTTGGGCAGCGCGAGTTCTGCGATGAACATCGTCGGGACCCCGTACAGGCTGGTCCCGCCGTGGTCCTGGACGGCTCGAAGGGTGTCGGCGGGCTTGAAGGCCCGTCCCGGCAGGATCGTTGCGGCCCCGTGGGAGAGTGCGGCAAGGTTGCCGATGACCATGCCGAAACAGTGGAAGAACGGGACCGGGAGCACGACCCGGTCCTTCTCGGAGTAGGACAGCAGCTCGGCAATGTGGAAGCCGTTGTTCAGGATGTTGTGGTGGCTGAGGGTGGCGCCCTTGGGGAATCCGGTGGTTCCCGAGGTGTACTGCAGGTTGATCGCCTCGTGGGGCTCCAGGGCCCCGAGGACTTCTTCCAGCCGGGCAGGTGGGGTTTGCGCGGCCAGTTCCAGTAACCCGGCCCAGCTGAACTCGCGCACGCCGCCCGCCGGGGTAGCTGCCGCGGCCTGGGACTGCTCCTGCGCCGGGGCGTCCCCGCCTGGCTCCGGGAGGAGGATCAGGTCCTGCAAGGGGTTATCGGCGGCCGCGACACTGCGCGCCATGCCCGTGTAGTCGCTCGTCTGGTCCGAGGGGGCCACCGCCAGGGCGCGCATCCCGCACTGCGAGACCACGTACGAGAGTTCTTCGAGGCGATATGCCGGATTGACGTTGACCAAGATGATGCCGACTTTGGCGGTCGCGTATTGCAGAAGTGTCCATTCGGCGCAGTTGGGGCTCCAGATCCCCAACCGGTCACCGCTTCCGATGCCTGCAGTGATCAGCGCCCGGGCGAGCTCGTCCGTGGCCTGGTCCATCTGGGCGTAGGTCCAGCTGCGTCCCGTCGAGGCCTCGACCACGGCGAGGTGGCCCGGGAACGTGGCTGCCGTGGCCCTGAAATTTGCACCGATGGTCTCGTTCAGGACCTCGGGGTCGGCCCCGCCCCTAGTGTAGGAACCAGCAGTGGCATGCGTATCTGAAGCGGGCATTGACGGGACCTTTCACGGAACCTGAACATCGTGTGATCCACAACATATCAGCCGCTCGCGCACGGAAGCGTGCGGTGGCTGGTGGCCCACCTGCGCCTACTTGGCCTTGGACTGCTCCGCCAGCTGGGCGTGCACTTCCTGCATGTCGATGCCCTTCACCGCCTCGATGAGGTCGTCGAACTGGGCGGCGCCGATGGCCCCGGGCTGGGAAAAGACCAGGACGCGGTCGCGGAACGCCATGAGCGTGGGAATCGAGGTGATTCCCGCCGCCGCGGCCAAGCCTTGCTCGGCTTCCGTATCCACCTTGGCGAAGGCAATGTCGGCGTGCTTTTCGGACGCCTGAGCGAACACGGGGGCGAACTGCTTGCACGGCCCGCACCAGGCGGCCCAGAAGTCGACGAAGACGATGTCGTTGCCCTCGATGGTCTGCTGGAACTGGTCTTCAGTGATGTCGATGGTAGCCATATCCCCACGGTAGCCGCATTCCCCACCGGAAGTCTCCCGCAGCCGGTGGGTGTGGACCCTTTTATCCACAGGTAGAAAGCGCCCCTGTCCGGGGCACCCGAGCGGTGCATACGCTCGGGAGACGCACTTCGGGAACCCCAGGGAGGACCACCATGCCGCGCTGCACATTGCTGTTCGTGATCGAGGGCGAGCTCCTGCGCGAGTCCATCCGGATGAGCCTTGACCTGGCAGACGACTACCAACGGCAGCTACCGAACGTCATGGAAGTGTCGGCCTCCGAGCTCTTCGCAGTCGGCGAGGCGCCCCGGATCCAACGCCGCATGAGGCTCCCCCGCCCGCTGGATGACGCGTCATCGGCAGCCACCAGCGCAGGGCCCATCCAGGCGATCTGGACGCCGGGGGGATGGCGTACCCCGGGTGATTGCCCGCCGGCACCGCCGGACTCCAACGGCGCCACAGCCTGGCAATGGGCCCATTACGAGGCCGTCATGAATGCCTCGAGGGAGGCGCACATGATCCTGTGGGACCTATATGTCCACCACGTCGGCAATGAGTTGGCCGCCTGAGCGCGGTGCCGCTGCTTGCCGTCGGCGTTAGGGGTACCGACCGGCTCTGGGAATGCGAAAACCCCGGACTTGTGAGTCCGGGGTTTTCATCGGTCCTGGCCGAGACCGTGGTGGCAGATACTGGATTCGAACCAGTGAAGGCAATGCCAGCTGATTTACAGTCAGCCCCCTTTGGCCGCTCGGGTAATCTGCCGAACGTTCCGCAGTGGAACGAGTATAGACTTTACCGAATTTTTGGCCAGGAATCGAATCGGTCGCCGCATGCAGCCGCTCCCGGCCCCGAGCTTCGGCGTCGAGTCCTGCCGGGGTGCCCCGCCGATGCACTCACGGATAGGCTGGTGGGCAAAACGGAACCTACCAAGGAGGACCCATGGCCAGTGAATCCACATTCGATGTCGTGAGCAAAGTCGACAGCCAGGAAGTCTCGAATGCCCTGAACCAGGCCCAAAAGGAAATCGCCCAACGCTACGATTTCAAGGGCGTCGGGGCCGAGCTGGACTTCAGCGGGGACAAGATCCTGATGAAGGCCAACTCCGAGGAACGCGTCAACGCGGTCCTGGACGTCTTCCAGTCGAAGCTGGTCAAGCGCAAGATCTCCCTGAAGTCCCTGGACGCCGGTGATCCCTTCGCCTCCGGCAAGGAGTACCGCATCGAGGCTTCCATCAAGGAAGGCATTGCGCAGGACGTGGCGAAGAAGATCAACAAGCTCATCCGCGACGAGGCCCCGAAGGGCGTGAAGTCAACCATCCAGGGCGATGAGCTGCGCGTCTCGTCCAAATCCCGCGATGACCTTCAGGCGACCATGGAGCTGCTGCGCTCCTTCGAGGACGCAGACCTGCAGTTCGTGAACATGCGCTGATACCAGATATAACCCCTAGTCAGACGCGGGTCAACTAGTCTTAGTCCGCGAGGAGTCCGCAGGATCACCGAGGACCGCAGTCATCAAGTCGTTGGCTGCGGTCCTCGTCTTGTCTTCGGCGGTGG
>DATNBS010000199.1:0-12412 GCA_035571895.1 Arthrobacter sp. | reverse complement strand
CACGGCAACAAATCGCAGAACGCCCGGGTGCGCGCCCTCGAGCTGTTCAAGAGCGGCCGTGCACGGATCCTCGTCGCGACCGACATTGCCTCCCGCGGGATCGACGTCGACGACGTCACGCACGTGATCAACCTGCAATGCCCCGAGGACGAGAAGACCTATCTCCACCGCGTCGGCCGGACCGGCCGCGCCGGGAACAAGGGCACCGCGATCACCTTCGTCGACTGGTCCGACGTCCCGCGCTGGGGGTTGATCAACAAGGCCCTCGGCCTCGACCAGGCGGAACCCGTGGAGACGTATTCGTCCTCGCCGCACCTGTTCACGGACCTGGACATCCCCGCGGGCACGAAGGGCCGTCTGCCGCGCAACCAGCGCAAGCTCCAGGGCCTGGCGGGCGAGAAGCTCGAGGACCTGGGTGAGACGGGCAAGCGCCACGGCGACCGCGAGGGCGGGCGTGGCGGGTCCGCGCGCGGGGCCCGCTCCGGCCGTGGAGGCGGCAGGGGCCGCGGCGCGGAGTCCAGCGGCGACGGCGGTGGCCGCCGAGGCCACGGCCGTGGACGTTCCGACCGCCCCAACCGGGAGGCTACCGGCGAATCCAACCGGCAACCGGCCGAGTCCGCCTCCCAGGGCCCCGCCGACGAGGCGAGCCATCCGGCACGCCGTCGCCGTTCCCGGACCCGCCGCCGCCAGGGCGAGGTCGTCAACCGCAGCGAATCCGAGTAGGACCGTGGGCACGACGTTGCCCGCGTGCGGTGGGGACGCCGGGCAGCTGCCCGGCGTCCCCACCCCGCTGGGGGGCCTGCCCGTCTGGTCCGCCGCCGGACCGGATCTGGCCATCCAGGCGGATAATGCCGACTTCCTGCCGACGCTTCCCGACGGGGCCTTCCAGCTCGTCTACATCGATCCGCCTTTCAACACCGGACGCAAGCAGGCCCGCCAGCGCACGACGATGGTGCGCGCGCCGGACGGCTCCGGGGACCGGATCGGGTTCAAGGGGGCCAGCTATTCCACGATCCGCGGCTCCCTGCACAGCTACGACGATGCCTTCGACGACTACTGGGCCTTCCTGGAACCCCGGCTGTTGGAGGCCTGGAGGCTGTTGGCGGACGACGGGACCCTGTACCTCCACCTGGACTACCGCGAGGTGCACTATGCCAAGGTGATGCTCGATGCCATCTTCGGCAGGGACTGCTTCCTCAACGAGATCATCTGGGCCTACGACTACGGGGCGCGGGCGAAGAGCAAATGGCCGGCGAAGCATGACAACATCCTCGTCTACGTCAAGAACCCCGCGGCGTACCATTTCGACTCCGCCGAGGTCGACCGCGAACCGTACATGGCCCCCGGCCTGGTGACGGCCGAGAAGGCGGCACGGGGCAAGTTGCCCACCGATGTCTGGTGGCACACGATCGTCTCGCCCACGGGCAAGGAAAAGACAGGGTATCCCACGCAGAAGCCCCTGGGGATCCTGCGCCGGATCATCGCCGCGAGCAGCCGATCGGGCGACTGGGTCCTGGACTTCTTCGCCGGGTCGGGGACGACCGGGGCCGCTGCCGCCGCCCTGGGCCGCCGCTTCGTGTGCGTGGATTCCAATCCGCAGGCCCTGGAAACGATGGCGGGCCGGTTGCCCGCGGGAACGCTGGTCCACCGGTCCTGAACTAGTCGGGACGGACCCGGGGCCGGAGGTCCCGGAACACCGGAGGCCGCGTCCGGGCTGCCTGGGGGGCAGTCCGGACGCGGCCTCCGCTGCGTTCCGCTAGACCAGGTGGCGCTTCTCGCGCCGGGCCTCGAGCCATTCCCGCAGGAAGGCGCGGGTGATGACGAAGAGCGTTCCGGCCACGATGACCGGCCACATCAGCACGTACAGGGTGAGGAAAATCGGTTCCATGTTCGTCTCCTTGGGGGTTTAGCGGGCGGCGGTGGCGTCGGGGACGGCCGGTTCCGCGGGGTCGAAGTCGCCGACCTTGTCCTGGATCGTCGAGAAGTCGAAGTCCATCCTGGAGCGGGCCGACATCAGGAAGCAGACCCCGGTGGAGACCGCGTAGGCGACCAGCGAGCCGCTCAGGACCGCGTATTCGTGCAGCTGCCCGAAGGCGAACGGCGCCGCCACCACGGCGGCGATGATGCCGGCGATCCGGGCGACCCGTCCACCGAAGAACCCGAAGCTCATGAGCCCGATGACCACGCCGATGCCGGCGATCGAGATCACATCCACGATCAGGCCCCAGAGGCCGTCGACGGGGATCCAGGAGAAGCGCACCGGGATGAAGACGGCCAGGGCAGTGATGACCGCGGTGACAAAGGCGGCGTTGGTGACCTTGGACCAGTAGAAGCTGGCGATGACCGGGAAGACCAGGCAGCCCCAGAGCGCTCCGACGAAGACCAGGAGGTCCAGGATGTTCATCTGCCCGCTGGCGAAGAACAGGCCCGCGCCCGTGGCGACGACCATGGTGATCCGGCCGACCAGCAGCATCGTCTTCGGGTTCGCCTTGCCGCGCTTGGCGACGTTCTGGCCGTAGATGTCGGCCATCATGATGGAGGACAGGGCGCAGAGGTCGGCGTCGGCCGTCGAGGACAACGCGCCGATGACCATGATCATGAACAGGCACAGCAGCACCGGGCCCAGGTAGGTCGCCGCCATTTGCGGGATCAGGTTGTTCACGTCCCCGCCGGTCGGGGTGATGCCCAGGTAGAGGGCCATGACGCCCAGCATGCCGATGCCGATGATCGTGGCACCGTAGCCCACGGTCGCGGTGACGAAGGTCTTCTTGATCAGGTCCTCGCGCACGGCGAAGAGCCGCTGGGCGATCGTCTGGTTGCCGATGGCGTAGGCCAGCACGGCGGCGATGTAGGGGGCACCCTGGTTCATGAACGCATCCGAGGAGAAGAAACTGCCCTGCTGCGGGGTCACGTTGGCGGCCCCCTGGGCGAACATGTCGGTGCCGCCGGCGGCGAAGAACACCACTGGGATGATGATCACGACGGCGCCGAGCATGGCCAGCACCTGGGCGAAGTCGGTCATCACGGAGGCGCGGAAGCCGGACCACAGAGAGTAGAGCAGGGTTCCGGCCGCGACCGCGAGGATGCCCTGCTGGAAGGTGAACGGCGTCAGCATGCCGATCAGGGCGCCGCCGGCAATGAAGTTGCTGGTGACGCTGATGAGGCTGCCGACGATGTTGGAGCCGGCGAGCATCAGCTGGCTGGCGCGGCCGTGGCGGGCGTACATGACCTCGGCGAGGGTGTGGGCGCGGGGGGCGACCTTGCGGATGCGCTTGCCGAAGGGGTAGATGAACAAGATCATCAGCGCGCCCCACAGGCCGTAGTGGATGGGGCCGGAAACGCCATAGGTGTAGCCGGAAGTGGCCGAGGCGTACATCGACGAGGCCCAGATCCAGGTGGCGGTCATGCTGGCCGCCGAGATGCCGAAGCCGATCTTGTTTCCCGCCGTCATGTAGCCGTCGGCGTTTTCCTTCTTCTTGCCAATACCAAGGGTCATGATGAATGTACCCCCATAAAAGAACACCAGCAGGGCGATGGCCAGCCATCCGCTCAACTGCTGGAGCTCCACACCGTTCGGTGCCATGGTGCTCCTCTTCGTCACGGGGCAGACCACCGGATGCCTCCCCTTGCCGCGGCGCGCCGGCCCGTCGACTTCGGGCTCCATTTCCTGGCCGCCGCGAAGCGGGCTTGGTCCGGTGCGGACGCATTCAGGGCGCGCATCCCCTCCGGCACGCGTCTCGAACCGGTCAGGTCCGCCTGATGACGCGGCGCGCGGCTACCCGGCTCTCGGGTCCTGGCCACGTAATCGGCAGAGGCTGTCAGCCAGCCTGTTGTGGGGTCGGGGGTCGGCGAGGCTCTCGGATCCATGCTCGACAAGACGTTGCCTCAAGCAACCCCCTACAAAAGTTGACGTTATCACCAATCGCCCCGGTTCCGGGAATCGATGACCCGCGCCCCGGCGTCTACCGGCGCCCGATTCCCACCGGTTCGCTGCCGGTTCCGGCCTCGAGGATCCGCTGGAGCATGGCCGGCTCCGTGGTGTTCTCGCCCAGCCGGTTCGGCTTGCCGGCCCCGTGGTAGTCGCTGGAACCGGTGACGATCAACCCGTGCTTCCGGGCCAGCGAGGCAAGGAATTCGCGTCCGGAGGCGGAGTTGTCCCGGTGCGCGATCTCCACCCCCAACAGCCCCGCATCGATCATCTCGTCGAAGACCGACGGGGCGACCACCCGCCCGCGCAGCTCGGCCATCGGATGGGCGAAGACCGGCACCCCGCCGGCGGCCCGGACCAGTTCCACGGCACGGACCGGATCGACCGCATAGTGCCCCACGTAGTAGCGCGAGTGCGAGGTCAGCACGGTGGCGAACGCCTCGCTGCGGTCCGAGACCACGCCTGCGGCCACCAGTGCGTCGGCGATGTGCGGCCGGCCCAGCGTTGCGCCGGGGGCGGACTGCTCCCCCACCAGGTCCCAGGTGATCGGATAGTCCTCGGCGATGAGCTCGACCATGCGCCGCGCACGGTGGATGCGCGCGTCCCTGGCCTTGTTGATTTCCTCCAGCAGGTCCTCGTTGGTCGGGTCGTGCAGGTAGCTGAGCAGATGCACGCTCAACCCCCGGCCCGCCTTGCAGGAGATCTCCATGCCCGGGACCAGGCCGATCCCGATCCGCTGGGCCGCTGCCGCCGCCTCGGCCCAACCCGAGGTCTGGTCGTGGTCGGTCAACGCGACGACGTCCAGGCCGGCTTCCGCGGCGGCCCCCACCAGGTGTGCGGGGGTCTCGGTACCGTCGGAAACGTTCGAGTGCGCATGCAGGTCGATCAGCATGCCCTCCAGCCTAGCGACACCTTGGTCTATCGCCCCGGCTTTGAGACGATGGGACGGTGATGACTGATGCGAACAACACCCCTGGTAGCGATCAACCCCTCGAGGAGCGTGTGAACAACCGTTCGCAGCGACCCTCCTCGCAGGCCTTCAAGGATTTCATGGGCTCGAACTGGGCCCCGTCCACACAGGCGACCTCCCCCGGTCCCGACGCCGTGGCACCCTATGCGGCGGCCCGGCGTCGTGCCCTGTCCTCCCGGTTCCCCGGGGAGCGGCTGGTGATCCCGGCGGGCCCGCTGAAGGTGCGCTCGAACGACACGGACTACAGGTTCCGGCCGCACTCGGGCTTCGCCCACATGACGGGCCTCGGCGTCGACCACGAGCCCGACGCCGTCCTGGTGCTCGAGCCCACCGCTGAAGGGGCCGGGGACGACGGCGGCAACCACCATGCCACCCTCTACTTCCGTCCCATGGCCGGCCGCGATTCGGAGGAGTTCTACTCGGACGCGCGGTCCGGCGAATTCTGGATCGGGACCCGCCCCACCTTGGCCGACCTGCAGTCCCGGCTGGAGCTGCCCACCGCCCACATGGACCTCGAACTCGAGGACGCCATCACCCGCGATGCCGGCGCCACCGAGCTCGGCGGCATGAGGATCCGCCTGCTGCGCGATGTCGACCTGACCTGCGACGCCCTGGTGGACACCTCGCGCATCAACACCGGGGTCGACCTGGAGGCCTCGGACCACCTCGACGCCGAACTGGCCGAGGCGCTCTCGGAACTGCGCCTGGTCAAGGACGACTGGGAAATCGAACAGGTGCGCGCCGCGGTCGAGGCGACCGTGAACGGCTTCCACGACGTGGTCGAGGAACTGCCGCGCGCGATCGAGCACAAGCGCGGCGAACGCGTGGTCGAGGGGGCGTTCTTCGCCCGCGCCCGCGAGGAGGGCAACGACCTGGGGTACGACACGATCGCCGCCTCGGGCAACAACGCGACCGTGCTGCACTGGATCCGCAACACCGGGCAGGTCAACACCGGGGACCTGCTGCTGGTCGATGCCGGGGTCGAGGCCGACTCCCTTTACACCGCGGACATCACCCGGACCCTGCCGGTGAACGGCAAGTACTCCGAGGTGCAGCGCCGGATCTACCAGGCGGTCCTCGACGCCGCCGACGCCGCGTTCGAGGTGGCGCGGCCAGGCCGGAAGTTCCGGGAACTGCACGAGGCGGCGCTGAAGGTGCTGGCCCAGCGGCTCGACGAGTGGGGCGTGCTGCCGGTGCCGCTGGACGAGGCGTTGGCCGAGGACGGACAGCACCACCGCCGCTGGATGCCCCACGGGACCAGCCACCACCTGGGCCTGGACGTGCACGACTGCGCGCAGGCCAAGCGCGAGCTCTACCTCGACGCAGTCCTGGAGCCGGGCATGGTCTTCACCATCGAACCGGGGTTGTACTTCAAGGCCGAGGACCTGGCCGTCCCGGAGGAATACCGGGGCATCGGGGTCCGGCTGGAGGACGACGTGCTGGTCACCGCCGATGGCTGCGAGAACCTCAGCGCGGCCCTGCCGCGGACCCCTGAGGACGTGGAGTCCTGGATGGCCGGGATCTACTCGCCCACCGGGCAGTAGGCCCGGCAACCGGCGAAGAGAGGCCGGCTGCTCCCCGTGCAGGGAGCAGCCGGCCTCCGTCGTGTCACGGTGTCGCGGTGGCGCCGGCTACTGGCCGCGGGCCTCGTCGTCCGGCCGGGCGCGTCCGCCCGACCCGTCGGTGTCCTCGGGGGGCGTGGGGGCCTGGCCCGGTGCCGGAACCGTCGGATGCTGGTCCGGGGCGATCCGGATGCCGTACTGCGGCCGGCCGTCGGGCAGGTCCGAATAGGCCGGTCCCGTCCGCGGCGCCGCCGGGGTGGAGCCGTCGCCGTTGCCGTCCGTTGCCGTTGGATGTGCCGCCCCGGTGGAGGGGGCCGGCTGGGAGCCGGGCCGCGGGGAAGCGGGGGCATCGTCGTCGTACCCGGTCCCGGCCGGGGTGCCCGGCTGTGCTGGGGTGGCGGGTTTCGCCGGGGTGGTGGCGTCTCCGTGGGCGCTGGGGGTGTTGCCGGGGCCGGTGCCGTTGCCCGGGCCCTGGCGCGGCGGCGCCCACGCCGGGTTCACCTGGCGGGCGTCCACGCGGCTCATGGGCAGCTTGGAGGCGAGCTGGCGGGCGGCGGCGGCGTGTTCGAAGCCGACGACGACGTCGTAGTTGGTGGCCATGACCTGGCTGGAGGAGGAGAAGTCGCGCTTGCCCTTGCGGAACGAGTAGCTGACCACCCCGACGATCATCCAGATGGCCATGCCGAGCCCCACCGAGGACAGGATCTGCATCAGCCCGCCGTTGGGGCCGAAGATGCTCAGGATCAACCCGACGAAGATGCCGAACATGGCGCCTTGGGCGGCCCCGGCCAGGGCGACCTTCGGGTAGCTCAGCTTGGCGGTGACGCGTTCGACGGTCTTGAGGTCGTTGCCGATGATGCTCACCCCGGCGACCGGGAAGTCGTGGTCGGCCAGGTAGTCGACCACCTTCTGCGCGTCCAGGTAGGAGTCGTAGCGGCCCAGGATCTCCCCGCGCGGCAGGGTGAGTCGGGTGGAGGCGTTGGGTGTGGCGCCGGTCGGTGAGCTCATGATCCCATTCTGCCTTGCCCGGGGCTGGCGGTCAGGCGGTATCGCTGCTGGTGAACCGCCCGCCGCGGGGCCGTGCCGCCCCGGCCGACTGGACGCCAGGCAGTAGCCTAGGAGGGTGAGCAGCTCATCCAACAAGGTATTCATTGCCCGCCTGCTCGGCCTGGATGTCTTCGACCCCCTCGGCGACCGTCTGGGCCGGCTGCGGGACGTCGTCGTGTTCGACCGCGGACCGGACAAGCAGGCCGTCGGCGTCGGCCTGGTCGTCGAGGTGCCCGGCAAGAAGCGGGTGTTCGTACCGATGACGCGCGTGCAGGCCATGGAGGCCAGCCAGATCATCTGCTCGGGGCTGGTGAACCTGCGGCGCTTCCAGCAACGCGGTGCCGAGGTCCTGGTGGTCGCCGAGCTCTTCGACCGGGTGGTGGCGTTCACCGACGGGTCCGGCACCGGTGTCGTGGAGGACATCGGGCTGCAGCTGCTGCGCAATGGCGATTGGGCCCTGTCCGACTACTACGTCCGCCGCGGCGAACCCGCCGGTGGCTTCCGCGCCCTGCGCCGGCTCTCGCGCGGGCACCGCGTCCTGGTGGCCTGGGACGAGATCCAGCACGGCAACCGCGACGCCCCGCAGGCCGCCACGCAGTTCGTCGCCGCCCACGAGGAGCTCAAGCCGGCCGACTTCGCCGAGGCCCTGCACGAGATGAGCGACAAGCGCCGGCTGGAGGTGGCCACCGAGCTGCAGGACGACCGGCTGGCCGATGTCCTGCAGGAACTGCCGGACGAGGAGCAGGTGCAGATCCTGTCCTCCCTCGACATGGAACGCGCCGCCGTCGTCCTGGAGGAGATGGACCCGGACGACG
Organism: Arthrobacter sp.; assembly: GCA_035571895.1. Classification (GTDB taxonomy): domain Bacteria; phylum Actinomycetota; class Actinomycetes; order Actinomycetales; family Micrococcaceae; genus Arthrobacter_H. The sequence goes on along the minus strand of DATNBS010000199.1, from coordinate 4,090 downwards.
CCGCCGACCTGCTCAACGAGCTCGACGAGGGGCAGCAGGAGGCCCTGCTGCAGCTCATGGAGCCGGAGGAGGCCAAGGACGTGCGCCGGCTGCTCGAATACGAGGAGAACACGGCCGGGTCGATGATGACCCCGGTGCCCATTGTGCTGGCCCCGGAGACCACCGTGGCCGAGGCGCTGGCCAACGTCCGGCAGGAGGAGATCAGCCCGGCGCTGGCCTCCAGCGTGTTCGTGTGCCGGCCGCCGTTGGAGACCCCGACGGGCCGGTACCTGGGCCTGGTCCACATCCAGGCCCTGCTGCGCTATCCGCCGCCCGAACAGGTCGGCAACATCCTGGATACCGATCTGGAACCGGTCCTGGACGTGGCGGACATCAGCGAGGTCTCGCGCATGCTGGCCGCCTACAACCTCACCTCGCTGCCGGTGGTCAACCGCGAGGGCCGGTTGGTGGGGGCGGTCACGGTCGACGACGTCCTGGACCACATCCTGCCCGAGGACTGGCGCACGCACGACGACGAGACGGAAGTGAAGGGGGCCACGAGCCATGGCTGAGCAGAAGGGCACCGGCGGCGGGCTGGACACCCCGCTGGGGGCGCGCACGCGCCTCTGGCCGCGCGTGTCGCCGAACCCCGACGCGTTCGGGAAGGCCACCGAGGGTTTCGCCCGCTTCATGGGCACCCCGCAGTTCCTGGTCTACATGTCGATCTTCTGCGTCTTCTGGCTGGGCTGGAACACCTGGGGGCCGGAGGCGTTGCGGTTCGACTCGGCCGCCCTGGGGTTCACCGCCCTGACGCTCATGCTTTCCCTGCAGGCCTCCTATGCCGCCCCGCTGCTGCTGCTGGCCCAGAACCGGCAGGACGACCGCGACAAGGTCTCGCTGACCGAGGACCGCAACCGGGCCGAGCGGAACCTGTACGACACCGAATACCTGACCCGCGAACTGGCGGCCCTGCGCATCGCCCTGCGCGACGTGGCCACCCGCGACTACGTGCGCAGCGAGCTGCGGTCGGCCCTGGAGGAACTCGTCGAGTCCAACGAGGGCGAGGACATCCGGCTGCGCGGCAAGGCGCCGAAGAAGAGGGAGAAGGTCTCCGAGGCCACCACCTCGCTGCCACGTGTGCGCTCGACCCGCCCGGGCTCCGCCGGGACCGGGGCCGAAGGGGGCGCGGAGTAGCGTGGCCCCCGCTGGTACCGGGGCATCCCTCGAGCCCGCCGTCCGCGAGGCGCTCGCCACCGTGCACGACCCCGAACTGCGCCGTCCCATCACCGAGCTCGGCATGGTCGATGCGGTGCGCGTGGATGCCGACGGCACCGCCCACGTCCACGTCCTGCTCACCATTTCGGGCTGCCCGCTGCGCAACACGATCGTGGAGGACACCACCTCCGCCGTCGGGGCGGTCCCCGGCATCGCCGCGGTGGACGTGCAGCTCGGGGTCATGACGCCGGAGCAGCGCGCCGCCCTGAAGGAAGGGCTGAAGCGCACGACCATCCCGTTCACCGAGCCCGGCTCGCTGACCCGCGTCATCGCGGTGGCCAGCGGCAAGGGCGGCGTGGGCAAGTCGAGCCTGACGGTGAACCTGGCCTGCGCCATGGCTGCCGACGGGCTGCGGGTGGGCATCATCGATGCGGACGTCCACGGGTTCTCGGTCCCGGGCCTGATGGGCATCACCCAGGCCCCCACCCGGATGGACGAGATGATCCTGCCGCCGGTTGCCCACGGGGTGAAGGTCATCTCCATCGGCATGTTCGTCGAGGAGAACCAGCCGGTTGTCTGGCGCGGGCCCATGCTCCACCGGGCGCTCGAGCAGTTCCTCACCGACGTGCACTTCGGGGACCTGGACGTTCTGCTGCTGGACCTGCCCCCGGGGACGGGCGACGTGGCCATCTCCGTGGGACAGCTGCTGCCCGGCTCCTCGATCCTGGTGGCCACCACGCCGCAGGCCTCGGCGGCGGCCATTGCCGAACGGGCCGGCGCACTGGCGTCCCAGACCGGCCAACAGGTCATCGGGGTGGTGGAGAACATGTCCTGGCTCGAGTTGCCCGCAGGCGGGCGGATGCACCCGTTCGGGTCCGGCGGCGGGGCCCGGCTGGCCGAACGCCTGTCCGCCTCCCTGGGGACGGAGGTCGCCCTGCTGGGCGAGGTGCCGTTGGATCCGCGGTTGCGCGAGTGCGCCGACGCCGGGTCACCGGTGGTCGTCGCCGCCCCGGACACGGCTGCGGCCCGCGCCATCGCGGATGTGGCCCGGTCGCTTTCCCACCGGCCCCGCGGGCTGGCGGGGCTGCACCTCGGGGTGACGCCCACCCGCGACTAGCGCCGGCTGGGGCCCGCGGCGCCGGGCGGCCCTGCGGAACGGCTCCCGCCGGGCCCGGGCCGCTCAGGTGGCTTCGACGTCGAACGGCGCGCGTTCCCCGGCTTCCAGGGCGGCCACACCGGGACGTGCCGGTGCGGACAGGGGCTTCGGCTTCGGTGCCGGCAGGGGTTCGCGCGCGGCGGCCACCACATCGTCGGCATCGTCGAGCAGCGCGTCCTTGATGATCTTGCGCGGGTCGTATTGGCGCGGGTCGAGCTTGCGCCAATCGAGGTCGGCGATCTCGTCGCCGACTTCCTCGCGCAGCTGTTCCCTGGCGCCGGTGGCCATCCGGCGGACTTCCTTGACCAGGCGCGCCAACTGCTGCGCGTAGACCGGGAGCTTGTCGGGGCCCAGCACGAAGACCGCCAACACCGCGAGAATGAGAAACTCGCCACCGTTAATTCCGAACACGTCTAGAGATTACCCGTTCCGCGGCGCGCGCCCGAACTGGGCCCGCCGCTTGCGGCATGGCCCGCCCACGCCCCGGCGCTGGCGGTGCGCATCTAGTGGTCCGTGTCCAGGACCAGCAGGCGGGACATGCCCCGGCCCAGCCGGTCGACGATCCCGGGCGCCGTGGCCGACTGCGGGGCCAGCCGGGCATGTTCGGTCGCGACGACGCGGTCCACGACCGCCTCGGTGGCCGGGGCCTCCAGCGACGACTTCAGGGAGTACGTGGCCGTGCGCATGTCCAATTGGGTCCCGCCCTCCACGGGGGCGACGCCGATGGTCTCCCCGTCGATGGTCCGCAGCTGCGGCTTCGAGACGCTGGCGATCCGGGCCGAGGGCTGCTTGAGGTCGGACGCGGACCGTGCCAGCGGGTGCTGCAGCAGGGAGATCCCGGGCGTGCGGGACTCGGTGAGGACCAGGTCGCCGTCGTTGCCGGTGAATTCGAGGGTGACATGGTCCACGCCGTCGACCTTGCTCCCGGTCGCCCGTACCAGATCAAGGCCTGCAGCTCGCATGGTCGGGCAGTTCCAGCCGGCGGCCCGCAGGTCGGCCAGGTCCGCACTGGTGAGTTCGGCCGCGGATTCGGTCCACGGTCCGGCCACGGATCCGCCGTCCGCCGCGGGGTTCTGGACGGTCCCGCCGAGCACCCACGCCGCGCATACGACGGCGGCCAGCATGGCGACCACCGCCGCCGAGGCGAGCGTGGGGGCCAGGTTGCGCAACCGCGAACTGTGCCCGTCCGCGTCGAGGGAGGCCGCGGAGAACGCCGTCGGCGGCGTCGTCGTCCACGGGCCCTCACGCAGGCGGCCGAGCAGTTCGCCGTCGGGAAGCCGGTCCCCGGGGACCTCATGGGACAGCGACTGCAGACGCCGCTTCAGCCGCCGCCGGTCCTCCAGCTTCAGGCGGCAATCGGCACACTGGCCCACATGCCGTTCGAGGGCACCGCGCTGGGCCGTGTCGAGTTCCCCGTCGAGGTAGTCGTCGATCCGCCGGGCATGTCGGTGGAACATCAGCGCACCTCGGAAACCGCTGGCCCCACCTGTGCTCGGCTGCGGCTGGCGGGGGTGTGCGGGGCACGGTGCGAGAGCTTGACCCGCAGCTGGGAGCGGCCGCGATGGATCCGCGAGCGGACGGTCCCCAGCTTGACCCCCAGCGCCTCGGCCACCTCCTCGTAGGAGAGCCCCTCCAGATCGCACAGCACGACGGCGGCACGGAATTCCGGTGCCAGCTCATCCAATGCGCGCTGGATGTCGAGGTCGAGGTTGTTGTATTCGAAGCTCCGCTCCGGTCCCG
>DATNBS010000198.1:0-3800 GCA_035571895.1 Arthrobacter sp. | reverse complement strand
TGGATCGAGATCGGACAGGGTTTCGTTGACGTCGAACAGGACGGTGCTGTAGGTCATTGATGCCTCTCGGTGGGCTGCCGGTGGGCTGCCGGTTGGATTCCCGGCGGGATTTCGGTTGCAGACCAGTCATACCCGACTCGGCGCCGAAAGGGGATGGTCCGCGTGGCGATGGTTCTCCACCGGACCCGCCCAGCAAGGCGGCCCCGGCCCCTCAGGGCCGGGGCCGCGCGGGCGGCGCGGGGTGCGCGCCGCCGTCGTGCGGTGTTTCTTGCTGTTTCCTGCGGGCCGGGTGTTCCTGCTAGCCGAGCGTCGAGGTGTCGATGACGGCGCGGTAGCGGACCTTGGAGGAGAGTACGCGCTCGTACGCCTCGTTGATCTGGTTGGCCTCGATGAGCTCGGTGGCCGGGGCGATGCCGTGCTCGGCGCAGAAGTCGAGCATCTCCTGGGTCTCGCGGATCCCGCCGATGAGCGAGCCGGCGAACGAGCGGCGACCGCCGATCAGGGCGAAGGGCGTGACCGGCAGGGAGGCGGGCGGGGCGCCGACGTTGACCATGGTGCCGTCCACGTCCAGCAGCGAGAGGTAGGCGTCCAGGTCGATCTCGGCGCTGACCGTGTTGAGGATCAGGTCGAACGAGCTGGCCAGGCGGCTGAAGGTCTCCGGGTCGCTGGTGGCGAAGTAGTGGTCGGCGCCGAAGCGCTTGCCGTCGGCCTCCTTGGAGAGCGTCTGCGACAGCACAGTGACCTCGGCGCCCATCGCGTGGGCGATCTGCACGCCGACATGGCCCAGTCCGCCCATGCCCACGACGGCGACGCGGGAGCCCGGGCCGACCTTCCAGTGGTTCAGGGGGGAGTAGGTGGTGATGCCGGCGCAGAGCAGCGGGGCGGCGGAGGCGAAGTCCAGGGCCTCGGGGACGGACAGGACGAACCCGGCGTCGACGACCACGTGGGTGGAGTAGCCGCCCTGGGTGATGGTGCCGTCGCGGTCCACCGCGCCGTAGGTGCCGGTGTTGCCCTTGGTGCAGAACTGCTCCTCGCCGCGCCGGCACTGGGCGCATTCGCCGCAGGAGTTGACCATGCAGCCGACGCCGACGCGGTCGCCGACCTGGTGGGTGGTGACGTCGGAGCCGACCTCGGCGACGAAGCCGACGATCTCGTGGCCGGGGACGAGCGGGTAGTGCTGGTCGCCCCAGTCGCCCTGGACGGTGTGGATGTCGGAGTGGCAGATGCCGGCGTACTTGATGTCGATCAGCACGTCGTGCGGGCCGACGTCGCGGCGTTGGATGGTGGTGGGGACCAGGGGTTCCCCGGCCGCGGGTGCTGCGTAGGCGTTGACGGTCTTCATGGTGTCCTTTGGGGTGGGGGGACGGAAGTACGATGGACAGAGTAGTACGATGAACGTCGTCCTAACGAATCCCGCCCCGTACTTGAAGATGGACTGATGAGCACCCCCCGCACCCTGGAACACCCCGATGTCGTGGAGCTGAACCTGGACGCCGTGCTCTCGGCGTTGGCCGATCCGATGCGCCGGCGGATCGTCGTGCAGCTGGCCGGCGGCTGCGAGGACCAGGCCTGCATCGCGTTCGAACTGCCCGTCAGCCGCTCCACCGCCACCCACCACTTTCGCGTGCTGCGCCTGGCCGGCATCATCGAGCAGCGCTACCAGGGCACCGCGATCCTGAACTCGCTGCGCACCGCCTGCCTCGAGGAACGCTTCCCCGGCCTGCTGGGAGCGATTGTTGCCGGCGATCGTCGCGGCCGAGACGCCGCGGCCGAGACGTCGACTCCGTAACACAGGGCCCGTAGCGCCGGGCCTGTAGCGGCGACGCCGTAACGCCGGGCCCGGTCGGTTCAGGACGGTGTTGATGGCACGTTCGGCATCCCCGGCCGCCAGGGCTGGTGTGCGTGCGCGAGCCATACCTCGCTGGGTTCCAGGGAGCGGATGAGCCGCTGGCGCGGGGTGTCGGGTTCCTCGAGCTCGCCGAACCAGACCGCCGTATCCCCGGCGATGACCACCGGACCCGCCCCCGCATCGACGACGACGATCTGCGAGCCCCGGGTGTGCCCCGGGGCCGGCAGGAGCCGCACCCCCGGCAACAGTTCGGCCTCGCCGTCGACGGGCACGTAGTCGATGCCGGGCGCATCGACCCATTCGGCAATGGTGTAGTCCTCCAGGGTCCGGGCGTCCTCGAGTTCCCGACGCTGGACGTGGACGGGCCGCCCGGCAAAGAGGTGGTTGCCGCCGCAATGGTCGAAATGCAGGTGGGTGTTGACGACGAGGTCGACGCCGGCCAGATCAAAGTCCTGGACATCCAGCGGGTGCAGGCGGGGATCCATGTTGGCCACCGCCGGGTGGAGCCGGGTCATCCCGGTGTCCACGAGCACGCGCCCGCCGGGATGGTCGATGACATGCACGTACACCGGCAGCCACTCGTCCACAGCGACCAGCAGGTCGGCGACGTGCACGGGGTGACGGTGATCGGGGCGGGGGAGTCCATGGGAAAAGTAGGCTCCGGCCTTCCCTGGCTGTCAAGGGCTCGCAGGGCTGACCAGGGCCGACGCGTCCACGAGGGGCACCAGCCCAGCCGATCGTCGGGCCGGTCGCGTGTCCCGAGCTGGCCATCCCGTACCCGCCGGGACTTCCGCAGCACTTCCAAGGACGACGACGAACCCTGGTCCGCTCTCCTCACCGCGCCTTCCGGCACCTCGCGGACCATCGGGCGGCAGGAGGGGCCGCCGTCGTGCCCCTCTAGCCACAAGCTGTCGGTTCAGCCGCTGAACGTGGCGATCTGGATGAGGTTGCCGCAGGTGTCGTCCAGGACCGCGGTGGTTGCCGGCCCCATCTCCGTCGGCTGCTGCGTGAAGCGCACGCCCAGGGCGGTGAGGCGCTCGTATTCGGCGTGGACGTCCTCGACCGCGAACTGGGTGAACGGGATTCCGTCGGCGACGAGGGCGTCCTTAAACGGCTTTGCCGCCGGGTGCGAGCTGGGTTCGAGCAGCAGCTCCATGCCGTCGGGGTCCTCGGGGGAGACCACCGTCAGCCAGCGGTCGGCTCCCAGGGGGATGTCGTGCTTGACCACGAAGCCGAGCTTTGAGGTGTAGAACTCCTCGGCGGTGGCCTGGTCGTCGACCATGACGCTCATCAGGTGCATTTTCATGTCAGTGTCCTCTTCATGTTCGTGTCCTCTTCGTTTCGGTGTTCTCTTCGTGTCGGTGTTCGCCCGGGGGTGGTTCGTCCGGGGGTGCCGGTGGCCGGGGGAGCCACCGGGTGGTGAGGGTGTGCAGCGGAGTGGTGTCCAGGCGGTGGAACTTATAGCGGCCCTCGCGCCGGGTGGTGACGAGCCCGGCGGCTTCGAGGATGTCGAGGTGCTGGGAGACCGCCTGGCGGGTGAGGTCCAGCCCGTGGCGGGTGAGCAGGCGGGCGCAGAGCTCGAAGAGTGTCTGGTCGTCCCGGTCCGCCAGCTCGTCGAGGATGGTGCGGCGGTTCGGATCGGCCAGGGCCTTGAAAACGTCGGCCATGGCCTGACCATAGGCAAGTGACTGCTTGCATGTCAAGAACTGGAGACGTCCTTCCGGTCGCGTGCCGGCAGCCGCCGGGCATACAGTTTTCGAGACGACACCCCCACCGGAGAGGACCCCATGACCACCACCTTGCTGTTGCCGGCGGTTGCCGAAACGTTGGCCGCCCACGGGATCCGGCACGAGGTCCTCGAATGTTCGGCCGACCTGGCGGACACCGCGCAATTCTGCGAGCACTATGGGTTCACGCTGGAGGAATCGGCGAACACCATCGTCGTGGCGTC
>DATNBS010000197.1:0-3685 GCA_035571895.1 Arthrobacter sp. | reverse complement strand
GGATCCACCTCACCACCGCCACCGGCGAGAACGTCGTCGAGGTCGATGGCACCGCCCTCTACTCGACCTCCGGCGAGGGCATGCACCGCTACGTGGACCCGGTGGATGGGCAGACCTACCTCTACACCCAGTACGAGCCGGCCGACGCCCGCCGCGTCTTCGCCACGTTCGAGCAGCCCGACCTGAAGGCCCCGTTCACGTTCACCGTCACCGCGCCGGCCGGGTGGCATGTCGCCTCGAACCAGTCGGCCGCCGAGCGCACCGACCACGGCGACGGCACGGCCACCACGGTCTTCGCCCCGACGCTGCCGATCTCCACCTACATCACCACGATCCTGGCCGGCCCCTACCACTACGTGGCCGACACCTGGCAGCGCACGCTGGCCGATGGCAGCGTCCTGGAGGTCCCGCTGGGCCTGACCTGCCGCGCCTCGCTGGCCGCGCATTTCGACCCCGCGGCGTTGTTCGAGACCACCAAGCAGGGGCTGGAGTTCTACCACGATCTCTTCGACTACCCCTACCCGTGGGGCAAGTACGACCAGGCGTTCGTGCCCGAATACAACCTCGGCGCCATGGAGAACCCCGGCCTGGTCACCTTCACGGAGCACTACGTCTTCACCTCCCGCGCCACCGAGGCCCAGTACGAGGGCCGGGCGAACACGATCATGCACGAGATGGCGCACATGTGGTTCGGCGACCTGGTCACCATGCGCTGGTGGGACGACTTGTGGCTGAAGGAGTCGTTCGCCGACTTCATCGGCACCCTGGCCGTCGCCGAGGCCACCGGCTTCGAGACCGCCTGGGTCACCTTCGCCAACCGCCGCAAGGCCTGGGCCTACGTGCAGGACCAGCTGCCGACCACCCACCCGATCGTCGCCGACATCCCGGACCTGGAGGCCGCGAAGCAGAACTTCGACGGCATCACCTACGCCAAGGGCGCCTCGGTGCTCAAGCAGCTGGACGCGTACGTGGGCCGCGAGGCCTTCACCGCCGCGGCCCGCACCTATTTCCGCCGCCATGAATACGGCAACACCTCGCTGGCCGACTTCCTGGCCGTGCTCGAGGAGGCCTCCGGGCGGGGGCAGGCCTCCGGACGCGGGCAGCCCTCCGGGGGCGGGCAAGCCTCCGGACGCGACATGGGTGCCTGGGCCGAGGCCTGGCTGCGCACCGCCGGCGTCGGCTCCCTGCAGGTCGAGCTGGAGGAGCACGACGGCGTGATCACCTCCGCAGCCATCGTGCAGGACGGCACCGACCCCACCACCGGCTCCCCCGCCCTCCGACCGCACACCCTGGCGGTGGGAACCTTCGACAAGCGCGACGGGGTGCTGGTGCGGTCCGGCGGCTTCCGGCTGGACGTCACCGGCGCCCGCACCGAGGTCCCCGAACTGGTGGGCCGGCCGCGGCCGGCCGTCATCCTGCCCAACGACGGGGACCTGACCTACGCGAAGGTCCGCTTCGACGCCGGCAGCCTGGCCGTGCTGCTGGAGGACCTCGGCACGCTGACCGAGCCGCTGGCCCGGGCGACCGCCTGGGCGGCCCTGTGGTCGATGGTTCGCGACGCGGTGCTGCCGGCCCCGGCCTTCCTGCAGGCGGTGCGGCGCCACGTGGACACGATTACCGACGTCGGCGTGCTGGCCATGATCCTGGGGCAGGCCGAGTCGGCGGTGGAGCTGTACTGCCCGCCCGCCCTCCGGAACGCCGAACACCAGGCCCTGGCCCAGGCCGTGCGGGGATTCCTGCTTACCGCCGCGCCCGGGTCCGACGCCCAGGTCGCGTATGCGCGCACGCTGGCCACGCTGGCCCGCACCGGCGGGCTGGACGAGGTGGTCACCGGCCTGCTGGACGGCTCGGCGACGGTCGAAGGGCTCGTCGTCGACGAGCAGCTGCGCTGGGCCCTGTTGCAGGCCGCAGCGGCCCGCGCCCTGGTCGACGCGGATGCCTTGGATGCCGAACGGGCGGCGAACCCCTCGGCGGTCGCCACGGTGGGGCACGCCCGGGCGCTGGCCGCCCGCCCCGATCCGGCGGCCAAGCAGCAGGCCTTCGACGCGGCGATCTCCGGGCGGGATGCCGCCGGCACCGTCTTGTCCAACGACGTGCTCAGCGCCACCGTGAACGGCTTCCTCGTGGGCCCGCACGCGCTGGTCGACGGCTACTACACCCGCTACTGGCCCGCGCTCACCGACATCTGGGACACGATGAGCATCGGGCTGGCCACCCGGATCGTCCAGGGGCTCTTCCCCGGCGCCCAGGACCTGGGCCCGGAGGGACCCGAGGGGCATCCGGTCCTACGGGAGGCGGATGCCTGGCTGGCCGCCCATCCGCAGGCCCCACGCGCGCTGCGGCGGATCCTCATCGAACAGCGCGACCAGCTGGCCCGCACGCTGCGGGGCCAGGCAGCCGTCCGGGTCTGAGTCCCAGGAATGGTGCCCTGGAGTGAAGCCGTCTAGGGCACCCGGTGGAGCCACTCGTCCGTGCGGAACTTCGCATCGGCGAGGCGGTCGGCGCGCTCCAGAGTGGCCGCGCCGATCTCGGTGCGTGCCGCCCCGTAGCGGGTCGCGAAGGTGTCGACCATCGTCTCGATGATCTCCGAGCGCGGGATGCCCGCCTGGCGTTTGAGCGGGTCGACGCGCTTCTTGGCGCTGGCGATGCCCTTGTCGGAGATCTTCTCCTTGCCGATGCGCAGCACGTCGGTCATCTTGTCGGCGTCGATGTCGTAGCTCATGGTCACGTGGTGCAGGATGGCACCGCCCGCGAAGCGCTTCTGCGCCGCTCCCCCGATCTTGCCCTGCGGGGTCGCGATGTCGTTGAGGGGCTTGTAGAACGCCTCGACGCCCACCCGCTGCAGGGACTCCATCACCCACGCATCCAGGAACGGATAGGAGTCGGCGAAGCTCATCCCGTCCACCAGCGAGGCGGGCAGGTAGAGCGAATACGTGATGCAGTTGCCGGCTTCCATGAACATGGCGCCGCCTCCGCTGATGCGGCGCACGACGGTCACCCCGTGCCGGGCCGCCCCTTCCGGGTCGATCTCGTTGCGCACCGACTGGAAGCTGCCGATCGCCACGGCGGGCTCGTTCCAGTCCCAGATGCGCAGGGTCGGCTTGCGCGTGCCCTCCATGACCTCGCGGGTCATGACCTCGTCCAGCGCGACGTTCACCGCGATCGGCAGGGCCACGGGGCCGATGACCTCCCAGTCGTGGTCTTCCCAGCCGGTCGCCAGGCCCAGTGCACGGCGGACGGCGGTGGCCACGGCCGCGGCATCGAAGCCGAACAGGACGGCGTCGTCGTCCACGGCCGCCTCGACCGCGTCGCGGATGCTCGAATGCGGGGACGCAGCGTCCAGGCCGACCAGCGCAGCGTTGATGTCATCGAGGGCCTCGTCCGGCTCGAGGAAGAAGTCGCCGTTCACATTCGCGCGGAGGATGCGCGCCTCGGCCCCCTGGCCGGTGACCTCGAGGTCGGCGACGACGAGCTTGCCGCCGGGTACCTTGTATTCGCCGTGATGCGTGTAGGGGCTGCTGTCGTGGGGTGCTGCGTCGTCAACTGGCATGGTTCCATCCTAGTAACTGCCAGCGGGCGGCCCGGTTACGGCTGACCCGGGGTGGTGCCGGGCTACACTGGCGGGCATGACAGCCAAGGACGGGCTCCCCTTCATGGACCGTTCCCACCCCGACCAGTGGAAGGC
>DATNBS010000196.1:0-4424 GCA_035571895.1 Arthrobacter sp. | reverse complement strand
CCACCGAGAGCGCAGCCACCGAGACCCCAGCCGCCGAGACCCCAGCCGCCGACCCCTTGGCCACCGTGACCTCGGCCTCCGCGAGCGTAGCCAGCCAGACCCCGGCCACGTCTCCCCCCACGTCCACCACCGAACAGCGCGCCGCCGCCGACGCGGCTGCCGGCACCGCTGCCCCTTCGGCTCCCACGGCCGCCGACCCGTTCGCCATCCCCGATTCCCCGGTGTCCGTCCTGTTCCAGGCACCGGACCTCTCCGCCGTCGTCCCCGCATCACGGGGCAGCGAGTCCACCGACCAGCAGGAAGACTCCGCGGACCAGGACCAGGGTGGCCGGAACCGCCAGAGCCGGCGCAGCCGCTCCCGGTCCCGCGACGATTCCTCCCGGCAGGGCGATGACCAGGCCGAGGCTGACTCCGAGGGCGAGGAGGGCCACGGCACCTCGTCCCGCCGTCGCCGTCGCCGGCGCCGCGGTGATGCCGACCTCGAGCTGACCGGCGGCCACGACGACGATCCGCCCAACACGGTGACCCGGGTGCGCGGTCCGCGGGCCACCACCGAGGCGGCCCCCTCGAACAAGGTCACCTCGGTGAAGGGCTCGACCCGGCTCGAGGCCAAGCGCCAGCGCCGCCGCGACTCCCGCGATGCCGGACGCCGCCGCCACGTGATCACCGAGGCCGAGTTCCTGGCCCGCCGCGAATCGGTGGACCGCCAGATGGTGGTGCGCCAGAACGAGGACCGCATCCAGATCGGCGTCCTCGAGGACGGCGTGCTCGCCGAGCACTTCGTCTCCAAGACCCAGCAGGATTCGCTGATCGGCAACGTCTACGTCGGCAAGGTCCAGAACGTCCTGCCCTCCATGGAGGCCGCGTTCATCGACATCGGGCGCGGACGCAACGCCGTGCTCTACGCCGGCGAGGTCAACTGGGACGTCGCTGGCCTCGAGGGCCAGCCGCGCCGCATCGAACACGCCCTGAAGTCCGGCGACTCGGTCCTGGTCCAGGTCACCAAGGATCCCGTCGGCCACAAGGGTGCCCGGCTGACCAGCCAGATCTCCCTGCCGGGCCGCTACCTGGTCTACGTGCCCGGCGGTTCCATGACCGGCATCTCCCGCAAGCTGCCCGACGTCGAGCGCAACCGGCTCAAGAAGATCCTCAAGGACCACCTGCCGCAGAACGCCGGCGTCATCGTGCGCACCGCCGCCGAGGGGGCCAGCGAGCAGGAGCTGATGAACGACATCAACCGCCTGCGCGCCCAGTGGGAGGGCATCGAGTCCGCCTCGACCTCGACGAAGACCACCCCTCCGGAGCTGCTCTACGCCGAGCCCGACCTGACCATCAAGGTGGTCCGCGACGTCTTCAACGAGGACTTCACCAAGCTGATCGTCTCCGGCGAGCAGGCCTGGGACACCATCGAGGCCTACGTGATGTACGTGGCGCCGGACCTGATCGGCCGGCTGGAGAAGTGGACGTCCGAGACGGACATCTTCGCCTCCCACCGGATCGAGGAACAGATCCACAAGGCCCTGGAGCGCAAGGTCTTCCTGCCCTCCGGCGGCTCCCTGGTCATCGACCGCACCGAGGCCATGACCGTGGTCGACGTGAACACCGGGAAGTTCACCGGCAGCGGCGGCAACCTCGAGGAGACCGTCACCAAGAACAACCTCGAGGCGGCCGAGGAAATCGTGCGCCAGCTGCGCCTGCGCGACATCGGCGGCATCATCGTCATCGACTTCATCGACATGGTCCTCGAGGCCAACCGGGACCTGGTCCTGCGCCGCCTGGTCGAATGCCTGGGCCGCGACCGGACCAAGCACCAGGTCGCCGAGGTCACCTCGCTGGGCCTGGTCCAGATGACCCGCAAGCGCATGGGAACCGGCCTGCTTGAGGTCTTCAGCGAGAACTGCGAGGCCTGCAACGGCCGCGGGGTCGTCACCCATGACGAGCCGGTCGAGCACCGCCGTTCCTCGGGCGGCCCGGCCGAGCAGAACAACCACAAGCGCAACGACCGCAACGACCGCAAGCCGCGCGGCAACCGCCACGGCAAGGGCGGCGAGGTGGACCACACCACCGAGTTCACCGCGCCGGAGCCCAAGCCGCAGGACCCGGAGGCCGAGGCCAAGGCCGAAGCCGCCCGCGCCGCATTCGCCTCCATCGCCGCTGCAGCGCACGCCGCCCACGAGCAGGACGGGGCGCCGGCCAAGGGCACCGGGAATGACGGAGGGGCCCCCACCGCTGGCGGAGCCGGTCAACCGGCCGGTTCGGATGCCGAAGGCACCGCGGGGGGGAACGCCGCAGGCGAGTCCGGGGGAGATGACCAGCGCGAGGGCGGATCCCGGCGACGCGGCCGGGGACGCTCACGCGGCCGCGGACGGGCCGGCTCGCCCGAGACCTCGCCCCAGGAACAGCCCTGGGAGGAGCAGGCGCCGGGACAGCGGGAGGCGCAACAGGGGACCCGGCAGGAGGCACAACCCGCCCCCGCCGCGTCGGCTCCCGGTGGGGCCGACGCCACCGCCGAGGTGGCCGACGAGGGCCCGGTCGTGAGCCTGGGCGGCGAACAGGTCCGCCTGCCGCGGGCACGCCGCAGCCGCCGTGCCACGGCACCCACGCAGGCCCCGGACCTGACGCTCGAATCGCTCAACGCGGCCTTCGGCGCAGCCCCGGAGCCGGCCGGAAAGCCCGCGGGAAAACCGGCTGACACGCCGGCAGACACGCCGGCCGCCGCGCCGCAGCCGGACGCCGTCCGGGGTCCTGTCGCGGAACCGGCCGCCGCCCCGGCCCCCGTGCCCGAGCAGCCGGTGGCCCCCGCCCCGTCGGTTTCCGCCGCGCAGCCGGCCCGGAAGCCCCGCCGCAGCCGTTCGGCGTCCAGTGCCCAGGGCAGTGCCAACACGCCGATCGAGCGCAAGGAGGCCCCGGCGTCGTCCGCTGCCCCCGGCACCAGCCACGTGGCCAAGCTGGATCCGCGGGCGGCGACGGCGAAGGACGCCCCCGGTGAGACCCCCGTCATGCTCGGCGTGGGCGTGCCCGCATCGGAGCTCTGAGCGGCCGGCTATTGACGACCCGCCGGGGCCGGGTGTATTTGCCCCGGCGGGACGGAATAGCGTAATCTAGATCCTCGGTGCATGCGCCGCTCATCGGATTTTTCCGCTCGGCGTGACAGCACAGCGCTTATCCCCATTCAGCAGAAGCGGTGGAACGTGCGCGGTAAGAGTAATAAACGTCGAGAGAAGTGAGTTCCCAAGTGGTGTACGCGATTGTCCGCGCAGGCGGCCGGCAGGAAAAGGTTTCCGTAGGAGACTGGGTCACCCTTGACCGCGTCCCCGAGGCAGCTGGTGGAACCATTGAGCTCCCCGCACTGCTTCTGGTTGACGGCGACAAGGTCACGTCCGCTGCTGCCGACCTGGCGAAGGTCACCGTGACCGCCGAGGTCATCGAGAACCTCCGCGGCCCGAAGATCGTCATCCAGAAGTACAAGAACAAGACCGGCTACAAGAAGCGCCAGGGTTTCCGTTCCGCGCTGACCAAGGTCAAGGTCACCTCCATCGCCTAAGGCGCCGGAGACCAGACAACCCCCGATTCGAAGGTAGGCACATTCAATGGCACATAAGAAGGGCGCGAGCTCCACTCGCAACGGCCGCGACTCCAACGCTCAGTTCCTGGGCGTGAAGCGCTTCGGCGGCCAGGTCGTCTCCGCCGGCGAGATCATCGTCCGCCAGCGCGGCACGCACTTCCACCCGGGCGCCAACGTCGGCCGCGGTGGCGACGACACCCTGTTCGCACTGGCAGCCGGCTCGGTCGAGTTCGGCACCCGTCGCGGCCGTCGAGTCGTGAACATCGTCAACGCCGGCTAAGCAGGGCGTTACCGCATTTCGCTAGACTGGAGGGTGGGCCGCACGGCCCGCCCTCCAGTTCTTTTTTCCGGCCGCACCGTGGGCACCCAGCACCCGGCGGCCACCCAATAGAGGAGTCCCCCCAGTGGCAGCGTTCGTAGACCGTGTCGTCCTTCACGTTTCCGGCGGAAACGGCGGGCACGGCTGCGTGTCGATCCGCCGTGAGAAGTTCAAGCCCCTCGGCGGCCCCGACGGGGCCAACGGCGGCAACGGCGGGGACGTCGTCATCCGCGTCGACAACCAGACCACCACCCTGCTCTCGTACCACCACGCCCCGCACCGCCAGGCCGGCAACGGCGAACCCGGCAAGGGCGACATGCACCCCGGCAAGAACGGCGAGGACCTGGTCCTGCCCGTCCCGGACGGCACCGTCATCAAGGACCGGGCCGGGAATATCCTGGCCGACCTCGTCGGCGAGGGCACCGAATACGTCGCCGCGGCCGGCGGCATGGGCGGACTGGGCAACGCCGCGATCGCCTCGCAAAAACGCAAGGCCCCCGGATTCGCCCTGCTGGGGATCCCCGGCGACGAACAGGACAT
>DATNBS010000195.1:0-14772 GCA_035571895.1 Arthrobacter sp. | reverse complement strand
TTGCGGTGCACCACGGTGATCTTGGTGTCGGGCAGGTCCACGCCCTCGTTCTGTGCGGCGATCGCCGGGTCGTTCCAGCTGGTGATCTCCAGCTTGAAGATCTTTGCGATGGTTTCCGCGTCGAGCTTGAGGTCGTCGACGCCCTCGAGGTTGTAGGCCACCGCGATCGGGGAGATGTAGGCGGGGATGTCGAAGGCCCCATCCGGCCCGCAGACCTGCTTCGAGGATTTGATCTCCTCGTCCGACAGGTAGGCGTCGGAGCCGGCGAACTGGGCGCCGCCGGCGAGGAAGGCCTTGCGCCCGGCGCCCGAGCCGTCAGGCGAGTACTGGACCTTGGCGTCGGAGTTGGCAGCCTCGAAGCCGGCCTTCCATGCATCCATGGCCGCCTTCTGCGAGGAGGCCCCGATGCCGGTCAGAGTGCCGGTCGCGGAGGATCCTGCGGCCGCGCCGGCCCCGTCACCGGTCGGGTTGTCGGAACCACAGGCAGTGAGCGCCAGGGCAGCGATGGAGAGGACGGCCGCTGACCGGCCGATGTGGGTAACCTTCACGTGGGTTGTTCCTTCTTCTACTCTGTGGTGTTGGGACTCTGTGGCGGTGGAACTCTGTGGCGGTGGGAGCGTCATGTCCCGGTGGACCGGCGAATCCGACAGGTCGGCCGTTTCCGGCCGGCCGGCGTGCCGTCAATGGCCTGCCGCCGTACCACCGACGGTAGGCAGCACAGGTAAAGAACGGTCCCGGGCCGGGTTAACGCGAGGTGAACGACGGCGGGATATTCCCCGCGGTGACAGGCAAACAGAGGCTTGACAAGGGTTTTTCGTCAAAATGTGTGATGCCGTGTCGTGGGCCACAGCGGATACGGGTCGGCATCCTCTTTCGTGCCAGACTGTAGGGATGCGACAGACGAACCCGATCGGCAAGGCGCTGTCCCTGGCGCGCCACCGGTCGGTCTCGGGGAGCGCGAGGGTGCGCGTCTCGATCGTGCAGATCGTCCAGATCACCATCTGCGCCGTGGGAGCCTACTGGATCGCCGAACAGCTCCTGGGCCATCAGGGACCCCTGTTCGCCGCCACGTCCGCCGTGGTTGCCCTGGGGTTCGGAGGCGCGACCCGGATGCGCCGGGTCCTGGAGGTCGCCATCGGGTGCACCCTCGGGATCGCGGTGGGCGACCTGCTGCTCACCTTCCTGGGCACCGGCATCTGGCAGGCGGCCGCCGTCGTCTTCGTCTCGCTGGTCCTGGCCAGGTTCCTGGACAGCGGCTCCATCTTCACCACCCAATTCGGCGTCCAGTCCCTGCTGGTGGTCCTCCTGCCCGCACCCGACGGCGGCCCGTTCACCCGCAGCGGCGACGCAATCGTCGGAGGGCTGTGCGCCTTGCTCATCACCGCACTGGCCCCGCGCGATCCGCGCCGCGCCCCGGCCGGGGAACTGCGCCAGCTGATCCGCGAGCTCTCGGTCGTGCTGCGCGAGAGCTCCGTCGCCCTACGGGAATCGGACTCAACGCGCGCCTGGCACGCACTCGTCCGGGCGCGGGGAACCCAGGGGTTGATGGACAAGATCCCCGCCTCCCTCACCGGGGCCCAGGAGATCGCGACCTTCTCCCCCCACTTCCGCCGGCACCGGGGCGAATTGGATCGGCTGCGACGCGTGGCCGGGCAGGTGGACCTGGCCGTGCGCAACGCGCGCGTCTTCGCCCGGCGGATGGCCTCGGTCATCACCCACGCGGCGTTGCGCGAGGAAGCCGCCGAGCAGCTCTCGGTCTTCCTTGACGAACTCGCCGATGCCGTCGACGTGCTCGCCCGCTCGGTCATGGAGCCCCAGCAGTCCCAACGCGACCGCGCCGAGCGGGCCGCCCGGGAGGACCTGATTGCCGCGGCGGGACGACTGACCCCGGCCTCCTTCGGCGCCACCGGCCTGCAGGGCGAGGGGCTGGTGCTGTTGCTCCGGCCGCTGGTGGTCGACCTGTTGGAGGGAACCGGTCTCGAGCACGCTGATGCGGTCTCCTTCCTGCCCCGGCTGTGAGTGCCGTTTCCTGTCGGTTGCAGGCGATAGCATCGTGACCCATGGCCACGAAGAGCGCGACCCGCAATCGCAACACCCCCGCCTACCGATGCGCCGAATGCGGCTGGACCACCGTGAAATGGGTGGGTCGATGCGGTGAGTGCCAGGCTTGGGGAAGCGTCGAGGAGATCGGCCAGGTCACAGCCCGCACGACGGCGGCGGTCACGGTGTCCCGCCCGGCCCAGAGGATCGCCGACGTCGATTCGTCGGCGGCCTTGTACAAGCCCACCCGCATCGGCGAACTGGACCGCGTGCTGGGCGGCGGCCTGGTACCCGGCGCGGTGATCCTGCTGGCCGGGGAGCCCGGCGTCGGCAAGTCCACGCTGCTGCTCGACGTTGCCGCACGCACCTCGCGCGCCGAACGCCGGGTCCTGTACATCACCGGCGAGGAATCCGCGGCGCAGGTGAAGATGAGGGCCGAGCGCATCGGCGCCCTGTCCGACACCCTGTACCTGACGGCCGAGACGGACCTGGGCATCGCCCTGGGCCAGATCGAGCAGCTGGATCCCGAGCTGCTGGTCATCGATTCCGTCCAGACCCTGTCCTCGGCCGACGTCGAGGGCGCCGCCGGCGGCGTGACGCAGGTCCGCGAGGTGGCGGCATCGCTGATCAACGCGGCGAAGAAGCGGGACATGACCACGATCCTGGTCGGCCACGTGACCAAGGAGGGTTCCATTGCCGGCCCCCGCCTCCTCGAGCACTTGGTCGACGTGGTGTGCCAGTTCGACGGCGAGCGCCATTCGCGCCTGCGCCTGCTGCGGGCGGTGAAGAACCGGTATGGCCCGACGGACGAGGTCGGCTGCTTCGACCTGACCGAAGCGGGCATCGAGGGCCTGGCGGACCCCAGCGGGTTGTTCGTGACCCGGACCAAGGAGCCGGTCTCCGGCACCTGCGTCACCGTCACGCTCGAGGGACGTCGCCCCCTGGTGGCCGAAGTGCAGTCGCTGTTGGCCAAGACGAACAACGCCCAACCCCGCCGGGCCACCAGTGGGCTCGACTCGGCCCGCACGGCCATGATCCTGGCGGTTCTGCAGAGCCGGGCCGGCATGGACCTGTCCAACCTGGACTCCTACGTGGCCACCGTGGGTGGCGTCCGGCTCGGCGAACCGGCTACCGACTTGGCCACCGCGTTGGCCATCGCCGGGGCGAAGCTCGATCGTCCACTGCCGGCGCAGTTCATCGCCTTCGGCGAAGTGGGCCTGGCAGGTGAGGTCCGGCCTGTCCCGGATATCGGCCGGCGCATCACCGAGGCGGAGCGGCTCGGGTTCCGCTATGCCGTGGTTCCCGCATCGCCGAACGGACCCGGTGCCATCCCGGGTGGCTTCAAGGTGCGCGAGGTCGGCACCCTCCAGGAGGCGTTGCAGGCGGCCTTCGGGTAGCAGCGGTGGCCACCCGGACCGGCGGGGGACCGGCGATGGCGGGCCAGCGCGCTTACGATGGTGGTGACCCCGCGGAAGGAACCCCCCATGGCCAAGACCCCCGAAGAAGCGCTGCGCACGACCCTGGCCCGCGTCGCCCCGGGAACGCAGTTGCGCGACGGCCTGGAACGGATCCTGCGCGGGCGTACCGGCGCCCTGATCGTGCTCGGTAGCGACCGGACCGTCGAATCAATTTCCTCCGGGGGCTTCGACATCGACATCGCCTTCTCCCCCACGCGGCTGCGTGAGCTGGCCAAGATGGATGGGGCCATCGTCTGCGACCGCGACGCCTCCAACATCCTCAAGGCCGCGGTGCAGCTGGTTCCCGACCATGCGATCGACACGCAAGAATCCGGTACCCGCCACCGGACAGCCGAACGAGTGGCCATCCAAACCGGGTTCCCCGTGATTTCGGTGTCGCAGTCCATGCAGATCATCGCGATCTACGTGCAGGGCATCCGGCACGTGCTGGAGGGGTCGGAGCCGGTGCTGGCCCGCGCCAACCAGGCCCTGGCGACCCTCGAGCGGTACCGCAACCGGCTGGACCAGGTCACCGGCACCCTCTCGGCCCTGGAGATCGAGGCCGTGGTCACGGTGCGTGACGTCGCCGTCGTGCTGCAGCGCCAGGAGATGGTCCGGCGCATCTCGGAGGAAATCGACCAATATGTGCTCGAGCTCGGGGTCGACGGACGCCTCCTGGCCCTGCAGTTCGACGAGTTGAGTGCGGGCCTAGGGCCGGGGAGCGACGTGCTGCTCAAGGACTATTCGCTCGCCGGGACCGATCCCGAACAGATCGAGGCGGCCCTGGCGCAGCTGCGTGCCTTCAGCTCCACGGACATGATCGACCTGGGCAGGATCTCCACGGTCCTCGGATTCACCCCGGGCATCGATTCGCTTGAGGCGGTCGTCCACCCGAAGGGGTTCCGGCTGCTGGCGGGCATCAAGGCCGTCCCGCGGGCCGTGGCAGACCGGCTGGTGGCCAGTTTCGGTGGGTTGCAGCATCTGATGGCGGCGAACATCGACGACCTGATGGCCGTGGAGGGCATCGGCGAGCAGCGGGCACGGACGGTCCGCGAGGGGCTCTCCCGCATCGCGGAGTCGAGCCTGCTGGAGCGCTACACCTGAGCCGGGCCGGCTATCTCAGGGTGAAGGTCGTCTTGTCGCTTTCGATGTCGCCGAGCTTCGCGGTGAAGGTGTAGGTGCCCGGGCGGGGCTTGCCCGAGACGTCCTGGCATCCCGGGGCGCTGCGGCGGCGGTCCCAGGTGAACCGCGCCGTCTCGGTGGCGCCGGCCTTCACCGCCATCTCGGAGTCGGAGGCATCCGCGCGGCAGTCCGTGGTGGAGAAGATCCGGTCCGACCCGGATACGATCTTGAATTCCTGCTGGCTGGTCCCCACGTTCAGGGTGCAGTCCTCCGACCCCGAGTTGGTGATCTTCATTTCCAGCACGGGATCATCGCCCGAACCGTAGGAGGACTTGTCCGTCGCCGCCGTCACGTCGACGTCGCCGGAACCGCATGCGCCGCCAGCTGCCTCTGCTGTGGACGACGCCGCAGGGGAGTCGGCAGGGGCGCTGCTCCCGGCCGGGGTGGACGCGTCGGCGGCGGGTGATGATCCCGCCGCCTGCGACGCGGTCGACGGCGACGAGGGGGACGATGCGGAACCCGACAACGGGGCAGCCGGTGCTGTGGCGTCCGTCCTGCCACCGGTGAACAAGCCCACGACGGCGACCACCGCCCACACGATCAGCCCCAGCACGACCAGCAACGCCACACCGGCCACGAGGCGGCGACGGCGGTAGACTTCCGGGCTCGGTTTGCGTCCGGTGCCGGATCGGGACTGCTGTGGTGCCATGCCACTAGGGTATGGAGCACCCCGCGTTGCCGCCGGTTCCCACGCCGTGCACTAGGGTATTGGTGCCCGGCAACCCAAGGAGCCCCGTGTCATCGACCCTGCCTCTCGACCTCGAAGTGCTGCACCGCGACATCACCGCCTGGTTCGCCACCGCGGGCCGCGACCTGCCGTGGCGACGCCCTGAGTGCAGCCCGTGGGGCGTCATGGTCAGCGAGTTCATGCTCCAGCAGACCCCGGTGGTGCGGGTCCTACCGGTGTGGGAGCAGTGGATGCAGCGCTGGCCGGAGCCGGCGGACCTGGCCTCCGAGCCCAGCGGGGAAGCGGTGCGCGCCTGGGGCCGGCTGGGCTATCCGCGCCGGGCACTGCGCCTGGCGGAGGCGGCCCGCCGGATCACGGAGTACCACGACGGCCAGGTCCCGAGCACCTACGCGGATCTGCTCGCGCTGCCCGGCGTGGGCAGCTACACGGCTGCGGCCATCGCCTGCTTCGCCTTCGGGATCCCGGAAACGGTGGTGGATACCAACATCCGGCGTGTCCACGCCCGTCTGGTCTCGGGTCGTGCCCTGCCCGAACCGAGCTACACGGCCGCCGAGGCGCGGCTGGCGGCGGAGCTCATGCCACCGGCCGGGCACGACGGCGGGGAACTGGGCTGTGCATGGAATGCGGCGGTGATGGAGCTCGGCGCCTTGGTCTGCACGGCACGGTCCCCGCGGTGTGGTGAATGCCCCGTGGCCGCTGCCTGTGCCTGGGTGGCTGCCGGCAAGCCGGAACCCCACTACACCCCGAAGGGCCAGGCGTGGGCGGGAACCGACCGCCAGGTCCGCGGGGCGATGATGGCCATACTGCGGGCCAGCGACGCGCCGGTCGAGGCGGCACGGCTGCTTGACGTGGCGCCCCCGGAGGCGGCTTCGGTCCCGCCCGGGGCGTCACCGGCTCCGGCGGCCGCTGTCGAGGAAGCCCTGCACCGGCTCCGCGCCCTTCCAGCCGCGGCAGCGCAGCGGCGCCGCTGCCTGGAGGGCCTGATCTCCGACGGGCTGGCCTCCGAAACGTCCCACGGCATCACACTGCCCCACTAGGCGAGGTTAAATGAAGCCGGGCCCCGCATGCAGCGGGGCCCGGCAGGGCCGTCCCGGGGACCGGTCGGCCGCCAGTGGTTACTGGCCTTCTTCGTTTCCCTCGCCGTCGCCGCCACCGAGGAACTTCTCCTGGGCACCGTCGATGGCACCTTCATGCTTGCCGAGCTGGTCGCCGAACTTGTCCTGCGCCGCGTCCACGCCCTGGTTGATCTGGTCGCCATGTTCGTTCTTGAGCTTCTCGACGTTCTCGCCGAGGCCCCCCAGGTTGTCTCCGAGTCCCATTGCTTGACCTACTTTCGTTGGTTTCCAGTTGGTACGTTCGGTGCCCTAGCCTCCGCTGGCTGCGGAGAGCGGTGCAGAAGCCCCTGCGAGGCCTCCGTTTTCCAGCCTAGGCACGCCCGGCCCTCCCGTCCACCAGTGCACGGACAAGAATTCCGTCGATTCCGGGCGGGAGGACAGGGCGACTAGAGGTTCATGATCATGCGGGTGTTTCCCAGCGTGTTGGGCTTCACGCGGGCCAGGTCCAGGAACTCCGCGACCCCCTCGTCGGTGGAACGCAACAGTTCGGAGTACACCTCGGGGTCCACGGCCGTCTGGTTCGCCATGACCTCGAAGCCCATGGCCCGGAAGAAGTCGACCTCGAACGTCAGGCAGAACAGCCTGCTGACGCCGATGGCCCGGGCCCTACCGACCAGCTCGTGCAGGAGCGCCTTGCCGATGCCCTGGCCGCGGCGGGAGTCCACCGTGGCCAGCGTCCTGATCTCGGCCAAATCCTCCCACATCACGTGCAAGGCCCCGCAGCCGAGCAGTTCCCCGGCGTCTTCTGCGACGATGAACTCCTGGAGGCTCTCGAAGTAGGCGACGGCTTCCTTCTCCAACAGCACCCGTCGGTCTGCCAGTGGCCGGACAAGCTGGCGGATCCCGGCGACGTCTGAGGTGCGGGCTGAACGGAGGGTGAAGGCTGGCATTTTCCCATCCTATTCCCGCCCCCGGCGGCCGCCAGCTACATGACAAGGGGCCCGGACCGTGGAGTCATCCACGATCCGGGCCCTCAGCCTGTCCGGGTCAGGAGCCGGTGCTCAGGTGCCCTTCCTCCAGGGCGGCCTGGCCGTCCTGGCCCTCAAGGGCGGGGGTCTCCTCCCGGCCGGTGAAGGTGAACTTGGCCGTATCGCCCTCGCCGTCGACATCCACGGTGATGGTCTGCCCGGCGACGATGTCGCCGAAGAGGATCTTCTCGGAGAGCTGGTCCTCGACCTCGCGCTGGATGGTCCGGCGCAGCGGGCGGGCGCCCATGGCCGGATCGTAGCCGCGCGTGGCCAGCAGGTGCTTGGCCGCGTCGGTGAGCTGCACGTGCATGCCCTTCTCGACCATGCGCACTTCCAGGCGGTCCACGAACAGGTCCACGATCTGCACGATCTCTTCCTGCGAGAGCTGCGGGAACACGACCACGTCGTCGACGCGGTTCAGGAACTCGGGGCGGAAGTGCTGGCGCAGTTCCTCCTGGACCTTGGCCTGCATGCGGTCGTAGCCCGTCTTCGTGTCAGTGGTGGACTGGAACCCGGTCATGACGCCCTTGGAGATGTCCCGGGTACCCAGGTTGGTCGTCATGATGATCACGGTGTTCTTGAAGTCGACCACGCGCCCCTGGGAGTCGGTCAGCCGGCCGTCCTCCAGGATCTGCAGCAACGAGTTGAACAGGTCGGCGTGGGCCTTCTCGACCTCGTCGAAGAGGACGACGGAGAACGGACGGCGACGGACCTTCTCGGTCAGCTGCCCGCCCTCTTCGTAGCCGACGTAACCCGGAGGGGCACCGAAGAGACGCGAGACGGTGTGCTTCTCGGAATACTCGGACATGTCGAGGGTGATCAACGCGTCCTCTTCCCCGAAGAGGAACTCCGCCAACGCCTTGGCCAGTTCGGTCTTGCCGACGCCGGTCGGGCCGGCGAAGATGAAGGAGCCGCCGGGCCGGTTGGGGTCCTTCAGGCCGGCCCGCGTGCGGCGGATGGCCTGCGAGATCGACTTGATGGCCTCGTCCTGCCCGATGACCCGCTTGTGCAGTTCGGCTTCCATGTTGAGCAGGCGGCCGGATTCCTCCTCGGTGAGCTTGATGACCGGGATGCCCGTGGAGTTCGCCAGCACCTCGGCGATGAGCTCCTCGTCGACCTCGGCGATCTCGTCCATGTCGCCGTTCTTCCAGGCCTTTTCCTTCGCGGCGCGCTCTTCCTGGAGCTTCTGCTCCTTGTCGCGCAACGAGGCCGCACCCTCGAAGTCCTGCGAGTCGATGGCGGCTTCCTTCTCGCGGCGCACTTCGGCGATCTGCTCGTCCATCTGCTTTAGGGCCGGCGGCGCGGTCATCCGGCGGATGCGCAGGCGGGCGCCGGCCTCGTCGATCAGGTCGATCGCCTTGTCCGGCAGGAAGCGGTCGGAAATGTAGCGGTGGGCCAGCTGGGAGGCGGCCGCCAGGGCGCCATCGGTGATGGAGACGCGGTGGTGGGCCTCGTACCGGTCGCGCAGGCCGCGCAGGATTTCCGTGGTGTGCTCCACCGACGGCTCCTTGACCTGGATCGGCTGGAAGCGCCGTTCCAGGGCCGCGTCCTTCTCGATGTGCTTGCGGTACTCGTCCAGCGTGGTGGCACCGATCGTCTGGAGCTCGCCGCGGGCCAGCATCGGCTTGAGGATGGAGGCCGCGTCGATGGCGCCTTCCGCGGCACCGGCACCGACGAGCGTGTGGATCTCGTCGATGAACAGGATGATGTCCCCGCGGGTGCGGATCTCCTTGAGGACCTTCTTCAGACGCTCCTCGAAGTCACCGCGGTACCGGCTGCCGGCCACCAGTGAGCCCAGGTCGAGGGTGTAGAGCTGCTTGTCCTTGATCGTTTCGGGGACGTCCCCCCGCACAATGGACTGCGCAAGGCCCTCGACGACGGCGGTCTTGCCGACGCCGGGCTCGCCGATGAGCACCGGGTTGTTCTTGGTGCGACGCGAGAGCACCTGCATGACCCGCTCCATCTCGAATTCCCGGCCGATGACCGGATCGAGCTTGCCTTCGCGGGCGGCCTGGGTGAGGTTGCGGCCGAACTGGTCCAGCACCACAGAGCCGGCGGGCTGTCCCTCGGATTGTCCCTGGCCGACGCCGGCTCCGGCGGTTTCCTTGCCACCCTGGTATCCGGAGAGCAGCTGGATGACCTGCTGCCGGACCCGGTTAAGGTCGGCGCCGAGCTTAACCAGCACCTGGGCGGCCACGCCTTCGCCTTCACGGATGAGTCCGAGCAGGATGTGCTCGGTTCCGATGTAGTTGTGGCCGAGCTGGAGCGCCTCACGCAGGGACAGCTCGAGGACCTTCTTGGCCCGGGGGGTGAAGGGGATGTGGCCGGAGGGGGCCTGCTGGCCCTGGCCGATGATCTCCTGCACCTGCTCACGCACGGCTCCCAGCGAGATGTTGAGCGACTCCAACGCCTTTGCGGCGACGCCCTCCCCCTCGTGGATCAGACCGAGCAGGATGTGCTCGGTTCCGATGTAGTTGTGGTTGAGCATGCGCGCCTCTTCTTGGGCGAGCACGACAACGCGACGGGCACGGTCGGTGAATCTCTCAAACATGCGGCACACTCCTAGCTAACGCGTACTGTCGATGCTACGCATCTATCGCCAACAGTTGGCCCGTGTTCGCCGTGGGGATAACGGATACTCCGAGGGCGAAACAGCTCGGGCGCCCCGACGAGCGGCCGCGGGCATCGCGCACGCTGCGTGTCAGGAGTCGGGGTGCGCTTCGCGGTAGGCGTCGATGACCTCGGAATGCAGGCGTCCGCGTTCGCTGACCTTGTAGCCGTTCTCCGCGGCCCAGGTGCGGATGGCCGGCGCCTCGGACGCGGAGTACGCGGTGGATCGCCGGGCATGGGCGATGAAGGGGGCCAGGGCATCCCGGAGTTTTCCGGCGTTGGCCTCGCCGAGGTCGATCTCGTAGTGGCTTCCGTCCAGGCCGAAGTGCACGGTGTCGGTGGCCGTGGATCCATCGAGGTCGTCGATGAGCGTAATTTCGACCTTCCGTGCCACGGAGGGCTCCTCACTTCGAAGATGCGGGGCAATAGGGGCCGGCAAATCGGCATGCCCCCGGCGAATGTTTGCAGGCTTTGCTTTACGCGTCCGGGCACTATCGTACTGCGGAAACCACAGAACGACCGCCGGGAATTCCTTAGTCGCCTTGAGGGTTTTCGTTTTCCGTTTTCCCGGCTCCGCGGCGTTCGGCCTCGCGCCGGGCGTCGGCTTCCGCCTCGGCCCGGCGTTCATTGCGGTCCACGCGGAAGACGGCGCGCATCACGAACCAGAAGATCAGCGCGACGACGATCGTCGGCAGCAGCACCTCGACGTAGTCCACCGGTCAGGCCTCCGGCTTCAGGAGCGGGTACAGGATCGTTTCGCGGATGCCGGCATCGGTGAAGAGCATGACCAGCCGGTCGATGCCCAGGCCAATGCCCCCCATGGGCGGGGCTCCGTATTCGAGCGCCCGCAGGAAGTCCTCATCGAGTTGCATGGCCTCGTCGTCGCCGCCGGCCGCCATCAGCGACTGCTCGGTCAGCCGTTCACGCTGGACCACCGGGTCGATGAGCTCGGAGAACGCCGTTCCGCGTTCCATGCCCCCGATGATCAGGTCCCACGCCTCGATGACACCCGGCTGGGAGCGGTGGGGGCGGGCAAGCGGCTGGGCCGCGGGCGGGTAGTCGTAGACGAAGGTCGGATCGATCAGGGTCGGCTCGACGATTTCACCGAAGAGCTCGATGACCAGCTTCTCGGCGTTCCACTTCGGGTCGACGTTCACCTCGTGGCGCGCAGCGATCGAGCGCAGTTCCTCCGCCGTCGTTTCAGGGGTGATGGGGGTCCCCACGGCCTCGGACAGGCCCGGGTAGACACCGAGCCACTTCCATTCACCGTCCAGGTTGATGGTTCCCTTGGACGTCTCGAGCCGGCGCCCAGCCCCGACGGCGTCGGCGGTATTGAGGATGATCTCCTGTATGCGCTCGGCCATCACGAACTGGTCAGCGTAGATCTCGTAGCATTCCAGCGTGGTGAATTCCGGGGAGTGCGTGGAGTCGACGCCCTCGTTGCGGAACAGCCTGCCGACCTCGAAAACGCGCGGGATGCCGCCAACCACGGTGCGCTTGAGGTAGAGCTCCGTGGCGATGCGCAGGGTCATGTCCTGCTCGAAGGCATTCAGATGCGTGTGGAACGGACGTGCCGTCGCTCCGCCGTGGACCAGCTGGAGCATGGGCGTCTCGACCTCGACGTAGCCGTGGCCGTACAACGTGTCGCGGACGGCACGGGTCACCGCATCGCGCTTGTAGATCATCTCGCGCGCTTCATCGCGCACCATCAGATCCGCATACCGCTGACGTACCCGGGTCTCCTCGTTGAGGTCGGCGTGCAGCACGGGCATGGGCCTCAGGGCCTTGGAGGCCATCTGCCATTCGGTGACCATGATGGACAGTTCGCCGCGACGCGAGGAGACGACGGCACCCTTGACGAACACGTGGTCGCCGAGGTCGGTCAGGCGCTTCCAGTCGGCCAGCGATTCCTCCCCGACATTGGCCAGGGACAGCATCGCCTGGAGCCGGACGGCCTCGCCGCGGGGCCCCGATTCCTGCAGGGTGGCAAAGCAGAGCTTGCCCGTGTTGCGGGCGAAGACGATGCGACCGGCGACCCCGACGACGTCCTCCGTTTCCTGCCCTGCCTCGAGGTGCCCGTACTTCTCGCGGATCTCCAGCAGGGTGTGGGTCCGCGCGACTCCCACCGGGTAGGCTTCCCGCCCGGACTCGAGCAACTCTGCGCGCTTGGCCAGGCGGACCAGGCGCTGGTCGCGGGTTTCGGTCTCGGTGGAGGCGGGGGCGGCGGGGGTCTGGTCAGCAGTCACAGTACTCGATTCTACGTCCTCGGGCTGGCGGCGGGGCACGGCGGGCACCGCCTGTGCCGGGGGTCACGGCAGGGCCCTGCGACCGTGCCCGCCGTCGCCGCATCCCCTATGGCAGGGACGACGACGGCGGGGCCGGTCACCAGATCTCGACCCTCTCGTCAGGATCAAGCCACATGCCATCCCCCGGCTGCGTGCCGAAGGCGTCGTGGAAGGCATCCATGTTGCGGGCCACCTGGTTGCAGCGGAACTCGCCCGGGGAATGCGGGTCGGTGGTGATGCGCGTGAGCATCGTTTCGGGACGCGTCAGCGAACGCCAGCACTCCGCCCAGCTGTGGAAGAAGCGCTGGTCGCCGCTTAGCCCGTCGATGACCTCGTCGGCGTCGAGTCCGCGGGCTGCCAGGTCGAGGCGGTAGGCCTTGTAAGCGATGCCAAGACCACCGAGGTCCCCGATGTTCTCGCCCAGCGTCAGCTTGCCGTTGACGTGCTGGTCGGGGGTCTCCTCCGGAACCAGGGCGTCGTACTGGGCGACCAGCCGGCCGGTGAGTTCTTCGAAGGCCGTCCGGTCCTCGGTGGTCCACCAGTCGCGCAATTGCCCGGTACCGTCGAACTGCGAGCCCTGGTCGTCGAAGCCGTGGCCGATCTCGTGGCCGATGACGGCCCCGATGGCACCGTAGTTGGATGCCGCATCGCGGTTGGGGTCGAAGAACGGGCTGCGCAGGATCGCCGCCGGGAATCCGATCTCGTTCAGCAGCGGGTGGTAGTAGGCGTTGACGGTCTGCGGGTACATGAACCAGAGGTCCCGGTCGACGCCGTCGTCGATCTTGTCCAATTCGCGGGTGAACTCGAACTCGTTCGCGCTGGCGACATTGCCAATGAGGTCGCCCGGGTCCGCGGTGATGGCCCGGTAGTCGATCCACTTGACCGGGTAGCCGATCTTGGGTCGGAACATGGACAGCTTTTCCAGGGCCCGATCACGGGTTTCGCTGGTCATCCACGTCAACGAGGTAATGGATTCACGGTAGGCGGCGATCAGGTTGGCCACCAGTTCCTCCATGAGGTCCTTGCTGTGCTGGCCGAAATGCCGTTCCACGTAGAGCTGGCCGAGGTCCTCGCCGACGGCGCCCTCGGTGAAGGACACCCCCCGCTTCCAACGAGGCCGCATCTCGGTCACGCCGGCCAACTTGGCCGAGTAGAAGGAGAAGTTCTCCTCGACGAAGGCCGAGGAAAGGAAGGAGGCGTTGCTGCGGATGACCTGCACGGCCAACCAGTGCCGCCAGGCAGCCAGGGGCTGGCTCCGCAGCAGTTCCTCGACACCCTGGAGGTAGCCCGGCTGCCACACGTCGACCTCCGAATAGTACTTCTCGTCGATACGGGCCCCTTCAAGCCACAGGCGCAGTGTCGGCTGCAGGCCGAACAGGCCATCGGAATCCATCAGGTTGTACCGGGCCTGGGCATCGCGGCACTTCACCGCGTCCCAGTGGTGCGCGGCCAGGGCGGACTCCAACTGCACGACACCGTCCGCGGCTTCGCGCGCCATGGGTACTTCAGCCAACGCCAGGAGGCGTTCGAGGTGCTCCCCGTATTCGGAGAGCAGCTCGGCGAACTGCTCCTCGCGGTAGTACGACTCGTCCGGCAGGCCGAGCCCCGACTGGATCAGCGAGAACACGTTGCGGTCCGGCTGCCCGGCATCCGAGTTTGCTCCGGCCTGGTAGAGGCCGGAGACACCGCGACGCTGGAGGCTGCCGCTGAGTGTCAGCAGCTGTTCGATGCTCGTGCAGGCATAGACGGCCGCGAGGTCCTCACGGATGGGATCCATGCCAAGCGCCTCGATGGCCTCTTCGTCCATGAAGCTGGAGAACAGGGCCGCGATGCGGGCCTTCCGGGGATCGGGCAGCCCGTTGACGTCGCCCGGATCCGCTTGTGCATCCAGGATGATCGCATGGACGGCAGCCTCGGCGTCATCCCGCAGCTTCATGAACGAGCCGTAGCTTCCCTGGTCGCCTGGAATCTCGGCGGTCGACAGCCACTCGCCGTTGACATGGCGATACAAGTCGTCCTGGATCCTGACGTCGTGGTCCCGGTGATCGGATCGATCCGTGGTCGTAGGTGAAGCCGGCTCTGCAGTCATGGTGTCCCATCGTCTCTGGACGCCGGGGGATGTGGCGTCGATTACGGTCCTGCACCCAGCCTACTGATCCGAACCCCAGTGCAGCTGCGCGGACGCCGATGTTCCCCTGAACGCGAAAACGAACAGCGGGGCTCCGCACCGTGCGAAATGGCCGTTAAATGACTCAGGGCCCTGGATGGTCATCCAGGGCCCTGGGTCTAAGTGTGGTCCGGCGGCGTCCTACTCTCCCACACCCTCCCGAGTGCAGTACCATCGGCGCTGTGGGTCTTAGCTTCCGGGTTCGGTATGGGACCGGGCGTTTCCCCCACGCTGTGACCGCCGTAACTCTTCTACCCGTT
>DATNBS010000194.1:0-2176 GCA_035571895.1 Arthrobacter sp. | reverse complement strand
GAGGCCGAGATGTAGCCCATGAGGATCCCGAACGCGGCGCCGAACAGGACGATGTAGCCCACGAACCGGCGGTGCCTGATGGCCTCGGCCAGCCCGCCGAACAGGTGCCCGGTGCGCCGTCGCTCCACCGGCAGGGATTCGCGGACCTGCCACAGCGCGCCGACGAGCATCAGGGCGGCCATCACCGTGATCGTCCACAGCACCGCCCGCCAGCCGGCAGCGGTGAAGACCAGGCTGCCCACGTTCGGGGCCAGTGCGGGGGCCACGCCGGAAATGGTCATCATGATGCTGAACAGCCGGGCGGCCTGCCCGCCCACGGCGCGGTCGGAGACCACGGCACGCGAGAGCACGACGCCGGCTGCCGCACTGACGCCCTGCAGGAACCTCGCGGCGATGAGCAGTTCGATCGTCGGGGCCAGCGCGACCGCCACCGAGGAGAGCACGAACACCGAGGAACCGATCAGCAGCGGACGGATCCGGCCAAACCGGTCCGAGAGCGGGCCGAAGAACAGCTGCCCGGCACCCATGCCCAGCAGGAACCCGGTCAGGGTCAGTTGGATGGTGGAGGCGCCGACGTCGAACTCGCGGGCCATCTCGGGGAAGGCCGGCAGGTAGAGGTCGGTGGCCACCGGGCCGGCCATCGTCAGCAGGCCCAGGGCGACCAGCAGCAGTGGTGGGAAGCGGGTGGGCGCGCCCGGAGCTGGGGTCATTCGGCGCTCGGGCATGGAGACGATGCTATCGCCGACCACGGCCTGGCGGCATCTCGGCGTGCCCGTGTGACGGCGTGCCCCGGTGCCGGAGTGGCGGTGGGGTCGGGACGGGAGACGGCCGCCTTCATGCTGCGGTGTAACCTCGCTATACCAACCGTGGAGAGGCCGGGATCACGGGCAGAAGGCCCGGCCCCCTCGCCCCTCCGCGCGATGTGACGACAAGGGGCGCCATGCCAGAGCTCGAGGTCATCCTCCTCCCCGGAACCCTCATGCCGCCGTCGTGCTTCGACGAGGTGTCGCTGCCCGAGGGTGCCGCGGTAGCCGTGCTGGATTGGATGGACGCGGTCCGGCCCTGCGGCCTCGAGGCCACGGTTGCCCACGTGATCTCCCGGGTGCATGCCGGGATCCCCACGGTCCTCGTCGGGCACTCGACCGGTGGGGCGATCGCCGCGCTGGCGGCGCTGCGCCACCCGGACCTGGTCGCCGGACTGGTGCTGGCCAACTCGGGGCCGAACATGGCCGGGCACGGGGCTGTTCAGGGCATGCTGGCACGGCTGGCCGGGGCCACGGACGACGCCCTGTGGGAAGCCTTCGCCCGCCAGAACGTGCCGGCCGGCAGCCCCGGGGAGTGGATCCGTGCCATGGTCGCCTACAGCCGGCTCATCGGCGGCGCGCAGGCCGCCGCCATCCTCGCCGACCAGGCGGCCACCGACCTGCTGGAGATGCCACCGTTGGCGGGGCTGCCGGTGGAGGTGCTCCACGGTGCCCTCGACGCCAAGAGGTCGGTCGCCGATGCCCGGGCCTGGTCGGCGGTGTTCCCGGCGGCGCGGACCACCGTGCTCGAGGGGTGCGGGCATTCGCCATCCCTGGAGCGGCCCGACGCTGTGGCGGCCGCCCTCGGACGCCTGGCCCGGCGGGTCGCCGCCACCGCCTGAGCGGTTCCCCTCCCCGCAGCGGACCCCCCGAGCACCATCATCCGGTGGCATCCCGCCCGGTGCCGCCTGCCCGGCCCTTGGCCGGCGACCGTGTCCGGGTGCAACGTTCCCGAGGGTCGGAAGCTGGGTCTTGCCAACTAACTATGAACATAGTTAGTCTGTGGTTCACACCACATACCTATCGACGTAGATAGTTGGCGGGACGCCGTCCGTTCCGCCCGACCCCGAAGGGAACCCCGCATGACCGCCGTTGCCGACCCCCGCTCCCCGCACGACCCCACGCCCCTCGAATCCGCCGGCTCCACCACCGCCAAGGTCTTCAACTACCCGCTCAACGCCTGGTACGTCGTGGCCTGGGATCACGAGGTGACGCGCAAACCGATGGCACGGCGCATCGCCAACCAGCCCCTGGCGCTTTTCCGTACCGAGGACGGACGGGCCACCGCACTCGCGGACGCCTGCTGGCACCGGTTGGCGCCGCTCTCGCTCGGCAAAACCGTCGGTGCCGACGGCATCCAGTGCCCGTACCAC
>DATNBS010000193.1:0-7376 GCA_035571895.1 Arthrobacter sp. | reverse complement strand
GCTCCCCGGGCCACGCAGGCGTCGGCGGCACCGAAAGGGCTCTTGCCGTCGAGGCCCTCGACCCCCTCGAGCGTGACCGGGTTGGTGTGGTTCGGGTCCATGCCGGACTCCGGGCCGTCACTTGTGTAGGTGTCGGTGTTCGTGTTGTTCACCGTGACGTTGATGACGGCGTAGTCGCTGTCCTTGGCGCTGGGTCGGCCCGCAGGGTCGTCGGTGTTGCCGTTGACCACGTCGTAGCCGTACCCGGCGACGGTCTTCTCGTCGGCGTCGCCCAGCAGGTAGACGGTGGAGTTCGGCTTCAGCGGGAGGACGTGGGAGCCGTCGTCGGTTTCCTTGTTCTGCAGCAGGACGGCCGACTTGCGCTGCAGGTCCAGCCCGACCTCGCGGTGCTCCTGGCTGCCCACCGTCGCAGCGGCGGCTTCCGGGTCGACGTAGGGGTTCTCGAACAGGCCCAGGCGGAACATCGGTTTCGTCAGCCGGACGGCAGCGGTGGTCACGCGCTCCTCGGTGACCAGGCCGTCGGCGACGAGATCCGTGATCGTCTTGACGTCGTGGAATCCGGAGAGGGTGTCGGTGCCGCCGTTGACGGCGGCGGCGACGCGTTCGGGGACGCTCTTGTCCTCCAACCCCCAGGCGCGGTCGGTGACGATGCCGGTATCCGAATTGACGTATCCATCGAAGCCGAGCTTGCCGCGCAGCAGGTCGTTGACGATCTGCTTGGAGAAGGCCATGCCCGTCTGGGAGTAGGTGACACCGTCGTAGGTGAGGTCCACGGGCGCGCCGTAGTAGGGCATGATCGCCGAAACCCCGGCGTCGATGGCCGCTTCGAACGGCTTGAGGTGCTCACCGAAGGCACCGCCGGGGTAGACCTGGGTCTTGCCAAACGAGTAGTGGGCATCCAGGCCCAACTCCTGGGGACCTCCGCCGGGGAAGTGCTTCATGGTCAGTGCCACCGGCGAATCGGGCGTCAGGGAGACGCCCTCGTCGTCCACTGGGCCCTGCAGGGTCCCCACGAGGCTGGACATGATGTTTGAGTTCAGCTCCGCATCCTCCGTGAAGGTCTCGTGGACGCGGTACCAGCGCGGCTCCGTGGACAGGTCGGCCATGTAGCCGTACATGCCGCGCAGGCCGATGGATTTCCACTCCTCGCCCATGACCGTGGAGAAGTCCTTGACCACGGACATGTCCCCGGTGGTGGGCGCCTCGCCGGTCTCCAGGGACTGCTGGCCCAGTGCTGCTGCGGCGATGCCGGCTTCCTTCGGGAAGGCGGTAAAGGCACCGGCGGATTCGTTGATGCCGGCGCGGGCATTCGGATCGATGTGGTTGCGCGCGTTGGACTTGTAGAGGACAGGGATGCCCAGCCGGGAGGATTCGGCGAGCTCCTGGACCGAGTTCATGTACCGGGCCGCTTCTGCGGGGGTGAGTGACGTGCCGGCGCTGAATCCGCCGTCGGGCCCACCGCAGGACGCCTGGTCCGCGCTGCTGACGGTGTTGCGGAAGATGAAACGGTGCATCTTCTGGTCGTTGATGTACCCGGCAGTCGATGGGTCGAGAGTGCCCCGGGTCCCCGTCTCCGGGTTGCACGCGGCGTTCAGCGTGTCGATCAGCATCAGGCCCGCCTTTTCCGCCAGCGTCATCTGGGAGACCAGGTTCTCCGCCCGTTGCCCGGCCGGAAGGCGCCAGTCCTCGTAGGGATCCAGTCGCCCATTGCCATTGAGGTCCTTGAAGGTACGCCCCTTGACCGTGAGGGTGTCCTTGGCGCGGGCGTCGATGCGGGGCGGCTTGCCGTGGTTGCCCTCGTCGTGTCCGGCGGCGGAGTCGCCGTGGCCGGTGCGGGATGCCGGCGGCATCGCCGCGGCGGCGGGGAGGCCCAGGATGAGCGCCAGCGGGACGGCGAGGGCGGCAGCGGCCCGGTGTCGCCTGGCGGCGGGCGGGAACTTTTGTTTCACGGTGTCCTCCATCGGACGGTCGGTGCGGAGTCGGGGGCGGCGCCGGCACGGATACCGACGGCCAGCACCACTGTGACCCGGCGCACCAATGGAAGGCCCGTGGTTGCCGTTAATTGCCCGGAAAAATTGCACGAAAGTCGTGTACCTTTGCCGAGATGCGAAAACCCCCTGCAGGCCGGGCCTGCAGGGGGTTTCGGGTTCGGGCGCCGACGGTTCAGCTAGGACCCGGCCAGACCCAGCAGTTCGGGAAGCCACATGGACAACTGGGGGATGAAGGCCACCACGAACAGCATGACGATCAGCGCGATGAAGAACGGGATCAGGGACCTTATCACCGGTTCCACTCGGAGCTTGGCGATCTTGGCCCCGACGAACAGGACGTTGCCCACCGGCGGGGTGATCGTCCCCAGGCAGAGGTTGAAGGTGACCATGATGCCGAAATGGATCGGGTCCACGCCGAACTCGGTCACGATCGGCAGGAAGATCGGCACGAAGATCAGGATGGCTGGTGTCGGGTCCATGAAGGTGCCCACGACCAGCAGGATGATCATGATCAGGATCAGGATCACCGAGGGGTTGTCCGTCAAGCCCAGCATGGCGTTCGAGATCGCCCCGGGGATGCCCGAGAAGGCCATGACCCACGACATGATCGTCGAGACGCCCACCAGGAGCATGACAATCGAGGTGGTGCGCGTCGCGTCCAGGATGATGCCGGGAAGGTCCCGGACCTTCACGGCGCGGTAGACGAACCCGAGGACCAGGCAGTACACGACGGCGATGGCAGCCGACTCGGTGGGGGTGAAGATGCCGGCGAGAATGCCGCCGATGACCACGACGATCATCAGGATCGAGGGGACCGCCCGCCACAACGTCACCAGGGCCAACTTGAGCGGAACGCGTCCGGTGATGCCGACACCGGGACGGCGGCGCACGTAGAGCCAGACGATGAACATGCAGGCCACGGCCCACAGGATGCCGGGGATGTAGCCGGCCACGAACAGCGTGGCGATCGAGGTGCTGGAGACCAGCGAGTAGACGATCAGGGTGTTGCTCGGCGGGATCAGCATGCCAGAGGGGGCCGAGGCCACGTTGACCGCCGCGGAGAAGTTCCGGTCGTAGCCTTCCTTCGCCTGGCGGGGGCCGATCACGCCGCCGACCGCTGCTGCCGAGGCCACGGCGGCACCGGAGACGGAACCGAAGAGCGCGTTGGCCACGACGTTCGTCTGGGCCAGGGAACCGGGCATGCGCCCGACCAGGACCTTGGCGGCGTCGATGAGGCGCCCGGCGATGCCGCCGTTGTTCATCAGCACGCCGGCCAGGATGAAGAACGGGATGGCCAGCAGCGTGAAGGAGTTCACGCCGGTGAACAGGCGCTGGGCGGCCACGAAGGAGGCCTTTTCCATGCCGATGACCGCGGCGACGGCGGCGAAGGCGGAGAATCCGACGGCGACCGCGATAGGCACGCGTGCCAGCAGGAGGACGGCGATGCCGACCACCAGGATGATTCCTGCGATGAGTGCTGCATCCATGGTCAGACCGCCTCCCTGATTTCCTCGTCGGCGCCGGGCAGG
This sequence comes from Arthrobacter sp., assembly GCA_035571895.1. Taxonomy (GTDB): domain Bacteria; phylum Actinomycetota; class Actinomycetes; order Actinomycetales; family Micrococcaceae; genus Arthrobacter_H. Next base: position 3,856 of record DATNBS010000193.1, on the reverse strand, counting down.
CCGCGTCCGTGGAATGCCTCGGACATGTGGAACAGCGCGTAGAAGGACACGATGACGCCCGAGATCGGCAGCGCGAGGTACATCGTGCCGATGTTCACCGGCAGGCCCGAGACCTTTTGCGTCCACGTCAGGTCGACGCCGCGGATCCCGCCCCACACCAGGATGAGGACGGCGAAGGCGAGGATCACGGCGTTCACGGCGATTTCCATGCCGCGGGTTCCGTTGATCCTGATGAGCCGGGTGAGGAAGTCGACGGCGATGTGCTCCTTCTCGGAGAACACCCAGGCCGAGCCGAACAGGGCCAGCCAGACGAAGAGGTACTGCGCCACGGACGTCGTCCAGGTGGCGGGGGACTGGACCACCTGGCGGCTGAAGACCTGCCAGACGACGACCAGCACGAGTGCGGCGAAGAGGACGACGCAGAGCCAGCGCAGGGCCACGTCGAGCGTGTTCTTGAGGGCGGTCACTGGTTGGCCTCCTGGATGGCGTCATACAGCTCGTGGTCGGCCGGGCTCTTCAAAAACGCCTTGACCACCGGGGTCAGCGCCTTGGCGAAGGCGGCCTCGTCGACGTCGTTGAACTTCGAGCCGCTGGCCTTCGCCTCGGTGATGGCCTGGGCGGTTTCCTGCTTCCACAGCTGCGTGTGCATCTTCATGGTCTGGTCCCATTCGGCGTCGAAGATCTTGCGGTCCTCGGGCGTCATGGCGTTGTACGTCTCGGAATTGATGAGCATGTAGTCCAGGCCCACGAGGTGGCGGGTCCGGGCAACATGCTTGGCGACCTCGTTGTGGTGCTGGGTCATGTAGGAGATCTCGTTGTTCTCCGCCCCGTCCAGCACGCCCGACTGCAGGGCCGTGTAGACCTCGCCGTAGGACATCGGAGTCGCCGAACCGCCCATGGCGTTGATCATGGCGATGTGAACATCCGATTCCTGGACGCGGATCTTCATCCCGTGCAGGTCCGCGGGCTCCTTGATGGGCCCGCTGACGGTGTACAGGTTGCGGTCACCCTGGGTGAGGCCGCCCAGGACGGTGAGGTGCTTCGAGTCCTCCAGGGACGTGAACAGGTCCCCGACGATCGACGGGTCGCTGATGACCTTCATCTGGTGGTCGATGCTCTTGAACGTCGTGGGCAGGTTAAGCACCCCGAAGTGCGGGTTGAGGTTCTCCAGCTGCGTGCCGGAGGCGACGGCCATGTCGACGGAGCCGTCGCTGACGAGCTGGATGACCTCCTGCTGCGCGCCCAGCGTTTCGTTCGGGTACACCTTGACGTCCCAACGGCCGTCGGTTGCGGCCTTGAGGCGCTCGCCGAAGTCAGTCAGGGCAACGTAGGAGGGGTGGTCTTCGGACTGGTTGAGCGAGAGCACCAGCGTCTTGCCGGTCTCCGCCTTGCCGGAGACCCCGGACGTGCAGGCGCTCAGGGGCAGAATCAGTGCCAGCCCAATGGCGCACAGGCGCAGGAAGCGCACTTTCATTCGGATCACTACTTTCTGGCCGGCGGGCTTCGCGGCCCACCCCGCGCTGCCGCACGGCGTCCGGCCCCATTGTCGGTACCTATGCATGATGTCCGCCACACCGGCCGGATTGCGACTAGTTGCCATCAGTTGCCATGGGTTTCCCGAAGGGGGGCCATGCAGCAAGATGGTTCCATGCCCAGCACCCCTGACGCCCCCAAGCCGGCGACGATCTACGACGTCGCCCGCCAGGCAGGGGTGTCGGCCTCGACGGTCTCCCGGGCCTTCGCCCGCCCCGGCCGCGTCAGCTTCGCCACGGCGGAAAGGATCCGCGCCGTGGCCGCGGAGTTGGGGTACCGCTCAGTGGACATGCGCCGCCCGATGGCCGAGGGCCGCCAGCGGCACGGGACCATTGCGCTGGTCATCGCCGACATCTCCAACCCCGTCTTCTTCGACATGATCCGCGGGGCCGAGGAGGAGGCGGCGAAGAACGGGTACACCATGCTCCTGGCGAACACCCGGGAATCCGGTGTCGTGGAGCGAGAGGCCATCGAACGGGTGATGGGCATCGTCGACGGCATAGTGCTCAGCAGCTCCCGGATGTCCGATGCGGCGATCCGGGCGATGGCCAAGCAGAAGCCGACCCTGGTGATGAACCGCGGCGTCAGCGGCGTGGCGAGCGTCGTCACCGACAACGAACGGGGAATGCGCCGTGCCGTCGAACACCTGGGTGAACTGGGGCACCGCGACCTGGCCTACCTGGCCGGACCGGAAGCGTCCTGGGCGCACGGCATGCGCTGGCGCAGCCTGAAGGAGGGGGCGCATGAACTCGGACTGCGGGCCAACCTCGTCGAGTGCGCAGCGCCGACCCGCGAAGGCGGGGCGGCCGCCGCCGAACGTGTCCTGGAAAGCGGTGCGACGGCTGTCCTGGGTTACAACGACCAGCTGGCGGTCGGCTTCATGCGCCGGGCCCAAGCCAGCGGGTACGACGTACCCGGGGACGTGAGCGTGATGGGGTTCGACAATTCCGCGGTGGCCGAACTCGCCCACCCGGGGCTGACCAGCGTGGCCGCACCGCTGCATGCCCTCGGGGCGGCTGCGGTGCGCAACCTGCTGGTGCTCTCGCAGGGCGGCGTCCAGGTCCCGGCACGTCCCGTGGTCCTGCCCACGCGGCTGGTCGTACGCGCCTCGACCGGTCGGCCCCGCAGGTGATGCAACCCATGGCAACTTGTTGCCATGGACGCGGCCGGATCCCACGATGGTGCCATGCCTTCCTCCATCGCCAACCATCCCGACCGGTTGTTGCCGGCAGATCCCGGCGTGCGCGAGATCGCACGCCGGCTCCACGATGCCGTGGAATCGCTGCTCATCATCTCCCCGCACGGGCACGTGGATGCCGCCGTCATCGCCGACGACGCCCCCTTCCCCGACCCGACCGCCATGCTGATCAGCCCCGACCACTACGTCACGCGGCTGATGCATGCCGCCGGCGTCCCGCTGGAGGACCTGCGCGTGGGCGGTTCCACCGGGGCCTCGGCCCGCGAGGCCTGGCGAACGTTCTGCCGCCACTGGCCGCTCTTCGACGGCACCGCCTCCGGCTACTGGCTGCGCCAGGAATTCGTGGACGTCTTCGGCATCGACGACCTCGACATCCGCGAGGAGACAGCCGACGCGGTCTATGACGCCCTGCAGCGGAAGATCGGCGAGCCCGGTTTCCGGCCGCGCGCGCTCATGGACCAGTTCGGCATCGAGGTGCTGGCCACCACCGATGATCCGCTGGCGGATCTGGCCGCCCACGACGCGCTGGCTGCCGACACCTCGTTCACCCCGCGCGTCATCCCGACCTTCCGGCCCGACGCCTACACCAAGTTCTGGGTCGACGGCTTCCCCGGCAACGCCGACCGGCTGATCCAGGCCGCCGGCGGCGGTGCCACCGGCTACGACGGGTACCTCGCGGCGATGGCAAGCCGCCGCCGGTACTTCGCCGAGCACGGCGCCGTCTCCTCCGACCACGGCACGCACACTGCCGACACCCTCAAGCTCGGCCACGACGAGGCAGCCGCCCTCTTCGCCAAGGGCCTGGCCGGCACGGCCACGTTCGCCGAGGGCCTGGCCTTCGAGGCGCACATGATGTACCAGCAGGCCGCCATGGCGCTGGACGACGGGCTGGTCATGACCATGCATGCCGGCGTCCACCGCAACACGCACCCCGACACCCTGGCCCGCTTCGGCGCGGACACCGGGCACGACATCCCCTTCGGCGTGGACTTCTCCACCGGCCTGCAGCCGCTGCTGGCCGACTTCGGCACCGCCGAGGGGTTCCACTTCATCCCCTTCACCATCGACGAGACAGTCTTCTCCCGCGAGATCGCCCCCTTGGCCGGCTTCTACCCGGCGGTGTTC
>DATNBS010000192.1:0-5287 GCA_035571895.1 Arthrobacter sp. | reverse complement strand
ACAGCGGAATGGCGACTCCGGACAGGCCGGCGAGTGTAAAGCGGGGTTCCGTGAACTCCAGGCGCGGCCAGAGGCCGGCCGGCAGGGTGGTTCCGGACCCCAGCGAATGCACCACGACGACGGCCAGCGTCACGGCCATCGCGGCTGGCACGGCCCAGCGGGCTGCCCAGCGCATGCAGGCCAGCCACACCAGCAGGATGGGCGCCACGAGCCAGGGGACCGACGCCACGGCATGGACGGGCGCCAGGCACAGCTCGAACAGCACCCCGGCCAGCATCGCCTGGGCCAGCGGTGCAGGGATGGCCGTGAGCATTCTCCCGAACGCCGGGATGGCACCGGTCAGGCAGATCAACAGCGCGCAGATGATGAATGCACCCACCGCCTCGTCCCAGCCGAGACCCAGGCCGCCAGCCGAAGCCAACATCGCGGCGCCGGGGGTGGACCAGGCGAAGGTGACCGGCAACCGGGTGGCCAGCGCGACAGCAAACATGCAGGCGGCAAAGGCCAGGGTGAGTGCCAGCAGACCCGAGGCGGCTTGGGCGGTGCTCGCGCCCACGGCGTGGAGCCCGGCGAGCACCACCGCGAAGGAGGAGGCGAAACCGACCAGCGCGGTCACTGCCCCGGCCGTCAGGGGGCGCGACAGGGAGCCGGTAGGCTGTGGTGCCGATGACATGTCGGATGGCCTTTCGTTCTGTATACGGAACGAGCCACAGCGTAATCTGGGGTGCATGCCTTCAGCAATCGACCTCCGCCTCCAACACGTCGGCGGGCAAGTCCGGGCCCAGCGGGAGCGGGCCGGGTATTCCCTCTCGGCCCTGGCCGCACGGGCCGGGATCGGCAAAGCCACGCTCTCCGAACTTGAACAAGGGCGCAGGAACCCGACCCTGGAAACCCTCTATGCACTCGCCGGTGTCCTCGGGGTCCCGCTGTCCGGGTTCGTCGCCGAGGACGGACGGTCCGGTGTCGAAGTCGGCGGTGGGCCCGTGGACGCACGCCTGCTCGAGGCCAACCGCCTGCCCGACGGCTCGCTCGTGGAGGTGTACTGGCTGACCATCGGGCCGGGCGAGCGGCGCTCACCGGGACACGGCGATGGGGTGGAAGAACGGCTCGTGTTGGTGCGTGGCAGGGCGCGCGTCGGGCCGGAGGCCCAGAGCGTGAGCATCGGGGCCGGCCAGGTCGCCTCCTGGGATTCCTCGGGCCCACACGTGTATGGATCGGCCACCGGTGCCGAGGGAGTGCTCACCATCATCAATCCGGCGCGCACCGGCTCCGCCCCCACATAGCACGGTGCCGGTCCCGTCTCGCGACGGTACCGGCACCGAGTTTGCCGTGCTCGTGGGCAGGCGTGCGCCCCGTGGGCGCTGGAAAATCCTAGGCGGGTGGGGCGGTGTCGTTGCCGCTGGCCTTGTCGAGCAGGCCGTTGGCAGACTCCTGCAGGCGGTTCACCTGGCTGGAATACCGGCCATCGGTCTTCTCGTCGACAAAGTTGCCAACGCCGTCAACGGCACCGCGGAGCTTCTCGGCTCCGCCCTCGGCCACATCGGCGGCCTTGTCCTTGAATTCCCCGACCTTGTCCTTGAGCTCGTCAAAAAGAGCCAAGTGACACCTCCTCTCGCCCGGGAGGCCAAACACGCCTCCGTGTAGCCCCAATCCTAGGGACGCATCGGCGGGTAATACGAGGGACTGGCGGGAAAAACTTCTCCGCCTGTGGCGAAATGCCGGCGGAAGCACAAACCGCCGGGGCCCAGGGGGCCACCGGCGGTGCAGGGAGCGGACAACGAGATTCGAACTCGCGACCTCCACCTTGGCAAGGTGGCGCTCTAGCCAGCTGAGCTATGTCCGCATAAAAAAACTCCGCCGTGGCGGAGCCTTTTCAGTGGGCGATACTGGGTTCGAACCAGTGACCTCTTCCGTGTCAGGGAAGCGCGCTACCGCTGCGCCAATCGCCCTCTTCAGGGTTGCAACATCACCGTATGCGAGGTGGGGACGGGATTCGAACCCGCGTATACGGCTTTGCAGGCCGCTGCCTAGCCACTCGGCCACCCCACCGTGACCCGAACTGGTTTCCCAACTCCGGCTTGGCCGACGAAACGACCATTACAGTGACTTGCGAGCGGACAACGAGATTCGAACTCGCGACCTCCACCTTGGCAAGGTGGCGCTCTAGCCAGCTGAGCTATGTCCGCATGTTGATTTCCTGCACCGTCCCGGCCCCTTTCGAGCTGCCGTTCCGCTGCGTTCCAACGAGTAAAAACTCTATACGACGTTTCCCCGAAGTTCCAAATCGACGTCTCCGCCGGCGCGTGTCCCGCGGTTTTCCGCGGAATCCACACCTCCGCGGGGACCTCCACAGGCGGACGACGGCGGTGCACAACCCGTCGGGACGACATGCCAGAATCGTGGTCATGACTTCACCAGCCCTGGCCCATCAGACCGCGTACGGCCGCATGTACTCCCGCAAGCTCGACGGGCTGCCCGAGGTTCCCTCGATCACCACGGTGATCGGCCAGGCCTCCATGTCCCTCGACGGGTGGGTTGGGCACATGGCGGCCACCGCCGTCACGCGGGACGACCGGCTGCCGGAAGCGGTCGGCAACGCCGCCAAGTTGCGCACGGTGGCCCGCGACGCCTCGAATGCGGCGGAGGTGTACCGCAACTCCGCTGCCGAGCGGGGGGACCGCGTCCACACCTACTGCGAGCAGGTGGCCCTGCGCGCCCTGGGGCGCCCCCACGCCGCGGCCGAAGCCCGCGAGGCGCTCCTGGAGAAGGACGAAGGCGCCTTCGCCTCGCGCTTCGACGACTGGTGGGACCAGTACCGCGTCGAGCCCATCGCCGCGGAGGTCACGATCTGGAACCACACCGTCGGCTATGCCGGGACCCTGGACCTGGTGGCCCGTATCGGGGGACGCCTGTGCCTCATCGACTACAAGACGAAGGGCACCGACCGGGACGGGCGCGTCAAGGCCCTGGACCCGAAGGTCGTCATGCAGCTGGCCGCCGGCTACAAGGCCGAGGAAGTAGTGGTCGATGCCGCCGCAGGGACCTGGGAGCCGTGGCCGCACGGAGGCGACCCGATGCTGCTCGGTGTCGCGGTGGGGGAGACCGAGGTGCGCACCCTGATGGCCGCCCCGGAGGTGCTGCCCGCCTACTGGAGCAGGTTCTTTGCCCTGCGGCGCGTCTGGGAATCGGGCCTGAAGGTCGCCGAAGCGGGAGCACCGCTGCGTCCGGTGGGCCCGCCCCCGGCCCCGTAGACTGGTCGAACGCACCGGACCGACCCCAGGGGCCCGCGCGTCTTTCCACAGCACATTGCCGGGCACTCGGCGTCAGGAGCATGAAGTCATGACGATTCTCGAAATCCGCATCGTGGGCGACCCCGTGTTGCGCACACCCGCCGCAGAGGTCGCGACCTTCGGGCCGGAACTGGCCCGGCTGGTCGCGGACATGACCGAGACGATGGACGCCGTCGACGGGGCCGGCCTCGCGGCGCCCCAAGTGGGCGTCGGACTGCGCGTCTTCACCTACCGGGTCGACGGCCACCAGGGCCACGTCGTCAACCCCGTCCTGGAGCTCGGCGGCCCGGACGACGCTGCATCCGCCGAAGGCTGCCTCTCCGTTCCCGGACTGGGCTACCGGCTTCCACGCTCTGGCTGGGCCCGCGTCACCGGCCAGAACCAGACCGGCGAACCGCTCACCGTCGAAGGCGAGGGCATGCTCGCCCGCTGCCTCCAGCATGAAACCGACCACCTCGACGGCCGCCTCTACATCGACCGGCTCAGTGGCGCCGAGAAGAAGGATGCGCTGGGCCGGATCCGCGCCCTCGGATACAACCAGGTCGCCCAGCGCACCCGCAGCAGCCGCGCGCCATCCGTGGGCTCGAGCTTTGGCGGCACGGCGGGAGCCGGGCTGTGAAGGTCCTGTTCGCCGGCACGCCCCACGTGGCGGTGCCCTCCCTGGACCGGCTGATCGCCGACGGTTTGGACGTGGTCGCCGTCCTGACGCGCGAGGACGCGCCGCAGGGCCGCAAGCGGATCCCGGCCCCCTCCCCGGTGGCAGCGAGGGCCGCCGAGCTGGGCCTGCCGGTCATCAGGGCCAACCGCATCGACGCCGACGCCACCGCGCAGATCGCCAGCACCGGCGCCGATGTCGCCGCCATCGTGGCCTACGGGGCACTCGTCCCCCCGGCCGCCCTGGACCTGCCGCGCCATGGCTGGGTCAACCTCCACTTCTCGCTCCTGCCGGCATGGCGGGGGGCTGCACCGGTCCAGCACGCGGTGATCAACGGCGACGACATCACCGGCGCGGTGACCTTCCGGCTGGAACAGGGCCTGGACACCGGTCCCGTGTACGGGACGCTGACCGAGGACATCGCCCCTGGCGACACCGCGGGAGCGCTGCTCGGACGCTTGGCGGACAGCGGTGCGGTCCTACTGTCGCAGACGTTGCAGGGCATCAACGCCGGACGCCTGGAACCGGTGGCCCAATCCGGGCAGGTGAGCCTGGCGCCGAAACTGACCCTCGAGGACGGGCACATCGCCTGGGGCCAACCGGCCCTGGCAATCCGCCGGCGCATCAACGGCACGACCCCCGAGCCGGGCCCCTGGACGGGCCTGGAGGGACAGCGCTTCAAACTCGGCGCGGTGGACCTGGCGCCGGAAGTGGAGGACCTTGCCCCCGGCGCGGTCCGCGTCCTGCCCGGGCGCAAGCCCCGCGTGCTCGTGGGAACCGGCTCGCATGCCATCGAACTCCTGCAGGTCCAGCCCGCGGGCAAGAAGATGATGCCGGCCGCCGACTGGGCGCGGGGCCTGGCAGCGGCCGACAGCGGGGCGACACGGAAGCAGGTCACCTTCGCATGAGCAACGAACGACGCGGCCCGCGCCGCAACGAGGCCGGACGCCAACGCAACCGCGGCGCCTCCGGGCCGCGCCACTTCAGCGCGTCGGCACCCTCCCAGCGCCGCCGGATCGCCGATCCGGCCCGGTTGGCGGCCTACGAGGTGCTGCGTGCCGTGGGCGAACAGGACGCCTACGCCAACCTGGTCTTGCCCGCCCGGCTGCGCGAACACCACCTCACCGGGCGCGACGCCGGCTTCGCCACCGAACTGGCGTACGGCGCGCTGCGCGGGCGCGGATTCTACGACGCCATCCTCGCCCGGTGCGTCGACCGGCCGCTGGCCCGGCTCGAACCGGCGATCCTCGACGCGCTGCGGCTGGGCGCACACCAGCTGCTGGCCATGCGCGTACCCCACCATGCGGCGCTCGACGAAACCGTCGGCCTGGCCCGCGCGGTC
>DATNBS010000191.1:0-4809 GCA_035571895.1 Arthrobacter sp. | reverse complement strand
GAGGCCTTCACCGAGGTCGCCGACATCATCGCCGAGACCCTGATCGCCGGGACCACCGAGGGCGGGGCCGACCAGGCCGTGCTCGCCGGACTCGCGGACCGCGTCACCACCCTGGCCACCGCACACCCGCTCTACCCCGACCTGGCTCCGCTCTCCTGAGCCGCCAAGCTCGCCGCGAGGCGGCAGCGGGCCCGGGGACTCGTTGTCCCCGGGCCCGCTGCCTACCACCGCCCCGCGACGGCACCCCGGGGGAGGCCCCTCGTCCTCCTCCCACCGCCGACCCGGCCCCCGCCGCGTCCGCACCCCTCTCGTTCAAAGGAAGTACCAGCATGGCCATCAGTGTTTTCGACCTCTTCTCGGTCGGCATCGGTCCCTCGAGCTCCCACACCGTCGGACCCATGCGGGCCGCCCAGCGCTTCGCCGCTCGCCTCGTGGAACAGCAGCTGGCCGCCGAAACCGCCGACCTGCGCATCGACGTCTACGGTTCCCTGGCCGCCACCGGGCGGGGACACGGCACCTTCACGGCTGTCCTCCTGGGCCTGGAGGGCTTTGAACCGGAGAAGATCCTGCCCGACCAGGTCGACGAGCGCCTGGCCGATATCGCCGAAACCAGCACCTTGCGCTTCTGCGCCGAACTGGGCGCCCAGAACGACCTCAAGTACACCGTCGAGGACATGGTCCAGCACCCGCTGACCGTGCTGCCGCGCCACACCAACGGCATCCGCTTCCAGGCCCTCGGCGTCGAGGGCGGGGTCTTGTTGGACGAGACCTACTTCTCCGTCGGTGGTGGCTTCATCGTCCGCGAGGGGGACGAGGAGGCCGCCGCCGCCGAACTCGACGAGGTCAACCAGGAACTGCCCTACCCCTTCCGCACCGCCGCGGAACTGCTGTGCCACTGCCGCACCAGCGGGATGGGCATCGCCGACGTCATGATGGCCAACGAGCTCACCTACCGCAGCCGCGAGGAGATCCGCGAGGGCCTGCTGCACATCTGGAACGTCATGGAGGAATGCAAGGACTCCGCCATCGCCCGCGAGGGGATCCTTCCCGGTGGGCTGAAGGTCCGCCGCCGCGCACCCGACTGGCACGAGCGCCTGAGCAAGGAGGACAAGGACCGCGACCCGCGCTACTGGCAGGAGTGGGTCAACCTCGTCGCCCTGGCCGTGAACGAGGAGAACGCCTCCGGCGGCCGGGTCGTCACCGCCCCGACCAACGGCGCCGCCGGGATCATTCCCGCGGTCATGTTCTACGCCACGCACTACCTCCCCGGCATCGAATACGCCACCGGCGCCGACAAGGAGGACATCATCATCCGCTTCCTGCTCGCCGCTGCCGCAGTGGGTGTCCTCTACAAGGAGCAGGCCTCCATCTCCGGTGCCGAGGTCGGTTGCCAGGGCGAGGTCGGCTCCGCCTCCTCCATGGCCGCCGCCGGGCTAGCCGAGGTGCTGGGCGGCAGCCCCGCCCAGGTGGAGAACGCCGCCGAGATCGCCATGGAGCACAACCTCGGGCTGACCTGCGACCCGATCGGCGGGCTCGTGCAGATCCCCTGCATCGAGCGCAACGCCATCGGCGCTTCCAAAGCGGTCAACGCCGCCAAGATGGCCCTAATGGGCGACGGCGAGCACCGCGTCTCCCTCGACGAGGTCATCGTGACCATGCGCGAGACGGGCAAGGACATGAGCGACAAGTACAAGGAGACCGCCATGGGCGGCCTCGCCGTCAACGTCGTGGAGTGCTGACGGCCCCACGGTGGCGCCGCCCGGGCTGGGCGAGCGCGTCCCCGCGACCCGGCCCGGCACCTGCCGCACCGACGTCTGCACGGGCGGGCCGAACCGTCGGTTGCGGATGAGCACCGACGGTTCGGCCGCGTTGTTGTTCCCGGGCTAGGCTGTTGTCCGAAGCGCAGCGCCCGTTGAAACCACTGCGGGGCAGAACGGCCGCGCCGGATCCGGACGCGCGCCCCGGTGGCTCCCCGGCCATCCCGGCCGTTCTGCGGTGCCGGACCCAGGACGTGGCGCGCTTCAACTGGTGGCGGTGCGGTGGCCGCACGGAGGCGGCCTGCCGCCCGGCGCGGCCGGGCTGATGGACAGGGAGGTGACCCGCAGATGGACGACGGACCTTCTCGAGCGCCCGCGATCCCGGCGGGCCAGCATCATGCCCCTGTGCCAGTCATGGCCACCATTTAGCCGCCCGGGAGGGCCGCGCACCGGAGGGACCCGGATCACCGATGCAAGACAACACCCTGGAAACCGCCGCCATCAGCGAGGCCCTGAGGCGGGCCCTGAGCCGCAGGGACCTGGCCGCCGCGGCCAGTGTCGTCGCCGGCCTGTCCACCCCGCAGGCCTTGGGGGAACTGGAGCGGCTCAGCGCCCACGACCGCGCGGTCGTCTACCGCCTGCTGGCCAAGGACCGGGCGCTGGCCGTCTTCGAACGTCTCGACGCGAGGTTGCAGTCGGAGCTCGTGCAGGGGCTGCAAGACGCCGACGTCGCCGAGGTCTTCGCCGGTCTCTCCCCGGATGACCGGGTGGCGTTGCTGGACGAATTGCCGGCCGGGGTCGTGCGGCGGCTGATGCACGGGCTCTCCCCGCACAAGAGGGCGCTCACCGACGTCGTCCTGGGTTTTGGCCAGGGTTCCATTGGACGGCGCATGAGCCCGGAGTACGTCGCCACGCGGCCGTGGAACACCGTGGGACAGGCACTCCACGCGGTGCTTTCCGGCCTGGACGAGGCGGAAACGGTCTACCTCATCCCGGTGACCGACGCGAGCCGGACGCTGGTCGGTGTGGTGAGCCTGCGGGAACTGTTGCGGGCCGAACCCCACGAGCCGATCCGATCCGTCATGGCTTCCCCGGAATTCGTCACCGCCACCCTGGACGAGGAAACCGCCGCCCGGAGGTGCGCCGGCCTGAAGGTCCTGGCCCTGCCCGTTGTGGATGCCGAAGCACGCTTGCTGGGGATCCTGACCGTGGATGATGCCCTGCGCATCCTCGAGGAGGCCGAGACGGAGGATGCCGCGCGGACCTCGGGCAGCGAGCCCTTGCGGCGCCCCTACTTGGCGGCACGCCCCTGGGACATGGTGAGGTCGCGGGTGGTCTGGCTGCTGGTCCTGGCCGTGGGGGCCACGTTGACCGTGCAGGTGTTGTCCGTGTTCGAGGCGACGTTGGAACAGCAGGTCGTGCTCTCGCTGTTCATCCCGTTGCTGATCGGCACCGGCGGCAACACGGGGAACCAGGCCGCGACCACGGTCACGCGCGCCCTTGCCGTGGGAGAGGTCAGGACGCGTGACATCCTGCGGGTGATCGGCCGTGAAGCCCGGGTCGGCGCCACGTTGGGGCTGCTGCTGGGGAGCGCGGGGTTCCTCGTCGCCGCGTTCGTGTATTCACCGGACCTCGGCATCGTGATCGGGCTGACCCTGCTCGGAGTGTGCACCATGGCGGCGACGGTTGGCGGCATGATGCCACTGCTGGGCAAGGCCATCCGGGCCGACCCTGCCGTATTCTCCAATCCGTTCATCAGCACCTTCGTCGATGCCGCCGGACTGGTGCTGTATTTCCTGGTCGCCAAGACGGTCCTGGGGCTCTGACAAGGGCCGTATCGCACGGCGTTCATCTCGCGGGCATGCCCTGTTCGCTGCGCCGCCGCGATGCTACGGTGGGCTCACGGACCCAGTAGTCACGCGGCGCAGGCGTCGCGTGGGAAGGAGTTTCCCCATGGCCAATAGGGCAGGTTCCAGCGGAATTGATGCCACGTTGTTTCGACAGGAAGGTCCGTGGTGCACGGCCTTCGTAGACGCCTCACTCGGTACGACGGCGGCCCAGGAGGCCGCCGATCTCCTGCCCGACAAGGTCACCCAACTCCTGAAAAGCCAACAGGCCAACGAGGCCGACATCGAGGCCATGCGCTCGGCACTGCGCCCGGCCGTCGGACGCCCGGCGCCCGTCTCCCGCTTCGTGGCCGTCGCCGGGGGGAAGGTCGTCCTCGACGAAATCGTCCAGGGCGTGCGGACCCCGACACCGCAGGTGGAGTGCAGCGACTTCCCCAACCTCGTGCCCCTGGCCCGCGCCCACGGGGGGCAGTTCCCCTATCTCGTGGCCGAGGTCGGCCGCGACGGGGGCGAGGTACGGCTGCGCCATTCCGCTGTCGCCGGAGTCGCTGAGGAATACCGCGTCGTCGGCGACCGGGAGGAAGCCCACCACGCCCGCCGCGTCCCGGGACGCTACGACGAATCCAAGAACCAGCACCAGACCACGGAGATCTGGCGGCGGAACGCCGACGAGATCGCCCGCCTCGTGGACGAGGTGGCGCGGGACACGCGGGCCCGGCTCGTCGTCGTGGCCGGCGACACGAAGGCCCGTGAACTGGTCCTCTCGCAGCTGGCCGAGCCGACCCGCGCGCTGGCCGTCACCCTGGACCAGCACACCCGCACCGGCGGTGCCGATCCGGTGGCTGTCGAAAAGGACATCGAGGCGCGGGTGGCACAGCTGCTCGCCGACGACATCCGCGAGCTCTCCGAGCGCATCGCGAACCAGGCCAACGCGCCGCAACCCGGCGCGGTGCTGGGCATCGACGAGGTGGTCTGGGCGCTGCAGCAGGGCCAGGCCTCCACGGTCGTCGTCGCCGAATTCCAGGACGAGCACTCCCTGCTGGCCCTGGCCGGGGAACCCTGGCTGGCTGCCGAGGGAACCGATGTCGAGGGTGCTGGTGCCCTGGGATCCTGGCCGGCACCCGAGGTGCTGCTCCGGGCCGTCGCGATGACGGATGCCTCGATCCGCTACGTCCCCTCGGGGGTCCTGCCCGACGGGGCGGGCA
>DATNBS010000190.1:0-15987 GCA_035571895.1 Arthrobacter sp. | reverse complement strand
CAGTTGCCGCAGCGGCGATGTTGTTCGAGCCATCGGTGCAGTCATCCAGGACGACGACGAGCCGGGCCCGGAGCCGTCCGCGGGCCGCGACGCGGTCCATGGCCGCGCAGATGTGTGCCAGGGCGCTGTCGAGCAGCTGCTCCTCGTTGCGTACCGGGACCACCACGGCGATCCCCTCGAGCGGTGTGCGTGTGCTACCCATCGGTGCCACCGGGGGAGCGAAGGATGTCGAGCACGAAGTCCTCCTCGCGGTGGTGGACGATGTTCTTCCAGCCCAGTTCGCGGGCCATCGTGTGCACCTGCGCACCGTCGAGCTCCCAGCCCTCGATCGGGTGGAGCCAGTGGCAGAGCAGCAGATCCCCACCGGGGGCCAGGGCACGCGCGACCGCGTGGAGCAGGTCCTGGAGTTCGGTGCGGCCCAGGAAATAGCCGATTTCCGACAGCACGACCAGGTCGAGGGAGTTCCCGGGAATGTCGGGCCAGCGGGCGGGCAGTTCCGCGCGGAGCAGGGAGACGTTCCCGGCCCCTTCCAGGCGCGTCCGGGCTGCCGCCAGCGCGACGTGGCTGGCATCGATGCCGAGCAGGCGCGAACACCGGCTGGCCAGTTCGGCGGTGAGGACGCCGATCGAGCACCCGGCCTCGACGGCGTCCCCATAGTGGCCGCGGGGCAGGGAAGCCAGCGTGATGGCGCGTTTGCGGCGTTCGTAGCTGCTGCCCTGGTAGTCCCAGGGATCGGGCTTGCGGCGGTAGAGGCGGTCGAAGACAGCAGCCGCCGAGGTGGAATCCCGCGGGGTCGGGGGTGTCCAGGCGAACGTCTCGACGGGGCGGTCGAAGTGCGCCAGGAAGCCGGCACCGAGCAGCACCTCGTCCCCGGGTGCCGCCGAGAGCGCCGCGGTCTGGGAGCGGTGTGCGCCCAGGATGGCCTGCTTGGCCTCCTGTGCCAGGGCATCCAACGGCAGCGTCTGCCAACCGGTCCACTCCCGTTGCCGGGGCAATGCCCAGTGCCAGTACCAGATGGGGAACTCCAGCAGGCCGATGTGCCGTCGGGCGGCGACCCGGGCCGCGCACGCCCCGGCGGTGTCGTGGTCGGTGTGGCCATCGAGGCGGTAGGGGGCCGCGAGGACGCTCCGGGTGGCGGTCGAGTGCGGCTCGTCCCCGCGACGTGGTGCGTCGAGGGCGCCGTCCAGGGCCGCTTCGAGGACGTCCCAGTGGTCCGCCAATCCGCCGTCGGGCAGGCCGAGGTGTTCCCAGCTCAAGGCGGTCGGCTCGGGTGCCGCGTCGCGCAGGAGGCCCAGGGCCACATCTAGTTCGGCCATGCGCAGTGCCGCCAGCTGTTGCGGCGTGTGGGTGGGGGAGTCGGGGTGGGAGGCTTCCCCGGCCGTGCACACCACGACGTGGACCGTCGCCCCCTCCTGCAGTGCGGCGCGCACGAGTCCGGCCGCACCGAGCGATTCGTCATCGGGATGGGCCGCGACGACGACGAGCCGTTCCCCGGCCCCGGGGACCACGCCGGGGGCCAGCGTCGGCAGGTTCCCGGTCCCGGCGGCGGCCCACTCGTGCTCCGGGGTGCCGGGGTCGTGGTGGCTGAAGCTCACCATGGGCACGTCCCGTGGGAGGCTTCGGGCTCCTGGTCCTCCAGCAGCAGCCGGCCCAGGGCCGCGTCGTCGCGGGCGGCATGGTGCTGGCGGATGTACACCTGGAGGTCGGAGACGCGTCGGGCGTGCTCCGCGTCGAAGGCCAGCGGGCCCGGTCCCAGGGCCTGGCCGCAGAGGGCCAGCAGGCGCTCGCAGAGCAGGGCGATCTGCCCGCGCACCCGGTGGGCCTGGCGCCATCCGACCGTGCCGGTGTCGACGGAGGCCCCAGCCTGGGCGAGCAGCGAGGCACCGGAGGCAAGCCACCGGTCCGCCTCGCCGAGCCAGGCCAGCGCCAGCTGGTCGGGTTCGCGGCGTCCCGCGGAGACATGCAGCGTGCGGAAGAGCCCGACGGCGCCGCCGAACCAGCAGGAGGCCACGGCGAGGGATCCCCAGGCGAAGCCGTCCCGCTGGAGGTACCACCCGGTCGCGCCGACGGGGTGGGCGAGGGCGCCGTCGAGACGGACCGGACCACTGGGCACCTGGGCCAATCCGTGGCTCGCCCAGGTGCCGGCAACGGGCACGACGCCGGTCTGGCGCAGGTCCAGCGCGAAGGCCCGTCTGCCGTCGGGGACGGTGGCGGTGATGACAGCGGCATCGAGGCTGCCAGCCAGGGAGCACCAGGGCTTGTCCCCGGAGAGCAGCCAGGTGCCGTCGTCGTGCCCGGGGGTGGCCTCCAGGCGCAGGCC
Source organism: Arthrobacter sp. (assembly GCA_035571895.1). Taxonomy (GTDB): domain Bacteria; phylum Actinomycetota; class Actinomycetes; order Actinomycetales; family Micrococcaceae; genus Arthrobacter_H. The sequence goes on along the minus strand of DATNBS010000190.1, from coordinate 13,667 downwards.
GGGGCCCTCGGCGGCGAAGACGCCCCAGGCGCTGCCGGGTTCCCAGCCGAGGCCGGCCTGGTCCAGGATCGCGGCGGCGTCCAGGTGGGGCTCCAGGGTGCGCGCCGCGGTGAGGTCCACGGCGGCCACCGAGGCCAGGAGCTCCCACAGCGCCGCCGTTTCGCCCCGGCCGGGAAGCAGCGGGGCACCGGGCGTGGTCTGCAGGGCGTGGATCATCTGGGCCGGGTCACCGACGCACCGTTCGGCTGCGGCGAGGACGTCGCGGGTGAAGGCCGTCTCCGGGATGCTGCCGCCGGGGGTGAACTGCACGGTCTGGGCGCTGATGCCGGCCTCCTGCCTGGTCGTCTGGTCGCTGGTCGTCTGGTCGCTGTCGTCTGTGAACTGTGGTCTGTTCAACGTGGACTGTCCGCGGCGTATGCCCGGCATCCTCTACACCGCATCGTCTGCCCGATTGTCGTCTACTCAAACGCCACCTTAGCGGCTGGCGTGGCGGGGGCGGTCTCCCCCTCGGCGAGCAGGGACAGCACGGCGCGGTCCGGTTGCCGGTGGAAGTCGGCCACGCGGCCTTGTTCGAACAAGGCGATCACCCGCGGGTTGACGTAGGAGCTGCGTGCGATGGCGGGGGTGTTGTGCAGCCACGTGGCCGCATCCTGCACGGCGGCCGTGACGGCTTCCGGGGCGCTGGTTCCGGCGCGGTAGGCGCGGGCCAGCGAGCGCGCGGCCGCCACGGTGCCCTGCCAGGTGCGGAAGTCCTTGGCGGTGAAACCGTGCCCGGCAATGTCTCCGAGGTAGGTGTTGATGTCCGTCTCGGACACCCCGCGCCAGTCCTTGCGGCGGCCGGTGGTGACCGCGTGGCAGATCGCCGGCGCGGTGCGCGGGGTGCGCGGGATCCCCTCGAAGAAGGCGTGCAGCAGGTCGTCGGCGAGCACCACGTCCCATTCGCCCGAGGACTTGCCGGTGAAGTGCAGGCGCACCCGGTCGCCCTCGAGCTGGACATGGCGGCGTTGGAGGGTGGAGACGCCGAAGGACCCGTTTTCCTGCGCGTAGGTGGAGCCTCCGATGCGCAGGCCGGCGCGGTCCACGAGGCGGATGGCCGCCGCCAGGGCGCGGTGGCGCGGGTCCTGGTCCTGCTTGAGGTCCCGGGTGACGGCGCGGCGGATGGCCGGCAGCGACTGGGCGAAGGACAACGAGCGGGTGAACTTCTCGCTGTCACGGATCTCCCGCCACCGCGGATGGTAGAGGTACTGGGTGCGGCCGGCTGCGTCCACACCGGTGGCCTGGATGTGCGCGTTCGGCTCCGAGGCGATCCAGACGTCGGTCCAGGCCGGGGGGATGACCAGGTCGCGGATGCGCTCCAGGGCGGCGGTGGAGGTGATGCGCCGGCCGTTGGCGGAAACGTAGGTAAAGCCCCGTCCTGCCTTGCGCCGGGTGATGCCGCCGGTGCCGGGCTGGACGCGCCGGAGCCGCTGGCCCACCTAGGCGCCCTTCTTGGCGGCGGTCCTGGTCCCGGCTGCCCGGGAGGTGGACTTCTTGGCGGTCGGCTTCTTCTCGGTTGCCTTTTTCGTGCCCGACGTCTTGGTTGCCGTCTTCTTCGCCCCCGCCGCGCGGGTCGTCTTCCGGTCCGCGTCGTCCTTCTTCGCGGCCTTCGTGCCCGGCTTCTTTGCTGCCGGCTTCTTTGCGGCCGGGGCCGAGCGCTTGTTCTCGACGCTGCGCTTCAGGGCCTCCATCAAGTCGATGACATCGCCGGACCCCGAGCCGGCTTCCTCCCGTGCGGCCTCCTTGTCGCCGAAGGTGGCGTCGGTGTCCAACGTGTCACCGTGCTTGAGCTTCTCGTCGATCAGTGTGCGCAATTCGACCTGGTACTCGTCCTCGAACTCCTCCGGGGTGAAGTCGTCGCTGAACTGGTCCACCAGCGCCGCGGACATCTTCAGTTCCTTGTCGCTGATCTTCGTCGTCGTCTTCGTGGCCGGGAAATCGACCTCACGGACCTCGTCGGCCCAGAGCATCGCCTGCAGGACCAGGACCTTGCCGCGTACCCGCAGCAGGCCCAGCCGGGTCTTCTGGCGCAGGGCGAACTTGACCACGGCGGTCCGGTCGGTGTCCTCCAGCGTCTGGCGCAGCAGCTTGTAGGCCTTCGGCGACTTTGAATCCGGTTCGAGGTAGTAGCTGCGCTCGAGCATCAACGGGTCGATCTGGTCGTTGGGCACGAACTGCACGACCTCGATCTCGCGGCTCTTTTCGGCCGGCAGCGACTCCATGTCCTCGTCGGTGAGCACCACGGTACGCTCGCCGTCGTCGTAGGCCTTGTCGATGTGGTCGTAGTCGACCTTCTTGCCGCAGACCTCGCAGCGGCGCTGGTACCGGATCCTCCCGCCGTCGGCGTCGTGGACCTGGTGCAGCGCGACGTCGTGGTCCTCGATGGCTCCGTAGGCCTTGACCGGCACGTTGACCAGGCCGAAGGCGACAGCGCCCGTCCATATAGCCCTCATGCCCCCAGTGAAGCACCCGCGCCCGCACGTGGCCAGCGATCGGGTTGCCGGATCGGGGTTGCCGGATCCCTGGCCCGGGCCGGTCGGGGCACGCGGGACCAGCTGCGCCGGCTTGGGGTCCCTGCCGGTGCCCACGCCGGAGGGACTGGCCAAGCCGTGGCACGACGGGCAAAGTGGTGCTGGACGGAAGGAAAACCCCATGTCACCACGTGCGAACGAGCAAACCGTCGACGTCTCCGGACACCGGTTGAGGGTCAGCAACCTGGACAAGGTCCTCTATCCCGAGACCGGGACGACCAAGGCGGACGTCCTGCGCTACCTGGCCGGGGTGGCCCACGTCCTCATCCCGCAGGCGGCCTGGCGCCCCGTGACCCGCAAGCGCTGGGTCAACGGGGTGGGCACCGCCGACAAGCCCGGCCAGGTGTTCTTCCGCAAGGACCTCGAGGACTCCGCGCCCGAATGGGTGCCGCGGGTGGAGTACAAGCACAAGGACCACTCCAACACCTACCCGCTGGCCAACGATCCCGCGGTGCTGGCCTGGTTCGGCCAGCTCGCGGCCCTGGAGCTGCACGTGCCGCAATGGCGGTTCACCCCCGAGGGGAAGCAGGACCATCCCGACCGGCTGGTCCTCGACCTGGACCCCGGGGAGGGCGCCGGGCTGCCCGAATGCGCTGAAACCGCGCTGCTCTGCCGGGAGCTGCTGACGGACATGGGGCTGGACAGCGTCCCGGTCACCTCCGGCTCAAAGGGCATCCACCTCTACGCCCCGCTCGATGGCGGCTACACCTCCGCCCAGGTCTCCGAGGTCGCCCACGAACTGGCCCGCGCCCTCGAGGCCGATCATCCCGACCTGGTCGTCTCGGACATGAAGAAGACGCTGCGCGCCGGCAAGGTGCTGGTCGACTGGAGCCAGAACAACGCGGCCAAGACCACCATCTGTCCGTACTCGTTGCGCGGGCGGTCCCACCCGATGGTGGCCGCGCCCCGCACGTGGGAGGAGATCGAGGACCCGCGGCTGCGCCACCTGGACTACCAGGAGGTGCTCGAACGGGTGGAGGACGGCATCGACCCGCTCGCCGGCCAACGCTGGTCCGGCAGCACCGCCCCCGACCGGTTGGAGAAGTACCGGTCGATGCGCGATGCGTCGAAGACCCCCGAGCCGGTCCCCGCGGAGCGGGCGGCAGCGCGCGACGGGGCACCGAGCTTCGTCATCCAGGAGCACCATGCCTCGCGCCTGCACTGGGACTTCCGGCTCGAGCACTCCGGCGTGCTGGTGTCCTGGGCCGTGCCGAAGGGGCCCCCGTTGGATTCCGGGCACAACCGGCTCGCCGTCATGACCGAGGACCACCCGCTGGACTACGGCTCCTTCGAGGGGACCATCCCGAAGGGCCAGTACGGTGCCGGGGAGGTGGCGATCTGGGATGCGGGGACCTGCGAACTCGAGAAGTGGCGGGAAGGCAAGGAGGTCATCGCCGTCCTGCACGGTCGCCCCGACGGTGGGCTGGGCGGGGTGCCGCGTCGTTATGCGCTGGTCAATGCGCCCGGCATGGGGGATCGGAAGAACTGGCTGATCCACCTGATGAAGGACCAGCCCGGACCCGACGGGGATGACAGCGGGGACGTCGGTGGCGACGGCGGCTCGCAGGAGACCAGGAAGCCGACGGCCCGCACGATGGCGGATTCTCCCGCGAAAGAGAAGCGCCCCACGGAGCCGAAGGCAGCAACGAAACCGACGGCCCGGACGAAACCGACGGTCCGGACCCTCGGTGCCACGCCGGACACCGGGGACCTCCCCGCCCCGATGCTCGCCACCAAGGGCACGATGGCGGATCTCGACTCGGACGACGACTGGGCCTATGAAATGAAATGGGACGGCATCCGGGCCGTTGCCGGGGTCTTCGGCGATCGGGTGGTGTTGGCCAGCCGCAACGGCAATGACCTGACCACCGCCTATCCCGAGCTGCAGGAATTGGCCGGGCTCGTCGGCGATGGTGCCGTGCTCGACGGCGAAATCGTCGCCCTGGATGCCTCCGGCCGGCCCGACTTCGGCCGCCTGCAGCAGCGCATGAACCTGACCCGGCGGCGGGAGATCGAAGCCATCGCCGCCACGGTCCCCGTGCACTACATGGTCTTCGACGCGCTGCGCCTGCCGCCGGCCGCTGGCGACGGCGACAGGGACGGGGCCGAAGACGGAGATGGGGACGTCCGGCAGTTGATGCGCTCCCCGTATGCCGAACGCCGCGCGGCGATGTTCGACGCGGTCACCGAGGGCGACCACATCCACCTGCCCGTGGCGCACACCGGCAGCCTGTCCGAGGCGATCGAGACCAGCCGGGAACTGCGCCTGGAAGGCGTCGTGGCGAAGAAGACCGACGGGCGCTACCTGCCGGGCAAGCGCAGCCGCGGATGGATCAAGATCAAGCACCAGGCCCACCAGGAGGCCGTGGTCATCGGCTGGCGTGCCGGCAGCGGTTCGCGCCAGGGAACCATCGGATCGCTCCTGCTGGCGGTGAACGACGACGGCGCCCTGCACTACGCCGGCCGGGTCGGCACCGGCTTCTCCGCGGATGAACTCCAGGAGGCCAAGACCCGCCTGGAGCGCCTGACCCGCAAGACCCCTCCGGTGCAGGACGTCCCCGCGGCCGACCGGCGGGACGCGACCTGGGTGACCCCGAAGCTGGTGGGCGAGGTCCGGTTCAGCGAGGCCACCTCCGAAGGACGGCTCCGCCACCCGGTCTGGCGGGGCTGGCGGCCGGACAAGAAGCCCGGCGACGTCCACTGGGAATGACAGAATCCGGGAGGGGTGGCGCAAACGTGACGTGCGTCACTCCGCGGGGAATGGCTGACCAATCCATTGCCCGCCGCGCGGCGTTGTCATAGCGTGAAAAACGCAGGCAGTACCTGTCGAAGGAGTACCTGTTAGAGTCCACGACGACGGAGGCAATTCACATGGAACCGCGTGACCCGAACCCGCAGGACGCAGCCGCCCAGCTGGAGCTGGACAACCCCGTGACCCGCCACCCGAAGATCTCCCCGCCGAAACAGGACCAACCCGAACCCGGTCTCGACACGCGGCTGGAACCCCGCGCGGACCACGGCGAGGACTCCTACGTCGGCACCGGCCGGCTGGCCGGGCGCAAGGCCCTGGTCACTGGCGGCGACTCGGGCATCGGCGCAGCAGTGGCCATTGCCTTCGCCCGGGAAGGGGCCGACGTCGCAATCGCCTACCTCCCGGCCGAAGACGAGGACGCCCGCCACGTGATCTCCGTGATCGAGGCGGAGGGACGAATCGGCGTGGGCCTGGCTGGCGACCTGCTGGACGCCGACTACCGCAACTCACTGGTCGACCAGGCCGCCGAGGCCCTGGGCGGCCTCGACATCCTGGTGAACAACGCGGGCAAGCAGATCGCCGTCGAGAAGCTCGAGGACCTGGACGACGAACAGGTGGCCCAGACCTTCCAGATCAACATCCAGGCGATGTTCACGCTCTGCCGGGCGGCGCTCAGGCACTTCCCCGAAGGGGCAAGCATCATCAACACCACGTCCGTCCAGGCCTACGAGCCGTCGGAACACCTGTTGGACTACGCGTCGACCAAGGGCGCGATCAATGCGTTCACCAAGGGCCTGGCCACCCAGCTGGCGCCGCGGGGGATTCGGGTGAATGCCGTGGCGCCGGGGCCGATCTGGACCCCGTTGCAGGTCTCCGACGGCCAGCCGAAGGAGGCCCTGCCGAAGTTCGGTCACAACGTCCCGCTCGGCCGGGCCGGCCAACCCGTGGAACTCGCGCCCGCCTACGTTTTCCTCGCCTCCGCCGAGTCCAGCTACGTGGTCGGCGAGACCCTGAACGTCAACGGCGGCAAGCCGACCCCATGAGCACCCGGAGTACGACGGCGCGCGGAAGAGCGTGCGCCCGGCCCAAGCCCGTCCTGGCGGCTGTGCTGGCCGTGATGCTCCTGCTGACCGGATGCGTGACCCAGCAGGGCGGGACCACCGGCAAGCTCGGACGGGCAGCGGACGAGGTGGAATCCTCCCTCACCAGCGCCGAACTCGGCTTGGAGCAGGAACAGGCTGGCCTGACCCTGCCCGGTGCAGTCGACACCCTGTTGGAGAACATGCTCAAGGACGTCAACAAGGCAGCATCGAAGATGGGCAAGCTCTCGCCGAAGGACGTCACCGAACGCGACCAGCAGCGCCGCGCCCTCGAGTTGACCGGGGAAGCCGAGCAGGCCCTGGCCAGTGCCCGGGCGAACCTGCAGCTTCCGACGTCGACGCCGGGGACCTCGGCCGAATCCGACATCCAGAAGCTGTCCCGGCTGGCCGACACGATCGGAAGCGCAACCGAAGGCTGGACCCGGTGAAGCGGCTCCTGGGGGTCGCCCTCGGCATCCTGACCGCGATCGGCGGCTTCGTCGACATCGGTGACCTGGTCACCAACTCGGTGGTCGGCGCCCGCTTCGGGATGGGATTGGCCTGGGTCGTCGTCATCGGGATTATCGGCATCTGCGCCTTCGCCCACATGTCCGGCCGGGTCGCGGCAGTCAGCGGACGGGCCACCTTCGAGATCATCCGCGAACGGCTGGGGGCCCGCGCTGCCGGGGCCAACCTGCTGGCCTCGTTCTTCATCAACCTGATGACCGTCACCGCCGAGGTCGGCGGCATCGCCCTGACCCTCCAGCTGGCCAGTAGCATCACCTACCTGGCCTGGATCCCGGTGGCGGCGTTCTTCGTGTGGCTGGTGGTCTGGCGGGTCAAGTTCAAGATCCTCGAGAACGTGACCGGGCTGCTGGGCTTGTGCCTGGTGGCCTTCGCCGTCGCCCTGTTCCAGCTCGGGCCCAACTGGCTGGACCTGGCCGGACAGGCGCTCAACCCCACGGTTCCCGGCAATGAAAGTCCCTGGACCTACTGGTACTACGCCGTGGCCCTGTTCGGGGCGGCCATGACCCCCTATGAGGTGTTCTTCTTCTCCTCCGGGGCGATCGAGGAGAAATGGGGGCCCAAGGACGTGGCCCAGTCGCGGATCAACGTCCTGGTCGGATTCCCCCTCGGTGGTCTGCTGTCCCTGGCCATCGCCGCCTGCGCCGCCGTCGTGCTCATGCCCCAGGGGATCACGGTGTCCTCCCTGTCCCAGGTGGTGCTTCCGGTCGCCGAAGCCGGAGGCAAGATCGGGCTCATCGTGGTCCTGGTCGGCATCCTCGCCGCGACCTTCGGGGCGGCCCTGGAAACGACGCTCTCCTCGGGCTACACCCTGGCGCAGTACTTCGGCTGGACGTGGGGCAAACGCCACCGCCCGGCCGAGGCCGCGCGCTTCCACGTCTCGATGATCGCGACCTTGCTGGTCGGCATCGCGATCCTGGCGACCGGGGTCGACCCGGTGATGGTCACCGAGTTGTCCGTGGTGTTCTCAGCGGTCGCCTTGCCGCTGACCTACGTGCCCATCCTGGTGGTGGCCAACGACCCCCAATACATGGGGGACGCCGTCAACGGGCGCTTCCTCAACGGCCTGGGCACCATCTACCTGGTCATCATCCTCGCCGCGGCCATCGCGGCGATCCCGTTGATGGTCATTACGGGGGCTGGAGCATGAACGAGAACGGTAAGGCACCTGCCGGCAAGGTCCTGGATGCGATCCTGCACCTGCTGGACCGGCAGATCAAGGACACGGAGGGCCTGGTGGTCAGCGTCGTCGACGACCTCGAGATCTCCCTGCCCGACGACGGCCGCACCCTCGACGCGGACGCGGAGGCGCCGATGCTCACGAACCTGCTCATGGGCCCGACGCTGGCCACCCGCCTGTTCGGCGGGCAGCCGCCGCCGGAGCGCATGATGCGCATTCCCTGGTCCGACGTCGCCCGCGTGGGAACGGTCCTGGAGCTGCGCAACCGGGCCGAGGGGCTGCCGGTGCGTTGGGTGGAACACTGGCTGCGCGACCACGTCATCGCGCGCATCCCGGGAGGCCGCCATGATCCTGAGTGACCTGCTCGGCTCCGAGGTGCGCGACGCCCAGGGGCAGAAGGTGGGCCTGGTCGCCGACGCCCGGTTCGCACTCAACGGGCCGGTGCGCGGATCGGGATCCGTCGCCGGCGCACGGATGATCGGTCTCGTCGTCGGCCGGCACGGCGCCTCACGGCGCATGGGCTACGAACGCCGAGACGTCAACCGGCCCTGGCCGTTGGCGCAGATCCTCGGCCGCCGGGACCGCGGATCCTTCCTGGTCCTGTGGCCCGACATCGAGTCGGTGCGGCCCGGCCAGGTGGTGCTCCGGAACGGTTTCACCCGCCACGACGCCTCGCTGTAGGCGGCCCGCTGCAGGGGCCCGGGTCGCCGAGCCGTGGGCCGGCTCTCAGAGCGTCCAGCCGGTGATGGCCTCCGCATCCTCCCCGTGCAGGCGGGTGTGGTCTTTGGCCTCCTCCAGGCGCTTGGTGTACCGGGCACGCAGCTCCGGGTAGCGCTCGTGCAGGCCTGGCACGCGCTCCAGCACGTCGAGGGCGAGGTGGAACCGGTCGATCCGGTTGAGCATGGCCATGTCGAAGCCGGTGGTGGTCGTCCCCTCCTCGACGTAGCCGCGGACATGGAAGTTGGCGTGGTTGGCCTGCCGGTAAGTCAGCCGGTGGATCAGCCACGGGTAGCCGTGGTAGGCGAAGATGACGGGCCGGTCCCGGGTGAAGTAGCGGTCGAACTCCTCTTCGGTGAGCCCGTGGGGATGCGCCCGGTCATCCTGCAGGCGCATCAGGTCCACCACGTTGACCACCCGGACCCGCAGGTCGGGGGCATCCCCGCGCAGCAGGGCCGCCGCGGCGACGACCTCGGCGGTCGGGACATCGCCGGCACACCCCAGGACGACTTCGGGCTCCTGGCCGTCGGCCTCGGTGCCGGCGAAGTCCCACGTCCCGATCCCCGCCGCACAGTGTTCCCGGGCCTCGTCGAGGGTGAGCCACTGCAGCGACGGCGCCTTCCCGGCCACGACGACGTTGACGTAGTCGCGGGTGCGCAGCACGTGGTCCATCGTCACCACCAAGGTGTTGGCATCGACCGGGAAGTAGGCGCGCACCACCTCCGGCTTCTTGTTCAGCACGACGTCGATGAAGCCCGGGTCCTGGTGCGAGAAGCCGTTGTGGTCCTGCTGCCAGACGTGGGAGGAGAGCAGGTAGTTCAGGCTCGCCACCGGCTGGCGCCACGGTAGTTCGCGATGGGATTCGAGCCACTTGGCGTGCTGGTTGAACATCGAATCCACGATGTGCACGAAGGCCTCGTAGCAGTTGAAGACCCCGTGCCGGCCCGAGAGCAGGTACCCTTCCAACCAGCCCTGGCAGAGGTGCTCGCTGAGGACCTCCATGACCCGCCCGGCCCGCGCCAGGTGCTCGTCGACGTCGTACAGCTCGGGCTGCCAGACCTTGTCGGTGGCCTCGTAGACGGCCGAGAGCCGGTTGGAGGCGGTCTCGTCGGGGCCGAAGAGGCGGAAGGTGTGGGGGTTCGCCGCGATGACCTCGCGCATCCAGGCTCCGAGGTTGATCATGGCACTGGTGCGTTCGGTGCCCGGTGCCGGGACGTCCACGGCATGGTCCTCCATGGCGGGCAGGACGAGGTCCTGGAGCAGCGCGCCGCCGTTGGCGACCGGGGAGGAGCCCATGCGCAGCTCCGGTGGCGGGGCGAGCCGGACGGTGTCGGGTCGGGGCGCACCCGCCGCGTCGAACAGCTCGTCCGGGTGGTAGGAGGCGAGCCAGTCCTGCAGCAGGGCCAGGTGGGCCGGGTCCTCCCGCACGTCGGTCAGCGGGACCTGGTGGGCGCGCCAGGTGCCCTCCACCTGGAGTCCGTCCACCACGTCGGGACCGGTCCAGCCCTTGGGGGAGCGGAACACGATCATCGGCCACACGGGTTGGACGACACCGTCGGGGTCGGCTGCGTCGGCGTGGCCGTCGCGGGCCCGCCGCTGGATGTCCCGGATGTCGGCCAGGCAGTCGTCGAGGGCCCGGGCGAAGTCGCGGTGGGCGGCGGCGTGGTCGGACGGGTCTCCCACGGTGACCAGGCGCGGTGCATAGCCGAGCCCCTCGAAGTAGCGGCGCAGCCGGTCCTCGGGCATGCGGGCCAGCACGGTCGGGTTGGCGATCTTGTAGCCGTTCAGGTGCAGGATCGGCAGCACGGCGCCGTCGTGCACCGGATCCAGGAAGGCCACGGACTTCCACGAGCCGGCCAGCGGACCGGTTTCGGCCTCCCCGTCGCCGATGACGCAGGCGCTGACCAGGTCCGGGTTGTCGAACACGGTGCCGAAGGCGTGCGCCAGCGAATAGCCCAGCTCCCCGCCCTCGTTGATCGATCCGGGGGTTTCGGGGGCCGCGTGGCTGGGGATGCCGCCGGGGTAGGAGAACTGGTGGAAGAGCTTGCGCATCCCCTCCTCGTCGGGCGTGATCTCCGGATAGACCTGCGTGTAGGAGCCCTCCAGGTAGGTGTTGGCCACGTTTGCCGGTCCGCCATGGCCGGGGCCGGTCACGAACAGCATCTGCTGGCCGGCGGCGATGATGGCCCGGTTCAGGTGGGCGTAGATGAAGTTCAGCCCGGGTGTGGTGCCCCAGTGGCCCAGCAGCCGGGACTTGATGTCCTGGGGTTCGAGGCGATGGCGCAGTAGTGGGTTCCCGCGCAGGTAGATCTGCCCCACGGAGAGGTAGTTCGCCGCCCGCCACCAGCGTTCGAGGTCCTGCAGGGTGTCCGGGGCCAGATGCGGCTCGTCGGGCGAGGGGCGCTGGGTGCTCGTCTCCATGCCCGAACTCTACGGGCCGGGACCGGTCGTGTCAGCGTCCCGCGTGGGCACCATCGGGCCCGCCAACCCGTCGGGCGCAGCTGGGATCGTGGTTCACTGGCAGCAGGACACGATGCGGAAGGGGCCGGGATGGGATCCACACGGGGGGCCACGACCGAGGGGCAGCACCTGCTGGAACTGCGTATCCACGGGGTCCTGAACACCCCGCCCTACCAGATGCTCGAGACCACGCCGGATGACGTGGTGCTCAGCCGCGGCGACCGGCTCGCCGGCTTCTCCACCTACCGCCGTCCCCGCCCGGGTACCGCGCCGCAGGACCGCCGGATCGAGGCCTATGCCTGGGGCCGGCTGGCCCGCTTCACCGGGGTGCCGGCCCTGGGGGCGATCGGCGACGCGCTGGTCAAGGTCCTGTGGTTTGCCCTGGCTCCGTTCGGCCTGGCCAACACCGCGTATTGGTCGCGCAGCCACATCGGCACCGGCGGCGGTCCCGACCGGGAGGCAGGGACCGGCGGCCAGCACCGGTGGATCGCCCACACCATCAGCACCGGCCGCGGGGCGGGGACCATGCGGCTCTACGGTCTGCTGCTCAGCCTGCTGTTCATCACGACGGCGGCCACCGTGGCCCTGGATATGGTCGCCCGGCAATGCCTCGACGCGGCCTTGCCGGAAACCGGCCCGGCAGCCACCTGTCCGGGCGCCGCGTCCGTGCTAGCGCCCTTGGCCGGTTGGGGTGGCGGCGCCCGGGAGGCGATCCTGCTGGTGCTGCCGTTGCTCTCCTTGGCCGCGGTGGTGGTGCTGCCCCTGCTCGGCCGCACCCGCTACCTCACCGGTCCCTCGCGTCCAGGCCGGGTCCCGCCGGACACGACACCGGCGACCCCCGGCGCGCCCCTGCTGGCCCAGCGCGACGTGTGGCTCGTCGGATCCGGGATGGGCCGGCTGCGGCGGATCCATGCCGGGGCGGTCCTGTCCTGGCTCGCGGCGATCCTGGCGTTTGACCACGCCGACGCCGTGGGGTCCGTGGGCGGCCCGACCGGCTGGCATGCGGTGGCGTGGCCGCTGGCCGCAGCGGTGGCGGCGCTGCTGGTCGTCGGCGGTGGCGTGTGGATCGTCAGGCCCCAGGCCCAGGTGGCCGGGGACCGGCCACGTCGCCACGTGGCCTACCTGGTGGCCGGTGTGGTCCTGCTGGCCGGGGTCGTCGGGCTGGGCCTGGGCGACGCGTCGCCGGGCCGCGGCGGCCGCGCCGGTGCCATGGCGGCAACGGCCATCGTGCTGGCGATGGCCCTGACACTGGTGGTCATGCTGGCCCAAGCCGGGCGTGCAGCCCGTTCCCTGGGAGGCCCGGAGGCCCCGGGGCAGCCCGGCCGGGAACGAGACGTGCTGGGCTGGCAGGGACGGGGTCCGTTCGTGCTCGGGTCCCTGGCCGCGGGATTCGGGCTGCTGCTCTCCTTCGCCGTCGTCCTCGGGGCGGGGTGGGTGCTCCGGGGGCCCACGCCTCCCTTGGTCTACGTCCTGCAGGGGGCGGGGTTCCTGGTGCTGTTGGTCGTGGCCCTGGCCTGGTTGGCGTTGCGCCAGGCAGGGGTCCACCGCCGGGCGCTGCCGCTGAGGCCGGCGCATGTCACCGCGATCCGAGAGGAGCTGCTGGACCAGGCCGGTCATTGGACCACCGGGCCGATGATCGAGCACGCTGCCCGGGCCGTCTACCGGGCGCGCCGCCAGGCGGCCTTGCTGCGCCGCCTGGAGGTGTTCCTGGGCTGGCTCGGGTGGGCCGTCTTCGTGGGCATCTGCCTCGGATGGGCCGTGCTGGTCCCGTCGCTGGGAGGCGAACAGACGGAGACGGAAGGGGGCTGGGGTGTCCTGCGCACGCTCGGTGACCTGGGGCTCTGGACCGGGATGATCGCCGTCGTGCTCACGTACCTGCTGTCGCGGCGCTCCGATGCCAGGCCCCTCGGGTTGCTCTGGGACCTGATGTGCTTCCTGCCCACCCAGGCCCACCCCTTCGGCCCGTCGTGCTATGCCGAGCGTGTGGTCCCCGAGGTGGCGGACCGTGTCGTCGACTGGTTTGCCGCCACGCCGGCGCCCGGACGATCGGGAGGCGAGTGCGGACCTGGCTCCGGGCAGCGGCGGCTGGTCATCTCCGCCCACTCGATGGGGATCGTGCTGGCAGTCGCCGCACTGTTCCAATTGCGCGCCCGTGGCCTGGCAGCGGCCGACCTGGACCGGATCGGCCTGCTCAGCTACGGCTGCCAGCTCCGACGTTACTTCTCCCGCTTCTTCCCGGGGGTCTGCGGCCCCGATGTGCTGTCCCTGGAACCCTCGGGTCCGCCCTCGGCCACCGCGCACGATCCCTGGCCGACCTGCCCACCAGGGGAAGCAGCGGGGGAAGGGAAGGCCGGGGGCGACGGGCTGCAGGGCGTCGAGTTGCGGCC
>DATNBS010000189.1:0-5594 GCA_035571895.1 Arthrobacter sp. | reverse complement strand
ACCCCGACGAAGCCCAGGGCGCCCCCGGCGCGGGTGCAGCGCAGCGCCTGGTCCATTGATTCGGCGGTGCCCACGCATTCGAGCACGGAATCGGCCAGTTCCCCGCCGAGCAGTTCGGAGACCTTCGCGGCGGCGTCCTTGCCCCGTTCGGCCACGATGTCGGTGGCGCCGAGGGCGCGGGCGACGGCGGCGCGGTCCTCGTGCCGCGACATGGCGATGATGCGGGTGGCGCCCAGGCGCTTGGCCGCCAGGACCGCACTGAGCCCGACGGCGCCGTCGCCGACCACCACGACGGTGCGGCCCGGTCCCACCTGCGCGCCGAGGGCTGCATGGTGACCGGTGCCCATGACATCTGACAGGGACAACAGGCTCTTGAGCAGCGCCTCGTCCAGCTCGGTGACACCGGGGACGACGACGAGGGTGCCATCCGCGTTGGGCACGCGGACGGCCTCGCCCTGGCCGCCCTCGACGTCCACGCCCTGTTCATCCTGGCCGCCCCAGATGGCGCGGTGCCGGCAGGCGACGGTGATCCCGTGGCGGCAGTCGCTGCAGGTCCCGCAGCTGTTCGCCCAGGGGGCGATGACGAAGTCACCGGGCGAAAGCGTGGTGACGCCGGATCCGACCTCGGTCACCGTACCGACGAATTCGTGGCCGATGGGGTGCGGGGCGGTCGTCTCGCGCACGCCGCGGTAGGGCCAGAGGTCGGAGCCACACACGCAGGCGGCGGCAACCCGGACGATGGCGTCGCCCGCGTGCTTGAGGACCGGGTCCGGCCTGTCCTCGACGCGGATGTCGTAGGGGGCGTGGATCATGGTGGCGCGCATGCTGCTGCTCCTGGGTGCGGTCGGCGGGGTGGGGAGGGCACCGGGGCGGGCCCGGCGCTTCTCCCCCACCCTAGAACGATTCGCCGGCACGGGCAGCGAAACCGCCGAGGATGAGGTCCAGTCCCTCCAGGAAGGCCCGGCGGGCCCGCTGCGGTTCCCCCAGCCCGGCGGCGAGTGCCTCGGTGAATTCCCGGCTGGCGGCTTCGTCGGCTTCCCAGACCACCGTCGGGGCCGCGGCATCCAGGGCCGATCCGAGGATGAACGAGTCGAGGATGGTCACCGCGCGCAGGGTCGCTGCGGGCCCGTACCCGCCGGCGGCGAACGCGCGGGCCATGGCGTCGTAGACGCGCAGCGTCGTGGCATCACGGACCGTGTAGGCCGTGAGCAGCGGGATCAGCCGCGGGTGCCGGGCATAGGAGTCCAGGTAGCCGATGGCGATGCCGCGCAGCACGGCCATCCAGTCCTGGTCCCCGGCGGCGGGAGGGGAACCGCCGTCGGGCAGCCGGTCGGGCAGCGGGTCGGGCCGGGCGGGCAGCCGGACGGCCGACATGGCTTCCCCGCGCATCAGTTCGACGATGTCCGCCTTGGAGCCGACGTGGTTGTAGAGCGAGGACGGGCTGACGCCCAGGGCGGTGGCGAGGGCGGGCATCGTGAATTCCCCCGAGCGGTCCACCAGGGCCAGGGCGGCCGTGGCGATGGCGGCGCGGCTCAGCTTCGGCGTGCTGGGGCGGGCCAAGCATCCTCCCGGGGGTCGTGGGAGCGCCGGGTGCGGTCCCTGTTCGCCTCCGAGTATCGCATCCGAACGTAAACGAATTGCATTCGTTAAACCCCTTGCGCGAGACATGTGATGCGGTTCATACTAAACGAACGTCATTCATATACTGTCGTTCCCAGGAGCATCCCCATGTTGGAAATCTTCAACCCCACGCCCCCGGCTCCGCCCTGCCGGGTCGCAGCACCCGAGCGCGGCAGCATCCGCGTCGGACTGGTCCAACACCGGTGGCAGCCCGACGCCCGCGCGCTGCGCGCCGAGCTCGACGAGGGCATCGGGCGCGCCGCCGACCGCGGTGCCGCCGTCGTGTTCCTGCCCGAGCTGACGCTGTCGCGGTATCCGGCCGACGTGCGCCCCCAAGGCGTCCCGGCCGACCTGGCCGAGGACCTGGAGGCCGGCCCCACCTTCGCCTTCGCCGCCGAGGCGGCCCGCCGCCACGGGACCAGCGTCCATGCCTCGCTCTACCAGCGGGCCGACGCGGGCGACGGGCTGGGGCTGAACACGGCCATCCTGGTCGGTCCCGACGGGAGCCTGCAGGCGACCACCCACAAGCTGCACATCCCGGTCACCGCCGGCTACCACGAAGACCTCTATTTCCGGCCGGGCCCGGCGTCGGATCCGTATCCGGTGCACTCCCCCGCGCCGTTGGGCGGGTTGCGCCTCGGGCTGCCGACCTGCTGGGACGAATGGTTCCCCGAGGTCGCCCGCAGCTACTCCCTGTCCGGCGCCGACCTGCTGGCCTACCCCACGGCAATCGGGTCCGAACCCGACCACCCCGGGTTCGACACGCAGCCCCTCTGGCAGCAGGTCATCGTCGGCCACGCCATCGCCAACGGCCTGTTCATGGTCGCCCCGAACCGACACGGGGACGAAGGCACCCTGTCCTTCTACGGGTCCTCCTTCATCTGCGACCCCTACGGCCGCATCCTGGCCCAGGCTCCGCGCGATGCCTCGGCCGTGTTGGTGGCGGATCTGGACCTGGACCTGCGCCGCGACTGGTCGACCCTGTTCCCCTTCCTGCGTACCCGCCGCCCCGACACGTACGCGTCGCTCACCGCCCCCGTCCCGGATACCCCGCTCGGCGACGTGGCCGGACCGGTCCCGGGCACTTCCGCCCCGCTGGCCCCCGCCGCGCAGGGGTCCTGAGATGGCCTTCACGATGCCCGCCGAGACGTCGGCACAGGACCGCGTCTGGATGGCCTTCCCCGCCTCCGGCTACACGCTGGGCGACACCGAGGCCGACGCCGAGGCCGCCCGCACCTGCTGGGCCGACGTCGCCCGCGCCGTGGCCCGCTTCACCCCGGTCACCATGGTGGTCGACCCGGCCTCCCGGCAGGCCGCCGAGCGCCATCTCGGCGCTGCCGTCGACATCGTCGAACTCCCCCTCGACGATGCCTGGATGCGCGACATCGGCCCCACCTTCGTCCATGACGACGCCGGCGACGTGGCCGCCGTCGACTGGGTCTTCAACGGATGGGGCCAGCAGGAGTGGGCCAGCTGGGGGCGCGACCGCCACATCGGCAGCGCCGTCGCCGGGCTCGCCGAAGCACCACTGCTCTCCTCGACGCTCGTCAACGAGGGCGGGGGCTTCCACGTCGACGGGGCCGGCACGGCCCTGGCCACCGAAACCGTCCAGCTCGACCCGCAGCGCAACCCCGCCACCACGAAGGCCGACGTCGAGGCGGAGTTCTCCCGCCTGCTGGGGATCACGAAGGTCATCTGGCTGCCCCGCGGACTGGCCCGCGACAACGGCGAGTTCGGCACGCGCGGCCACGTCGACATCGTCGCCACGTTCCCCGAGCCCGGGGTCGTGCTCTACCACGACCAGCGCAACGCAGAGCACCCGGACCATGCGCTCAGCATCGAGCTCCGCGGGCTCTTCGCCGCCGCGACAGACACCGCCGGCAACCCGTTGCGCGCCATCGGCGTGCCGGCCCCGGCCACGCTGCGCGACGCGGAGGGGTGGGTGGACTACAGCTACCTGAACCACCTGGTCACCAACGGCGGCGTGATCGCCTGCACCTTCGACGACGAGCACGACGACGAGGCCCTGGCCGTGCTCTCCCGGGCCTACCCCGGCCGCGAGGTCGTCGGCGTGGACGCCCGCGAGCTCTTCGCCCGCGGCGGCGGCATCCACTGCATCACCCAGCACCCCGGAGGCGACCATGAGCACGGACACCGGAACCGAACCGACCACCCATCACGAAAGCGCCGCCGGCAGCGGGGGCACCTCCAAGGGATTGGCGGCCAGCCAGATCGGCCTGGGCGCGGCGATCCTCATCGGCGTCTCCACGATCGCCCCCGCCTACGTGCTGACGTCCTCGCTGGGCCCCACCGTTCAGGCGATCGGGCCCTACCTGCCGGCGATCTTCATCATCGGGTTCGTCCCGATGTTCCTGGTCGCCCTGGGCTACCGCGAGCTGAACACCGATACCCCCGACAGCGGCACGACCTTCACCTGGGTGTCCAAGGCCTTCGGCCCGAAGATCGGGTGGATGGGCGGCTGGGGGCTGTTGGCGGCGAACATCATCGTGCTCTCCAACCTGGCCGGGGTCGCCGTCGACTTCTTCTACCTGCTGATCTCCCAGGTCACCGGGCGGCCGGAGCTGGCCTCGCTGGCGCAGAACATCCCGGTGAACATCGCCACCTGCGTGGCCTTCGTCGGCCTGGCCGTCTGGATCTCCTGCCGCGGCCTGCACACCACGCGCACGGTGCAGTTCCTGCTGGTGGGTTTCCAGGTCGTGGTCCTGGCCTGGTTCGTCGTCGCCGGGATCTCGAAGGCCTCCGCGCAACCCGGGCACCTGGCGTTCAGCTGGGACTGGTTCAACCCGCTGCACATCAGCTCGTTCTCCGCATTCGCGGTGGGCCTGAGCCTGTCGATCTTCGCCTTCTGGGGCTGGGATGTCTGCCTGACCATGAACGAGGAGACCCGGAACGGCGGCAGGACCTCGGGACTGGCCGCGGGTTTCACCGCCGTCGTCGTCCTGGCCATCTACCTGCTGGGGTCCATCGCCGTCGTGATGTTCGCCGGCACCGGGGACACGGGCACCGGGCTGGGGAACCCGGAGAACGGCGAGAACGTCTTCGCCGCGCTCGCCTCCCCCGTGATGGGCCCGTTCGCGATCCTGCTCTCGCTCTCGGTGCTCTCCAGCTGCGCGGCCTCGCTGCAGTCCACGATGATCTCCCCGGCCCGCTCCCTGCTGGCGATGGGCCACCACGGCGCCCTGTCGAAGAGGTTCGCGCGGATCAGCCCGCGGTCGTACTCGCCGGTTTTCGCCACGATCTTCGCCGGCGGCGTCTCCACGGCCTTCTACGCGCTGATGCGGGTGCTCTCCACCAACGTCCTCAACGACACGATCCTGGCGCTGGGCATGATGATCTGCTTCTACTACGGGCTGACGGCGGTGGCCTGCGTCTGGTACTTCCGCCGCACGGCATTCGCCTCGGTGCGCAACTTCGCCTTCCGCTTCCTGGCGCCGCTGCGGGGCGGGATCGCGCTGACCGCGGTGTTCCTGCAGACGGCGTTCGACAGCTGGGACCCCTCCTACGGTTCGGGCTCGGAGGTCTTCGGCGTCGGGCTGGTGTTCGTGGTCGGGGTCGGGATCCTGGCGGTGGGGCTGCTGCTGCTCATCGGGTCCCGGCGCCGGCACCCCGGGTACTTCTCCGGGACCTCCCTGCCGCGGTCCGCACCCGAACGCTGACCCACTGGCTGCCTGGCCGACTGGCCGACTTTCCAGGCAAAACCTGAAGAACGACGGCGGCGCCCACCTTCGCGTGGAAGGTGGGCGCCGCCGTCGTGGTGCGGTGCCGGCCCGGGGCCGGGCCGGCGTGCGGTTCCGGATCTAGAGGTTCGAGGCCTCGGGGTGCTCCGGGTAGACTTCGCGCAGCAGGTGCGCGGTCTCCGACGGGGTCTTGCCGACCTTCACGCCGGCGGCCTCGAGGGCCTCCTTCTTGGCCTGTGCGGTGCCGGAGGAGCCGGAGACGATGGCGCCGGCGTG
>DATNBS010000188.1:0-12722 GCA_035571895.1 Arthrobacter sp. | reverse complement strand
GCCCGGGTACCCCTCGGCGTACTTGTTCGTCAGCACCGAGCCCTGCGCGGCCATCACGGCCTGCGCCGTGTGGTTCTCCGAGGCGATCATCTCCAGGCCCTCCTGCTGGCGGGCCAACTCCGCATCGATCCGCGAGGCAACCTCGGGATCCAGCTCCGCCAACGACGCCGTCAACGACGGGGCGGACACGGGTGCTGCCGTGGCGGTCACTCGACATCACCGCCGTTGGCCGAGGCGTAGTCGGCTGCCGAGAGCAGCGGACCCTCCTCGGAGACCTCGACGGTGAAGAGCCAGCCGCTGCCGTAGGGGTCCTCGTTCAGCAGGGCCGGGTTGTCGACGGCCTCCTGGTTGAGCTCGACAACCGTGCCGGTGACGGGGGCGTAGAGGTCGGAGACCGACTTGGTGGATTCGACCTCGCCGCAGGTCTCGCCGGCGGTGACCGTCGAACCGGCCTCCGGCAGGTCGACGTAGACGACGTCGCCCAGGGCGTCGGCGGCGACCTGGGTGATGCCGACCTTGGCCGGGGTCGAGTCGTCGACCCACTCGTGCTCGGCGGAGTAGCGGAGGGTGGAGAGAACCTTGCTCATGATGTTGTCCTTTGTCTCGGGTGTCCCGGGGAACCAGTACGGGTGGGCGTTACTTCTTGCGGCTGTAGAACGGCAGGTCCACGACCTCGAAGGGCTGCGGCTTGCCACGCAGGTCGACGTCCAGGGCGGTGCCGACCTCGGCCAGGGCGGCGTCGACGTAGGCCAGGGCGATCGGGTAGCCGAGCGTGGGGCTGGGCTGTCCCGAGGTGACCTCGCCGACGACGTTGCCGTCCTTCATCACAGCGTAGTGCGAACGGCCCGCCCGGCGTCCGAGTCCCTTGAGGCCGACCAGCTTGCGGGCGGTGCCCTGGGCCTTAGTGGCCTCCAGGGCGCTGCGGCCCACGAAGTCCTCTTCCTTCTTGAAGGAGACGATCGGGCCCAGCCCGGCGTCGAACGGCGTCGTTTCCAGCGAGAGCTCGTTGCCGTAGAGCGGCATGCCGGCCTCCAGGCGCAGCGAGTCGCGGCTGGCCAGGCCCGCGGGAATGAGCCCGCGGTCCGATCCCGCCTCGAGCAGTGCCTTCCACAGCGCGGCGGCGTCGGCGTTGGGGACGTAGAGCTCGAAGCCGTCCTCACCGGTGTACCCGGTGCGGGCCAGCAGCACGTCGATCCCGGCGACCGTGACGTCGTCGGCGGCGTAGTACTTCATGCCGGTGACGGTCTCGGCGTCCTCAGCGGACACCAGGCCCAGGAGGATCGACTCGGCGTTCGGGCCCTGGACGGCGACCAGGGCCGTGTCGGCGGAGGCGTCGGTGACGGTGACGTCGAAGCCGGCGGCGCGTTCGGCCAGGGCGGCGGCGACGACCGGGGCGTTGCCGGCGTTGGGGACCACCAGGAAGCGGTCCTCGGCGCGGCGGTAGGTGATCAGGTCGTCGATGATCCCGCCCTCGGCGTTGCAGATCACCGAGTACTTGGCCTTGCCGACCTTCATGACGGCCATGTTGCCCGCCAGTGCGGCGTTCAGGAACGTGGCGGCGTCGGGTCCCTCGACCCAGACCTCGCCCATGTGGGAGAGGTCGAACAGCCCGGCTGCCTCGCGGACGGCCTGGTGCTCGGCCAGTTCCGAGCCGTACTTCAGCGGCATGTCCCAGCCGCCGAAGTCGGTGAAGTTCGCGCCCAGTGCCTCGTGTTCGCCGTGCAGGGGCGTCTGCTTCGGCGTGGTGGTGGTTTCGGTGCTCACGGGGAGTCCGCCTTTCGTCGGGTTCCGGGGATCCGGGTCAGTTCTCGAATGCCTCGGGGGCCGGGCAGGAGCAGATCAGGTTCCGGTCGCCGCCGGCACCGTCGATGCGCCCCACCGGGGGGAAGTACTTGTCCTGGCGCAGGCCGGGCACCGGGAAGGCGCCCTGCTCGCGGGTGTACTTGCGGTCCCAGTCGCCGGTGACCACGGCCGCCGCGGTGTGCGGGGCCAGGCGCAGCGGGGATTCCTCGGCGGTGAAGTCGCCGGCCAGGACCTGGTCCATCTCGGCGCGGATGGCGATCATGGCCTCGATGAAGCGCTCGATCTCCGCGAGGTCCTCGGACTCGGTCGGCTCGACCATCAGCGTCCCGGCGACCGGGAAGGCCAGGGTCGGAGCGTGGAAGCCGTAGTCGATCAGCCGCTTGGCCACGTCCTCGGCGGTGATGCCGGTCTTGGCGGTGGCATCGCGCAGGTCCAGGATGCACTCGTGGGCGACCAGTCCCTGGTTGCCGGTGTAGAGCACGGGGAAGTACTCGTTGAGGCGGGAGGCCACGTAGTTCGCGGTCAGCAGCGCGTTCTTGGTTGCGCTGGTCAGCCCTTCGGCACCCATCATGGCCACGTAGGCCCAGGAGATCGGCAGCACGCCGGCGGATCCGTAGGTGGTCGCGGCCACGGCGGTGCCGGTGCGCTCGGTGGCCTCGCCGGCCGGTGCCCCGGGCAGGAACGGCACCAGGTGCTCGGCCACGGCCACCGGGCCGACGCCGGGTCCGCCGCCGCCGTGCGGGATGCAGAACGTCTTGTGCAGGTTCAGGTGCGAGACGTCGCCGCCGAACTGTCCGGGGCGGCCGAGGCCGACCAGGGCGTTCATGTTGGCGCCGTCGATGTAGACCTGTCCGCCGGCGGCGTGGACCTTGTCGCAGACCTCGCGCACGTCGGCGTCGTAGACGCCGTGCGTGGAGGGGTAGGTGATCATGATCGCGGCCAGCGCGTCGCGGTGGGCCTCGATCTTCGCATCCAGGTCCGCGGCGTCGATGGTGCCGTTCGGCGCTGTCTTGACCACGACGACCTTCAGCCCGGCCAGCACCGCGGAGGCGGCGTTGGTGCCGTGCGCGGAGGCGGGGATCAGGCAGACCGTGCGGGCCTCGTCGCCGTTGGCCAGGTGGTACTGGCGGATGGCCAGCAGCCCGGCGTATTCGCCCTGCGAGCCGGCGTTGGGCTGGATGGAAACGCCCGCATAGCCGGTGATGGTGCTCAGCCGGTTCTCCAGGTCGGTGATCAGCTGGCGCCAGCCCTCGGTCTGGTGGGCCGGGGCGAACGGGTGGATGGAGGCGAATTCCGGCCAGGAAATGGATTCCATTTCGGCGGTGGAGTTCAGCTTCATGGTGCACGAGCCCAGCGGGATCATGGTGCGGTCCAGGGCCAGGTCGCGGTCCGAGAGCTTGCGCAGGTAGCGCAGCATCTGGGTCTCGGAGCGGACCGAGTGGAAGATCGGGTGCGTCATGTACTCGCTGGAACGCACGACGGCGGAGGGCAGCTTCTCGGCTGCCCCGGCTTCGGCGCGTTCCACGGCCGCCGCGGCGCCGTCGATGCCGAAGGCTTCGGCGATGGCGACCAGGTGGGCGCTCGTGGTGGTCTCGTCGGTGGAGATGCCCACGGTGTCGGCGTCGACGCGGCGCAGGTTGATCCCGCGGTCCTCGGCGGCGGTGACGACTTCGGCGGCGCGGCCGGCGGCCGTGACGGTGAGGGTGTCGAAGAACGCCGCGGACGCGAGGGAGAACCCGGCGCCTTCCAGGACGGTGGCCAGCGTGCTGGCGTACTGGTGGGCGCGGCGGGCGATCGCCTTCAGGCCCTCCGGGCCGTGGTAGACGCCGTACATGGAGGCGGTGATGGCCAGCAGCGCCTGGGCGGTGCAGATGTTGGAGGTGGCCTTCTCGCGGCGGATGTGCTGCTCGCGGGTCTGCAGGGCCAGGCGGTAGGCGGGCAGGCCGGCGTCGTCCTTGGAGACGCCGACGAGGCGGCCGGGCAGCGAGCGCTCGAGGCCCTTGCGCACGGACATGTAGGCGGCGTGCGGGCCGCCGAAGAACAGCGGCACGCCCAGGCGCTGGGTGTTGCCCACGGCGATGTCGGCGCCCTGCTCGCCCGGGGGGACGATGAGGGTCAGCGAGAGGATGTCGGCGGCGACGGTGACCATGGCCCCGCGCTCCTTGGCGGCGGCGATGATGGCGGACTGGTCGACCACGGCGCCGGAGTTGCCCGGCTGCTGCAGCACGATGCCGGAGATGTCCCCCTCGGGCAGGCCGGCGGAGAGGTCGGCGATCTCGAGCTCGAAGCCCAGGGCCTTGGCGCGGCCCTCGACGACGGCGATGGTCTGCGGGAAGAGGTCGGCGTCCAGGACGGTCTTGGCGTCGCCCTTGGCCTTGTTGGCGCGGCGCATCATCAGCACGGCTTCGGCGACGGCGGAGGCTTCGTCGAGCAGCGAGGCGTTGGCGATCGGCAGGCCGGTCAGGTCGGAGACCATGGTCTGGAAGTTCAGCAGGGCCTCCAGGCGGCCCTGGGAAATCTCCGGCTGGTACGGCGTGTAGGCGGTGTACCAGGCGGGGTCCTCGAGGACGTTGCGCAGGATGACCGGCGGGGTGAAGGTGTCGTAGAAGCCCTGGCCGATCATCTGGGTCTTCATGATGTTCTTCGCGGCGATGGCGCGCAGGTCGGCCAGGACCTCGGCCTCGGAGCGGGCCGCGGGCAGGTCGAGCGGTTCGGACTGGCGGATGTCGGCGGGGACTGCGGTGTCGACGAGGTCGTCGAGGCTGGCGTAGCCGAGCTGGCGCAGCATGGTCTCGGTGGCATCGCCGCGCGGGCCGATGTGGCGGTCGGCGAACGCGAGGTCGCCGGGGACGGTGGTGGGACGGGCCGTGGTCTCGGTCATCTGGGGGAACTCCAAGGGTGGTCGGTGTGCGCTGCACGCCGAATGAGCTTCGGTTCCTCCCCGACTCTGTATTGGACCTGAGAGATTCCGCCGCGCCGGTGTTTCGGACGCGGCTTGCACCGTCGGTGAGCGCATCCCCGGCTCCGGTGGACCGGTGCCTGGGGTGCTGCTGCTTTCCAGAGTTGCCTCAGCGCGGCGGTACGGATGCCTGAGAGATTCCCGGGGAGGGTATTGCTCCTACGGCGCCCGCCAGTGGTTCTGAACGGGACTCTCCCGCCGCATGTCATTGGCGTGTGCCCCGCGGGCGGGACACGCACCCATCGTAGCCGAGGCGGCGTGACCAGGACAACAGGGATCCGACGCCCGGGGACCCAATCGGTCCTCGGCGGGCCGGGGCTGGCCCCGGGGATCATCCACCGGTGCGGCGCAACAACCCGGGCTCCCCCTCGATGGCCTGCAGGGACAGCGTCTTGTAGCCCTCGTCGTCGAACAGGACCGTCATCCGGTCATCCTCGACGCTCATGACGATTCCCGGTCCCCAGTCCTTGTGGACCACGGCGGACTGCGGCGGGAAGTCCGCGTCCTCGTCGGCGATGTCCACCGCGGTGCCGGTCAGGCAGTTGTCGCAGTTGCCGCAGGTCTCGGCCAGTTCCTCCCCGAAGTAGCCCAGCAGGTACTGCCGCCGGCAGCCGTCGGTTTCGGCGTAGCCACGCATCATCTCGATCCGGGTGTCGTCGATGCGCTGGCGGGTCTCGGCCGTCTCCACGGCGCGCCGGACCGCCTCGGCCGGGCGCACCCCGGGGTCGAGGCGCAGGCCGCCGCGCCGGGCGGTGAGCACGCCGGCGGATTCGAGCAGGTTGACGATGCCGGTGACCCGGCGCGCGGGCAGCCCGACCTGGTCGCGCAACGCCGCGG
The DNA here is from genome assembly GCA_035571895.1 of Arthrobacter sp. GTDB lineage: Bacteria > Actinomycetota > Actinomycetes > Actinomycetales > Micrococcaceae > Arthrobacter_H. The sequence goes on along the minus strand of DATNBS010000188.1, from coordinate 7,123 downwards.
CCTTGAGCGGCCCGCCGGCCGCCCGCAGGGCCTTGGCCACGGCGCGGACGGCGTCCTCGTCGGTGTGGTGGGTCCCGAAGAAGGTCCGCAGGCCCAGGTCCTCGGAGCGGTAGTGCAGGATCGCCTGCGCCGGCTCCCCGTCGCGTCCGGAGCGTCCGATCTCCTGGTAGTAGCTGTCGAGCGAGTCGGTGATGTCCGCGTGCACGACGAACCGGACGTTGGGCTTGTCGATCCCCATGCCGAAGGCGGTGGTCGCCACGACGACGTCCAGCCGGTCGGCCTGGAAGTCCTCGTGGACCTGGCGGCGTTCGGCTGCCTTCAGCCCCGCGTGGTAGGGCCGGGCGCGCAACCCGGCGGCGGCGAGCGCCTCGGCATATTCGACGGTGGCCTTGCGCCGGGCCACGTAGACGAGGCCCGGCAGGGGCAGGTGGGAGACCTGTTCGACCAGATCGGCTTCCTTCACGCCCTGGTCGTGGTGGCGGATGACCTCCAGGCGCAGGTTCGGCCGGTCGAAGCTCTGCACGAATTCCATCGGGTCGGCCAGCCGGAGCCGCTCGACGATCTCCCGGCGGACGGGCTGGGAGGCCGTGGCGGTCAGGGCGATGGCGGTGGGGGTGCCGAGGCGTTCCCGCACGGCGCCGAGCTGGAGGTAGTCGGGCCGGAAGTCGTGTCCCCACGCCGAGACGCAGTGCGCCTCGTCCACCACGAACAATCCCGGTTGCAACTCGGCCAGCCGGGCCACGACGTCGTCCTTGGCCAGCTGCTCGGGGGCCAGGAACAGGAAGCGGGCCGCGCCAGCGGCCGCGTCCTCCCACGCCTGCCGCTGGCCGCGCATCGGCATCGAGGAGTTCACGGCCACGGCCCGGCCGCTTCCCGGGGCCTCGTTCAGGTCCTGCAGCTGGTCGTCCTGCAGGGCGATCAGCGGGGAGACCACGATGACCGGCCCGTCGACGAGCAGGCCGGCGAGCTGGTAGATGGCCGACTTCCCGTATCCGGTGGGCATCACGGCCAGGACGTCGCGTCCTGCGACGGCGGCCTGCACGGCCGCGAGCTGGTCCTCGCGCAGGGAGTCCCAGCCGAAGGTCTCGCGGGCCACGCGGGAGATGTCGTTGGCAGTCGGGGAAGGCACGTTGGTCACCGGACCACCGTAGGACCCGACCGCCAGCGTGTCCGCAAAACGGGTCTACGGAGGGCTCGTTTGGATGATTTTGCATGGGGGTGAAAAACTATAGGGTCACATTGTCCGCTGCCGCGACCCGGCAGCCGCCTCGCCATCCCGGGCCACCGCCCGTGTAAGGACCGCTCATGCCCACTCCTCCGCCCCGCACCCGCCCCGGGAACCAGCTGACCCTGGGCCGCCAACTGCTGCTGCGCAAGGACGTCGAGGCCCTCGACGCCGAGGCCGGCCACGGATCCGGCGGCGGGACGATGCGCCGCACCCTGGGAGTGCTGCAGCTGACGATGATCAGCGTCGGCGCCACGCTGGGCACCGGCATCTTCGTGGTGCTGGGGTCCTCGGTGCCGCTGGCCGGTCCCGCGGTGTGGCTCTCCTTTACCATCGCCGGGATCGCCGCCCTGCTCGCCGCCTTGTCCTACGCGGAGATGGCCGGAGCCGTGCCCGTCTCGGGGTCCAGCTACTCCTACACCTACGCCACCATGGGCGAGGGGCTGGCCTGGATCTGCGGCTGGTGCCTCATCCTCGAATACGGGGTCTCGGTGGCCGCCATCGCCGTCGGCGCCGGCGAATACGTCAACGAGCTGGCCGGGACCTTCAACGTCGAGCTGCCCGCCGCCCTGACCAACCCGCCGGGGCCCGACGGCGGGGTGTTCAACATCCCCGCCGTCGTCGTAGTCCTGCTGGCCATGGTGCTGCTGATGCGCGGGGCCAAGGAGTCCGCCACGGTGAACACCGTGCTGGTGTTCCTGAAGATCGCCGTGCTCGTCTTCTTCGTCGTGATCGCCTTCAGCGCCTTCCACTCCGGCAACTTCTCCCCGCTGCTGCCGATGGGCACCGCGGGCGTCTCGGCCGCCGCCTCGCGCCTGTTCTTCTCCTACATCGGCTTCGACGCCGCCTCCACCGCCGGCGAGGAGGCGGTGAACCCGCAGCGCGACCTGCCCCGGGCGATCATCGCCTCGATGGCGATCGTCACCGTGCTCTACATCCTGGTGGCCGTCGCCGCCGTGGGCGCCAAGGACTGGCAGTGGTTCATCGGCAAGGAGGCCGCCCTGGTGCAGGTCCTCGAGGAGATCACCGGGCAGGCCTGGGTGGCCCTGGTCTTCTCGGTCGGTGCGGTCGTGGCGATCGTCAGCATCGTCATCACCGTGCTCTACGGGCAGACCCGCGTCCTGGTGGCCATGTCGCGCGACGGCATGGTCCCGCGCGTGTTCGGCAAGCTGCATCCGCGCACCGGCACGCCGGTGCTGAACACGCTGGTCACCGGCGGCGTCATCGCGCTAACGGCGGGGCTGGTCCCGCTGGGCGAGCTGGCTGACGCCACCAGCATCGGTACGCTTTTCGCGTTCAGTCTGGTCAGCCTGTCGGTGATCTACCTGCGCCGCAACCGCCCGGACCTGCCGCGCACCTTCCGTGTCCCGCTCTACCCCGTGACCCCGATCCTGGCCGTCGCCGGCTGCGTGTTCCTCATGGCCAACCTGGGCGGCTCGACCTGGATCGTCTTCGGGCTCTGGATGGTGCTGGGCGCCTGCGTCTACCTGGCCTATGGCCGGCGGTGTTCCACCGTGGCCGCCGGACATGCAGCAGGGCACGACGAGGCGAACGCCGGCAACGACGCCGGAACCTCCCGCGCCCAGCACTAGCCCAAGGCCCCGCTGCTGCCCAACCAGGTGCCGATCAGGAACGTGGCCCCCAGCGCCAGCAGTCCGCCGACCACCACCCGCACGACCGGTCGAAGCATCGGTGCACGCCCCAGGTAGGCACCCATGGCCCCTGTCACGGCGAGCGCGACCAGCACGGCGGCGAACGTCACCGGGATCTTCAGGGAGGCGGGCAGCAGGACGGCCGTGAGGAACGGCAGCAGCGCGCCGATGGTGAAGGACACCGCCGAGGCGAGCGCTGCATTCCACGGACTGACCACCTCGTCGGGGTCGATGTTCAATTCGATGTCCAGGTGCGCGGCGAGCGCGTCATGGGCGGTGAGCTCCCGGGCGACGGCTGCGGCCGTGCCGGTGCTGAGGCCGCGTTGTTCGTAGAGGTAGGCCAGCTCGGCGAGCTCCTCGTCGGGCATCTCCTCCAGTTCGTGGCGTTCCTTGGCGATCAACGACTTCTGCGAGTCGGACGAGCTGGAAACCGAGACGTATTCGCCCAGCGCCATGGAGACCGCGCCGCCGATCAGGGCGGCGGCCCCGGCCGCCAGGATCGGCCCGGTGGCGGTGGTCGCCCCGGCCACGCCGACCACGACCGCTGCCGTGGAGACGATCCCGTCATTGGCCCCGAGGACCCCGGCGCGCAGCCAGTTCAGGCGTTCCGCGAGCCCGGACGACTCGTGGGGTTCATCCGCATGGGGTGCCGACCGGGACAGGCTGCTCATGCGGCCAGTCAACCACCCCTGCGTCGCGGCTGGCCAGCGCTACGCTGGCCCCATGACGTTCGCCAACGCGGGAACCCTTGGAACCGTCCCCGGCAAGCGCGACGAGCTGGTCGCGCTCCTGACCCGGCGCAGCGACGTCCTGGCCCGCCGGGGCTGCCTCGCCTACGAGGTCGGAGTCAATGCCGATGACCCGGACACCGTCTACGTCCTTGAACTCTGGGTCAGCGAGGCGGCGCACCGGGATTCGCTGGCATTGCCCGAGGTCCAGGCGGCCATCGCCGCGGCCCGGCCCCTGCTCTCGGGCGGCTTCGGCGGCTTCCGCTTCGACGTCCTGGGCTCCCCGCTGCGCGATTGACTGGGACCGCTACAGCCGGACGTATCCGGGGTAGCGCGGGCTGAGCGAGTCGCCGGACGAGGTCCCGGTCAGGCGGCGCTTGACCCACGGCACCACATGCTCGCGGGCCCAGCGCGCGTCCTCCTGCATCCGTGCCCTCCGGCTCCGGGCCGGCACCCTCTCCAGCTCCGGGGTCTCGATGGCATCCGTGGCCTCCAGGACGCCCAGCACCTTCTTGGCCATCAGCACATGCCCGGGGGTGCCCATGTGCAGGCGGTCCTGCGCCCAGAAGCGCAGGTCGCTGAATTCGCGCCAGCGCCAGTAGTCGGCGATGGCCGCGCCATGCCGGTCGGCGGCCTCGCGGACCCACTCGTTGTAGATGGCCGTCCGGCCGCGCGTGGTCCCGAAGACGGCCGAGGCCAAGGAGTCGAAGCCGGTGAACAGCACGACGGCGGCGCCGGAGGCACGCAGCCGGGCGACCATGTCGTCGTAGCCGGCCATGAGCGCGTCGATGTCCACGCGTGGGCGCAGGATGTCGTTGCCGCCGGCGTAGAGCGTGACCAGGGTCGGCTGCAGGGCCAGGGCGGCCTCGAGCTGTTCGTCGATGACCTGGCGGATCTTCTTGCCACGGATCGCCAGGTTCGCGTACCCCCAGGCGGGGTCGGCGGCACACAGCTGTTCGGCCACCCGGTCCGCCCAGCCGCGCACCCCGTTGGGGCGGGTCGGGTCGTCGTCGCCGACGCCTTCCGTGAACGAATCCCCCAGGGCCAGATACCGTTTCTCGAATTCCACCCGATTACTGTACGACGACTTGTCGTCCGGTCGTGGCGGCCCGGCGCTCCCCGCTTGGGGCGCCGGAATGGCCGCCGGTAGGCAGGTGTCCGGGGAAAAGTTGACCGCGGGGCGCGCAACCCGTGTTTTCCCGGACATCTGGCCGGCCGCCTGGTGGCAAGGCATTGCGCCCTTGGCGGAAACGGGGCCTGCTGGAGCCGTTATGGAGCCCCGGCACAGGGTGTTCACAGTTCGGTCCGAGAGGCTGGAGCCATGCATGACCTACCCGTCCCTGCCGGCTCCGACGCCGAAAGGACCTTGTTGTGAACATCCGCCAGGCCATCTTCGCCTCCGTGGCGTCGGCCGGGGTCCTGGCCTCCGGCTGGCTCGGCGGCACGGCCACCACCACCGCCTCCGCGGCGGCTCCGAGCACCCACCGCCTCGGCACGGTTGCGGGCGTCGCCTCGAGCGCCCACCACCGGTCGGCCGCGGCATCGACGACGCTCTCGACCGTCCGACGCGGCCAGCTGCGCGGGACGGAACCGGTCCAGCTGCTCAGCGGTCCCGGCTACACCGCCGCCGGCTACGGCCTCACGCAGCAGGCCGCCCTCGACACCTCTCTGGCATGAGCACACCGACCGACACCGACCGGCAGTTCGACGCGGACGGGGAATCTGAGGACCCGCCGGTCCCCCGCCTGGCCAGCCGAGCCTTCGAGGCACTGGGCACGATGGTCTCCATCAGCGCCCCCATGGACCCGGACGAACTCGACGCCGCCGTGCAGACGGTCCGGCGGGTCTTCGTCGAAACGGAGGAGTACTTCGGCGTCGGCGGCCGCGGCTCGGTCGAGAGCCTGCGCCGTGGCGAAACAGAACTGCGGTATTCGCACCACCGGCTGCGCGCCCTCTACGAGCAGGCCATCGGCTGGCGCAACGCGACGGAAGGGGCCTTCACACCGCATGCCCCCGATGGCCCCGTGGACCTGCGCGGGCTGGTCAAGGGGTGGGCCATCGCCCACGCGGGCCAGGCCATGATGGACCTCGAGCTGCCGCACTGGTCGGTCACCGCCGGTGGCGACGTGCTGTGCAGCGGTTCGCCGTTCCCCGCCGAACCGACGGGGGCGGATCCGTTCTACGGCAGGCACTGGCGCGCCGGCATCACTGACCCCTTTGACGCGGCGACACTGGTCGCCGATGTGCCGCTTGCCGGCACTCCCGGCTTCACCGCGGCGCTGGCCACCTCCTCCGGCCATGGTTACGGCCGCACGAACGCCTACCTGCAGGTCAGCGTGCTGGCCGAGGACATCGTCACCGCCGACGTGCTCTCCAAGGCCATCCTCGCCGGCGGCCCGCCCACCCTCGACTCGGCCGTGCGCGAATTCGGCGTCGCGGTCCTGGTCTGCGGGCACGACGGCGAATTGCTCGCCTCGGGCGGGTGGCCGCTGCACGCCTCCGCCTGACCAGCCCGGGGCTTCGGGCGGCCGGGTCCGGTCTATCCGTGGGCTCAGCCGGCCAGTAGTGCCTGACGCAGGGCGACGGTGAGTTGGCCGCCCCGGGAACCGGTGCCGCTTTCCTCCGCGCGGGCCGGGACATAGCCGAAGCCGATGCCGTACGCGGGGTCGGCGAAGGCCAGCGTGGCGTTGGCGCCGTCGTGGCCGAAGGCCCGCCAGGAGCCGAAGTCGTTGCGCGGGATGGACTTCATGAACATCAGCGCGAACGCCCCGGTCAGCCCGTTGGCGCGGTCGATGCCGAACACCCGCTCGGCGGCGACCTGCTGTTGCGTCGCCTGAGTGAGGAAGGGGCCCGGGGTGCTTCCGTCGTCGTGCACCAGACCGGTGCTGGCCGCTGCATACAGCCGGGCCAGCCCACGGGCGCTGGCGACGCCGCCGGCGGCCGCGATGCCCGCGGCCCGGATCTCGCGCAGGTTGGGCAGGTCCAGCAGTTCGTAGGACTTGCCGTCGCCGACGTCGAATCCGGCGGTCGAGTTCAGGGCCAGGCCCAGGGGGCCGAACGGGTCGATGAAGGGCACCGGCGGGGCCTGGACGGGCTTGAGCACATCGCGGTAGCGGGGGTCGGCGTCCTCGGGCAGGCCGAGGTAGAAGTCGATGCCGAAGGGCGCGCGGATGCGGGCCTCGTAGACGTGCTGCAGCGTCTGGCCGGTGATGCGGCGGACGAGCTCCTCGGCGAAGATGCCCAACGTCAGGGCGTGGTACTGGTGCGTGGATCCGGGCTTCCAGACCGGCGGGGCGGCGGCGAGCCGGACGGCGCCGGCCGCGGAGTCGGTGTAGTCGGCCACGGTCATGCCGCCGTCGATGCCGGGCAGCCCGCCCTGGTGGCTGAGCAGCTGGCCCACGGTGATGGCCGCCTTGCCGTTGGCCGCGAACTCGGGCCAGTAGGTGGCCACTGCTGCGTCGGGGTCGAGCAGCCCGTCCTGCACCAGCAGGGCGATGACCAGCCCGGCGGCGCCCTTG
>DATNBS010000187.1:0-3715 GCA_035571895.1 Arthrobacter sp. | reverse complement strand
CGGTTGCCGGCAGCACGTATTCCCGCCTCATGCTGGGGCTGGGGATCCGCGACATCACCGCGGGCTTCCGGGCCTTCCGCCGCGAAACCCTGGAGGCCCTGGACTTCAACCAGGTCGAATCCGTGGGATACGGCTTCCAGGTCGACATGACCTTCCGGGTTGCGCTCATGGGCAAGAAGATCGTGGAGGTACCGATCACGTTCGTGGAGCGTGAACTCGGCGTTTCGAAGATGAGCGGGAACATCGTGGTCGAGGCGATGCTCAACGTCACGCGCTGGGGGCTGGGTGCCCGCTGGAAGAAGCTCACCGGCAAGCTCTGAGCTCGTTGCCCGGGCCCGGGCTGGTGGCGGCCGACGGGGCACCGCGGATACGGCAAAGGGGGCCGGGTACCTCACCATGTGGTGCGGTACCCGGCCCCCTTCATCGGCCAGGCCGGATCCCCCTAGGCGTCGACCTTTTCGCCGCGGGCGGCGCGCAACTTGTCCAGCCGGTCCTTCAGGATCTGCTCCAGCTCGTCCACCGAACGGCGCTCCAGGAGCATGTCCCAGTGCGTGCGCACGGGCTTGGCACTCGAATCATCGGGCTGCTCGCCGTTGACGAGCTTGGCTTCCTTGCCGGTCTTGGAGACCCAGGTGGGAGGGATTTCCGCTTCGGTGGAGAACATGACGAAGACCTGCTCCCCGTCCTCGCAACGGTACTCGACGCGCTGGCGCGGGGCCGGCTCGACGCCGGCCTCGGTCTCCATGCTCTGTGCGCCCAGGCGCATCCCCCGCAGGCTGCGATCGCTCATGTTTTCTCCCTACTGCATGCTGCTGCTGTTCGGCATCATCTACGTACACAACGCCGGCACCGGGGTAATCATTCCCCGGCCACACGGCGGAAGCCTCAAAAACACAAGTATACGCGGTTCCCGCGCCGGGCCGGCCGGCGAGGACGCGGCAGGCCCGGCACGGGCTATGGGACCTTCGGGGCCGCCGGTGACGTCTCGTCCCCGTCCGTGAAGTTGCCCAGTGCTCCGCCGATGCCCTTCAGGGCCTCGCCGACCTCGCTGGGGATGATCCACAGCTTGTTCGAGCTGCCCTCGGCAAGCTTCGGCAACGTCTGCAGGTACTGGTAGGCCAGCAGCTTCTGATCCGGGTTGCCGGCGTGGATCGCGTCGAAGACCTTCTCGATGGCCTGGGCTTCGCCGTCGGCGCGTAGGATCGCCGCCTTGGCGTCGCCTTCGGCCGCCAGGATGGCAGCCTGCCGCTGGCCCTCCGCGGTCAGGATCTGGGACTGCTTGGTTCCCTCGGCGGTGAGGATAGCGGCACGGCGGTCACGCTCGGCGCGCATCTGCTTCTCCATCGAGTCCTGGATGGACAGGGGCGGGTCGATGGCCTTGAGTTCAACCCGCGAGACGCGGATGCCCCACTTGCCGGTGGCCTCGTCGAGGACGCCGCGCAACTGTCCGTTGATCTGGTCGCGGCTGGTCAGGGCCTCTTCGAGGTTGAGCCCGCCGACGACGTTGCGCAGCGTGGTGGTCGTCAACTGTTCGACGGCTTGGATGTAGTTGGCGATTTCGTAGGTGGCGGCGCGCGGTTCGGTGATCTGGAAGTAGACGACCGTGTCGATGGAGACAACCAGGTTGTCTTCGGTGATCACCGGCTGCGGCGGGAAGCTGACGACGTTCTCCCGCAGGTCCAGCAGCGGAAGCAACCGGTCAACGAAGGGGATCAGCAGTGTCAGGCCCGGCCCGAGCGTGCGCTGATACTTCCCCAGGCGTTCCACGATGCCGGCCCGTGCCTGGGGGACGATGCGTACCGACCTCAGGAGCACGATGATCACGAAGACCGCGAGTACTGCCAGGACGATGCCTAGGCCTGTCATATGTGGTTCCCCTATTCTGTGTGGCCCCGAGGGGCTGATGGCGGGGCCGGCACCGGAATGGCGCGGGTCTGCCCCGGCGAAGGCCTAGTGCCCGTGGGCCCCGGCGGCCCGGGTGGTGATGAAGGCGGTGGCTCCGTCGATCCGGACGACCGTGCCGTACATGCCGGGGGCCAGCGGGGTTTCGTCCTCGCTGCGGACGCTCCAGGTCTCGCCGCCGATCTTGGCCCTGCCGCCCATCTTCGTGGTGGGCTCGAGCACGAGCGCATCCTGTCCGACCAGGCGGTCGACATTCGTCAGGCGGTCCGCCGGTCCCTTGTGGAGTTGCCGCAGGGCAACGGGCCGGACGAAGAAGACCATCGCCAGGGAGACCAGGCAGAAGACGAGCGCCTGGAGCCAGAAGCCTCCGCCGGCCAGCGCCACGACCACTCCGCCGAGCGCGCCGGCACTGAGCATGATGAAGTAGAGGTCAAGGGACATCATCTCGATGATCGCCAGGACCAGGAAAAGGGCCAGCCAGAAAACCCAGGCATTCGCGATGACCCATTCGAACATTCCGCCACCTGCATCAACATTGGGAGGGCGCGTTCCGCCCTCGGTCCTTCCATCTTGCCCGATGGCCCCGTCCCGCATCATCACCCTTCGGAGGTATGTTCGCGCCGCGGCCCGCTAATGGCGGTGGAACACCTGCAGGCGGAAGGCCGCCGTCACCACCGTCGGCAGCGGGGTTCCAGCGAGCCGGCGGCGGATGCCGGCCTCGTCGTGGTGGTGCCCGGCTGGCCCCATCAGGGCCAAGCGGACGGCGTCATCATCCGAAAGTCGCAGCGGCCTGCGGATTTCCCGGGAGTGCAGCGGTTCGAACCCGGGGCCGAGCGCCGCGGCCACGGATTCCTCCTTCCCGGTTCCGATGGAGAGCAGGCCCAACGGTTCGATGGCCTCGGAGAGGTGGTCGGGCAGGGGAGTGGCCACCAAGGCAAGGCCACCCGGGACGAGGACGCGGGCAAACTCGGCGCCATTGCGCGGGGCGAAGACATCCAGCAACACCTCGACCTGGGCGTCGGCAACCGGCAACGGACGCCACAGGTCCCAGACCAGGGCGCGGGTCCGGGGCAGCCTGGCCGCCCGGCGCATGGCGAAGCGCGAGATGTCCAGCGCGATGGCCGGTGGCCGGGTGCCCGCTGCCGCTTCCAGGGCGCCGGCGACGGCGTCGAGGTAGTACCCGGTGCCCGCGCCGGCATCCAGGATCCGGGGGACGCCGGTGGGGAAGGCGGAGGCGGCCTCCTCGGCCAGCGCGTCGGCCAGCACGGCGTAGTGGCCGGCAGCCAGGAACCGGGCCCGGGCCTCGACCATCGCCGCGGTGTCCTCGCGGAAGGCCGTGCCCCGGCCGGTGAGCAGGTTGAAGTAGCCCTGCTTGGCGGCGTCGAAACGGTGGCCGGCGGGACAGGACAGCATCCGGGCCGGGGTGCCGGAGGCCTCCAGGGATTCCGCGCACACCGGGCAACTGAGGGCGATCAATTCGCGGGTCACGGCTATTTCCTTCAATAAGTCTTTCAGATACGCTCACTGGGTGAAACCAGACCAGCTTGAGCTCCTGACCACTGTATCCGTACCGTCCTTGAGCCCCGATGGCCGCGTGGCCGTCTTCGCTGCCAGCCACCCCAGCTTCGACGCCGACGCCGGCGTCGGCCAGCTGTGGCTCCTCGAGCTGGACGGCAGCGGCGCCGACGCGCCGGCGCCGCGCCGCCTGACCCGGGGGACGTCCGACCGTGCCCCGCGGTTCTCGCCCGACGGGAAGATGATCGCGTTCCTGCGCGCCGACGCGAAGGGCCGGCCGCAGCTGGCGCTCGTCGAC
>DATNBS010000186.1:0-12006 GCA_035571895.1 Arthrobacter sp. | reverse complement strand
GCCGCTGAAGGTCATCAAGGACTACCTCGACGCCGTGGACCGCGGGGAGCGGCCCGAGCAGCTCGCCGGTGGCCTGACCCTGGCGCCGCGCAGTGTCACCGACCAGCTGGCCCAGGAACTGGCAGGGCATACGCGCCCCCTCACCCGCGCCGAACTGCAGGGTGCGACGGGCGCGTCGGAGCAGCTCATCGGCGAACTGCTCGCCTACGGGATCATCGCCGAGGAGGACCAGCGCTTCGACGAGCACGCCGTGCGGATAGCCACCGCCAGCGCCAAGCTCGCGGCCCACGGCATCGAACCCCGCCACCTGCGCGGCTTCCGCGCCGCCGCGGACCGGGAGCTGGGCCTGGTGGAGCGCGCTGTCGCGCCGCTGGCCAGCCGCCGTGATGTCTCCTCCCGGGCTCGCGCCGCCGAAACAGCCCGGGAGATCAGCGATGCCTGCCTGGCGCTGCACAGCGCACTGGTCAACGGCTCCATCGCCAGGATGGACCACTAGCACCGCAGGAGGTACCCGTGCGAGAACTCATGGTCGTCGGCGTCCGGATCGAACTGCCGTCCAACCAGCCGCTGGTCCTGCTCAAGGAGATCGACGGGCCCCGCCACCTGCCGATCTGGATCGGGGCACCTGAGGCCTCGGCGATCGCCATGAGCCAGCAGGGGATGGGCACTCCGCGTCCCATGACCCATGACCTGCTCGAGTCGGTCGTCTCCGCGCTGGGCCACCCCCTCGTTGAGGCACGCCTGGTCGCGGTCAAGGAAACGGTGTTCTACGCCGAGCTGGAATTCGATGGGGGCGCCGTCGTCGATTCCCGGGCCTCGGATGCCATTGCCTTCGCCCTGCGGGCCGGCTGCCCGATCACCTGCGCGGACGAGGTCCTGGAGGAGGCCGGTGTCATGGTCAGCGAGGACGGCAGCACCGCCGACGGCGCAGAGGACCAGGTGCGCCAGTTCCGTGAGTTCCTGGCCGACGTCGAGCCCGAGGATTTCGACGAGTAGCGACACGCCCTCAAGTTAAACTTGAAGGTCTTTGACGTGGGACCCGTTCGGCCGTACCGTCAAAGCATAAGAATCCCATTGCTTCGCTGTCCCATCACTCGGCACAGTGGATGGCACCCAACGCCTCCACGGTTCCCCGGCAGCCGGCAAGCTCCCTATGGGGGGAGTTTTTGACTAGGAGGGTCCACGTGAGTCCGATAGGTGAGCACAGCGGGGCATCGTCCGGCTCCGGCCAGGGCGCCGGCGCGAACGCGCAGGGCCTGCTTTTCACCGAGGACCTGCCGGTCCTCGACGAAGGTGCCGGATACCGCGGCACCGTGGTCTGCAAGGCCGCCGGCATCACCTACCGCCAGCTCGACTACTGGGCCCGCACCGGCCTGGTCGAGCCCGCGGTCCGCGGAGCGGCAGGCTCCGGGAGCCAGCGCCTCTACAGCTTCCGGGACATCCTCGTGCTCAAGGTGGTCAAGCGCCTTCTCGACACGGGCGTCTCCCTCCAGCAGATCCGCACCGCGGTGGTCCACCTGCGTGAACGCGGCGTGGAGGACCTGGCCCAGATCACCCTGATGAGCGACGGTGCCTCCGTCTACGAATGCACCTCGGCCGACGAGGTCATCGACCTCGTCCAGGGCGGCCAGGGGGTGTTCGGCATCGCTGTCGGACGAGTCTGGCGCGAAGTCGAAGGCAGCCTGTCCGAGCTGCCCAGCGAACACGCAGTGGAGGAGGACGCCGTCTTCCCCGGGGACGAACTGGGACGCCGTCGGGCCGCCAAGAAGTCGGCCAGCTAGCACCGGCAGCTGCCGTTGACGCGAAAACAGCGCGTGTCCCCGCGGGGACACGCGCTGTTCCAGTGTCCGGGGGCTCCCCCCCGGGGAAGGGTGTGGCGCTCGGTTAGCGCACCGGGGCGTTGGCGGGATCGGCCAGGCCGCGCAGCAATTCGTCGAAGCGTGCCGCCGACTGGCGGGCGGCATCGCCCGGCCACTGGTGCACGGCGTAGGCGGCACCTTGGATCTGCTGCCAGTTCGCCTGGTCCGGCAGCACGGGCGAGAGCAGGGCATCGCCGAACATCGTGCGCATCTCCTCGAGCCGGAACCGCTGTTCGGCCGAGGACTCGCGGAAGCGGTTGGCCACCACGCCGGCGGTCTGCAGGCCCTGGACGAATTCCTTGCGGAACAGCTCCAGCGCCCGAAGCGTCCGTTCGGTCCCAGCAACCGAAAACAGGCTCGGCTCTGCCACGAGCAGGACTCTGTGGCTGGCCGTCCACGCCATGCGGGTCAGGCCGTTGAGCGACGGCGGGCAGTCGACGAGGACCAGTTCGTAGCGGTCCTGGCGCGACAGGACGGTGTGGAGCCGTCGCAGGTTGCGCAGCTTCAGGTCCGGGCGGTCGTAGATGCCGCTGAATGCCCCGCCGACGGCGACATCCAGCACGGGGGTCCTGTCGTCGGCGGCCGCGCCGGACCGGCCGGCCCACGGGCTGGGGACCGCGGCGGCGGCAATGTCGGCCCGTCGTGCGTTCTTGAGCAGGTGCCCGATGTCGTTTTCGCCGTTGGGCTCCACTCCCAGCCCGGTGCTGGCGTCGGCATGCGGGTCAAGGTCCACTACCAGGGTCGGAATCCCGGCGGCAAGGGCCGCCGATGCCAAACCGAGGGTGACGGACGTCTTGCCGACGCCACCCTTGAGACTGCTGATGCTCACGACCTGCACGGAACGGACCACGACCTTACTGTGTTGTTTCGCTGTTTCGGCTCCTACCCATCATAAGGTGGCGCCGCAGCCCCCAGGTCCACGCGCGCCGGTGTGGCACACGTCATGTAGAAACACAGTTCCGGGTGTGTGATGCGCCACTGTAGGGTAACGACAGGCCTGAATCGACACATCGCGCCTGACGCACGGAGCACACCGCGTCCCGAACCCGGGCATTCCGTTGCGTTCGTCCTGACCAACAGACACCCTGCAGGAGCACCATGTTTTCAAAGGTACTGGTAGCCAACCGAGGCGAAATCGCCATCCGCGCGTTCCGCGCCGGCTACGAATTGGGCGCGAAGACGGTCGCCGTCTTCCCCTACGAGGACCGCGGCTCCATCCACCGCCAGAAGGCCGACGAGGCCTACCAGATCGGTGAAGAGGGCCACCCGGTGCGGGCCTACCTGGATGTGGAGGAGGTGATCCGTGTTGCCAAGGATGCCGGCGCGGATGCCATCTACCCCGGGTACGGTTTCCTTTCCGAGAACCCCGGGCTGGCCAGGGCCGCCCATGAGGCCGGGATTACGTTCGTCGGCCCCCCGGCAGACGTGCTCGAGCTCGCCGGGAACAAGGTCCAGGCCCTGAAGGCCGCCAAGGCCGCGGGCATCCCGACCCTGGCGTCCTCCGAGCCCAGCGATGATGCGGACTGGCTGATCGGCGAAGCGGAGAAGATCGGCTTCCCCATCTTCGTTAAGGCCGTTGCCGGTGGCGGTGGACGCGGCATGCGCCGGGTCGACCGGCGCGAGGACCTGCCCGAGTCCCTGAACGCTGCCATGCGCGAGGCCGGCACGGCGTTCGGGGACCCGACGGTCTTCCTCGAGCAGGCGGTGCTCCGGCCGCGGCATATTGAGGTGCAGATCCTCGCCGACGGCCAGGGCAACGTGGTGCACCTCTTCGAGCGGGACTGCTCGTTGCAGCGCCGCCACCAGAAGGTCGTGGAGATCGCCCCGGCGCCGAACCTGGATGAGGGGATTCGCCAGGCCCTCTACGCCGACGCGGTGAAGTTCGCCAAGGCGCTGGACTACCAGAATGCCGGAACGGTGGAGTTCCTGGTCGACACCGTGGGCGAGCGCGCCGGACAGCACGTGTTCATCGAGATGAACCCTCGCATCCAGGTCGAGCACACGGTCACCGAGGAGATCACGGACATCGACCTGGTCTCCGCCCAGATGCGCATCGCCGCGGGCGAGACCCTCGAGGACCTGGACATCCACCAGGAGAAGTTGCGCATCCGCGGGGCGGCCCTGCAGTGCCGCATCACCACCGAGGACCCGGCCAACGGGTTCCGCCCCGATGTGGGGACCATCACGGTCTACCGCTCGGCCGGTGGTTCCGGGGTCCGGCTGGATGGCGGCACGATCTACACCGGTGCCGAGGTCTCCCCGCACTTCGACTCGATGCTGGTCAAGCTGACCTGCCGTGGGCGCGACTACGAGGCGGCGGTGCGCCGGGCGAGGCGTGCGCTGGCTGAGTTCCGGATCCGCGGGGTCGCCACGAACATCCCGTTCCTGATGAATGTCCTGGACGATCCCCAGTTCATCGCCGGCGACGTGGCCACCGATTTCATCGACTCGCGGCCGGACCTGGTCGAGGGCAACCGGAGCCAGGACCGCGGCACCAAGGCCCTGACCTACCTGGCCGATGTCACGGTCAACCAGCCCAACGGCCCGCGCGTCGAAGGGCTGGACCCCCGGGAGAAGCTTCCGCATTTCCCCGGTGACAAGTCGGACCAGCCCACCCGCAGCCCGTTCGACGGCCCGTCCGAGCACCAGCCGCCGGCCGGTTGGCGGCAGGTCCTGCTCGAGCGCGGCCCGGAGGGGTTCGCCGCGGAGCTGCGGGCCCGCACCGAGCTGGCGTTGACGGACACCACGTTCCGCGATGCTCACCAGTCGCTGCTGGCCACCCGGGTGCGCACCCGTGACCTGCTCGCCGCCGCACCGGCCTATGCCCACACGCTGCCGCAGCTGTTCTCCATGGAGGTCTGGGGCGGGGCGACCTACGACGTTGCCCTGCGCTTTTTGGGGGAGGACCCGTGGCAACGTCTGGAGCTGCTGCGTGCCGAGATGCCGAACATCCCGTTACAGATGCTGCTGCGCGGGCGCAACACGGTTGGCTACACCCCGTACCCGACGGAGGTGACCGACGCGTTCGTGCAGGAGGCGGCGGCGGCCGGCATCGACATCTTCCGCATCTTCGATGCCCTCAACGACGTCTCGCAAATGGCCCCGGCCATCGAGGCCGTCCGGGCCACGGGCACTGCCGTGGCGGAGGTGGCCCTGTGCTACACGGCCGACCTGCTCGATCCCGCGGAGGATCTCTACACGCTGGACTACTACCTGGACCTGGCCCAGCAGATCGTCGATGCCGGCGCCCACATCCTGGCCATCAAAGACATGGCGGGGCTGCTGCGCCCTGCGGCTGCGAAGAAGCTGGTCACCGCGCTGCGCGAGCGCTTCGACCTGCCCGTGCACCTGCACACCCACGACACCGCCGGCGGGCAGTTGGCGACGCTGCTGGCCGCCTCCGATGCCGGGGTCGACGCGGTCGACGTCGCGGTGGCCTCGATGGCCGGGACCACATCCCAGCCCTCGGAGTCGGCGCTGGTGGCGGCGCTGGCCCACACCGAGCGCGACACGGGGATCCCGCTGGAGGCAGCTGCCTCGCTGGAACCGTACTGGGAGGCCGTGCGCTCGATGTACGGGCCGTTCGAATCCGGACTGGCCGGGCCCACGGGGCGGGTCTACCGCCACGAGATCCCGGGCGGGCAGCTCTCCAACCTGCGCCAGCAGGCCAAGGCGCTGGGGCTGGCCGAGCGGTTCGAGGCCATCGAGGACATGTACACCGCCGCCAACGCCATCCTCGGCCGACTGGTCAAGGTGACCCCGTCCTCCAAGGTGGTCGGGGACCTGGCCCTTCAACTGGTGGGCATGAACGTGGACCCGCGGGAATTCGAGGCCAACCCGCAGGCCTTCGACATCCCGGATTCGGTCATCGCGTTCCTCTCCGGCGAACTGGGCGACCCGCCCGGGGGCTGGCCGGAGCCGTTCCGCTCCAAGGCCCTGGAGGGACGCGCCGTCAAGGTCAGGGTCGAGGAGCTGGCACCCGAGGACTCCCAGGCCCTCAAGGGCGACTCGGCCACCCGCCGGCAGACGCTGAACCGGCTGCTCTTCCCCGGCCCGACCCGTGACTTCGAGGCCTCGCGGGACGAATACGGGGACGTGTCGGTCCTGCACACCCGCGACTACCTCTACGGGCTGGTCCAGCACGCCGAGCACGTCATCTCGCTGGGCAAGGGTGTCCGGCTGCTGGTGACCCTGCAGGCCATCTCCGATGCCGATGAGAAGGGCATGCGCACCCTGATGTGCACCCTGAACGGGCAGATGCGCCAGATCACCGTGCGGGACCGCAACGTGGAATCCACGGTGAAGTCGGCCGAGAAGGCCGATGTCGCGAACCCCGGCCACGTCGCCGCTCCGTTCGCCGGTGCGGTCACCGCCGGCGTCTCCGTGGGGGACACCGTGCCCGCCGGTGGCACGGTCGCCACGATCGAGGCCATGAAGATGGAAGCGGCCATCACCTCCCCGTCCGGCGGGAAGGTGACACGCATCGCCATCGACGGCACCGCCCAGGTCCAGGGTGGCGACCTGCTGGTGGTCCTCGAGGCCTGATACCGGGCCCCGACGGGCATCGAGGGGGCGGTCACACGCACGGTGTGGCCGCCCCGCGGTGCGCTAGGGTGAGTGCTGACGAGCCGAACGACACCATTTTTCGCGCAGAAGGACCAGATGAGCCAGCCGCACCAGAACCAAGACGACGACGCCGGGAGCACCCCGATCGAGGGGCCGGACGACGCAACGGCCCCGGCATCGGAGGACCTCCCGCAGGACGCCGCGGGCACGGAGGGCCAGCCGGGCCCGGCGGCCGGGACCGCGGGCTCCGGTGCCGCCGACCTCCCGGAACTCGCCGACTGGCAACCGGCCGACGACGCCGGTCCCTCCACCCCCAATGCCGCACGTCCCGTGGGCAATGGACTGGTCATGCCCGCCGCACCCGTCGCCGAGGCGGCCCCGGCAGTGCCCGGGGAGCCGGAACGGGGCCCGGCGGCCGGGACCGCGCAACCGGTCGCGAGAGTCCCCGAGAGCGCCGGCCAGCTCACCGCCGACCGGCTGCTGGAGCCGCGGGACCGCGAACCCGTGGGCGGCTGGCGACGCCTGCTGTTCCGGGCCACGTTTGGGCGGATGAACGTCGGGGACTCGGATGCGGTGCGGATCCGCCGGCAGACCGAGCGGCGCATTTCGGCACCGTTGCCAGGGACGACCCGCTATGTGCCGGTCCTGTCCCGCAAGGGCGGGGTCGGCAAGACCACCGTGACGACCTTGCTGGGCATGGCCCTGGCGCAGCTGCGCGAGGACCGGATCATCGCGCTCGACGCCAACCCGGACCGGGGGACGCTCAGCGACCGGTCCCCGGGCAAGTCGGCCTACACCGCCCGTCACCTGGTGCAGAACCGCTTCGCGGTCGACACCTTCGCCAAGCTCTCGGCCTACGCGGCCCGGGAGGGATCGCGCCTGCACGTGCTGGCGTCCGACACGGACCCGCGGGTCGCCGAGGCGTTCGACGACGCCGACTACCGGGCCGTCACCGATCTGCTGTCCAAGTACTACTCGATCGTGCTGACCGATTCGGGCACCGGGATGGTCCACACGGTCATGAAGGGCACCTTGGAAAAGGCCGACGCCGTCGTCCTGGTTTCGGGGGCCAGCGTCGACGAGGCCCGCCTCGCCTCCGAGACACTGTCCTGGCTCGAAGCCCACGGCCGGACCGACCTGGCGCAGAACGCCATCGTGGTCATCAACCAGTCGGCCGGCCATGGCCACGGGGTCAAGGTCGAGGAGATCGAGGCGCACTTCAGCTCCCGCGTGGCCACCGTGGTCCGGCTGCCCCACGACCCGCACCTGGCCGAGGGGTCGCGCGTGGAACTGGACCGGCTCAAGCCCGCCACCCGGGACGCGGTCATGGAACTGGCCGCGCTGGTCGTCGACGAGCTGAAGGGCTGAACCCATGCCGCACTACGATCTGGCCATCGTGGGCTCGGGATCGGGCAATTCGCTGATCACCCCCTACTGGGACCACCGGAAGGTCGCCCTGATCGAGGCCGGGACCTTCGGGGGCACCTGCCTGAACGTGGGCTGCATCCCCACCAAGATGTTCGCCTACCCGGCAACCCTGGGGGCCGCGCCCGCGCAGGCCGGGCGCCTCGGCGTGGACCTGGTCCGCCGGGGAGCCGACTGGCGGGCCATCCGCGACCGCATCTTCGGCCGCATCGACGCGATTTCGGCCGATGGGCTGCGCTACCGCCGGGACGAGCTGGAGAACGTGGAGGTCTACCGCGAGCACGTCCGGCTGCGCGATCCCCACACCCTCGTGACGGACTCGGGCGAGGTCATCACCGCCGACCAGGTGGTCCTGGCCTCCGGATCGCGGGCCGTGGTGCCCGACCTGCCCGGCGTCGACCTGTCCCAGGTGCACACCTCCGACACCATCATGCGGCTGGAGGAACTGCCTGCCCGGGTGCTCATCGTCGGCGGCGGATTCATTGCCGCCGAGTTCGCCCACATCTTCCACGGGCTCGGCGCCCAAGTGGTCCAGGTGAACCGTTCCGGTGCCCTGCTGCGCCACCATGACGAGGAGATCTCGCGGCGGTTCACCGCGGCTGCGGCCCGACGCTGGGAGGTCGTGCTCGACCACGACCTGGTCTCCATCACGGACAACGGGGACGGCAGCGTCACCGGCCACTTCGACCACGACGGCGAGGCACTCGAGGTCGCAGCCGACGTCGTGCTCATGGCCACCGGACGCACGCCGAACTCGGACCGGCTCGATGCCGCCACGGCCGACCTGGACCTGGAAGAGGACGGCCGGTTGGCCGTGGACGACTACCAGCGCGTGCTGCGCGGCGGGCAGCCGGTCGAGGGCTGCTATGCGCTCGGTGATGCCTCGAGCGAGCACCAGCTCAAGCACGTGGCCAACCGGGAGGCACGCGTGGTGGCCCACAACCTCGAGCATCCCGGGGCGCTGCGGCCCACGGACCGCACGGCCGTTCCGGCGGCGGTCTTCTCCGATCCGCAGGTCGCAGCGGTCGGGCTGACGGAGGCCCAGGCGCGCGCGCAGGCCGGGGACCCGGAGGACATCGTCGTCGTCCTGCAGGCCTATGGCTCCACCGCCTACGGCTGGGCCATGGAGGACCGGGAAGGCGTCGTGAAGCTGGTGGCCTCGCGCTCCACTGGCCAGCTGCTCGGTGCACACCTGCTGGGGCACGACTCCTCGATGCTCATCCAGCCGCTCATCCAGGCGATGGCCACCGGCCTGGGCGTCGTCGAGATGGCACGCGGCCCCTACTGGATCCACCCGGCACTGACCGAGGTCGTGGAGAACGCGCTGCTGGGCCTGGACCTGCCCCGCGACGCAGACGCCCCGCTGTAGCCCCGGGCCCGGCCCCCGGCCTGCGACCGTTGTCGGGACGGGGCCGGACGCGGGTCAGGCGGGCTTCTTGGCCGAGTAGATCTCCTCGACGACCGTGTCGAAGTCCTTGAGCACCTGTCCGCGCTTGACCTTCAACGACGGGGTGAGGTGCCCGGAGGCCTCGGAGAAGTCCGTGGGCACGATCCGGAAGGCCTTGATCGACTCGGCGTGGGAGACCGACTGGTTGGCCCGGTCGATGACAGCCTGGATGGCGTCCCGGACCTCGGGGCGCTCGGCGGCCTCCTGGACGGAGAGCCCCCCGAGATGGTTGCGGCCGAGCCAGCCCGGCAGTGCCTCGGCGTCCAAGGTGACCAGGGCGGCGATGAACGGCCGGTTGTCGCCGATGACCAGGCACTGGGAGACCAGCACGTCCGCGCGGATCTGGTCCTCGAGCTGCCCGGGGACGACATTCTTTCCCCCGGCGGTCACGATGATCTCCTTCTTGCGCCCGGTGATGCGCACGAACCCATCGGCGTCGAGCTCGCCGACGTCCCCGGTGCGGAACCAATCGCCCTCGAAGGCCTCCTCGCGCAGGTCAGGACGGTTGTGGTAGCCGCGCATGACGCACACGCCCCGGGTGAGGATCTCGCCGTCGTCGGCGATCCTGACCGCGTTGCCGGGCAGCGGCGTGCCCACGGTGCCGATCTTGAGGCGCCGTGGGGTGTTCACCGTGATCGGCGCCGTCGTCTCGGTGAGGCCGTAGCCCTCCAGGATCATCAGCCCGATGCCGTGGAAGAAGTGGCCCAGGCGCTCGCCCAGCGGCCCGCCGCCGGAGACCGCGTACTCGATGCGTCCGCCCATCGCCTCGCGGATCTTCCCGTAGACCAGCCGGTCGAACAGGCGGTGGCGCAGTTTCAGGCCCAGCGGGACCGTGCCGGCCTGTTCGGCGCGTGACCAGGCCTCCGCGGTGCGGGAGGCGGCGTGGAAGATCCTGGCCTTGACGTTCCCGCCGTCCTCGGCCTTGAGCATGGAGGAGTTGTAGACCTTCTCGAACACGCGCGGTACCGCGAGGATGAACGTCGGCTTGAAGCCCTGAAGGTCGCCCAGCAGGTTCTTGATGTCGGGGGTGTGGGCCACCTTGGCGCCGCCGGCGACGCAGAGCACGGAGATGAAGCGGGCGAACACGTGGGCCAGGGGCAGGAACATGATCGTCGCGGCGCCCTCGTGCACGCATTCGGGCAGGGCGGCCTGGGCATTGCGACTGAGTTCGACGAAGTTCAGGTGCGTCAGCTCGCAGCCCTTCGGCCGGCCGGTGGTTCCGGAGGTGTAGATGATGGTCGCGACGCTGTCCAGCTGCAGCGAGGAACGGCGCTCCTCGAGCAGTTCGTCGCTGATCCCGGTGCCGGCCTCGCGCAGGGCGTCCAGGCCGTCGCCGTCCATCTGCCAGATGGAGCGGATCGTCTCCAGCTGTTCCTGGTGGGCGGCTTGGCGGATGACGTTCTCGTGGTGGGCCGATTCGACGACGGCCGCGGTGGTGCCGGAATCGCCGAGGATCCAGGCGACCTGGCTGGGGGAGGAGGTTTCGTAGACCGGAACGGAAATGCAGCCGGCGAACCAGACCGCGAAGTCGACCAGTGCCCACTCGTAGCGGGTGCGGGACATGATGCCCACGCGGGCGCCCGGTTCCAGCCCGGAGGCGATGAGCCCCTTGGCCAAGGCCGTGGCATCGGCGGCGAACTCCCGGGCGGAGACGTCGATCCACCCGCCGCTACCGTCGGGCCGGGAAAACAGCATCGGATTCGACCCGGCCGCCTGCTCTAACACGAAATCCGTGGTGTTGGACGTCGGCGGACTGACCACGAGCGGGGGTACGCTGAACTCTCGCACGGTGTGCTCCTCTGCTTCCTAGGTACTCGCCGGGACGGCTGGCGACGTGGGGTCGTTGCTCCCAGCATAGTGGGTTGGATCACTAGTGTACTCATTAGTAACTTACGGCGCCGGCGGGTGCCGCGGAAGGGCGGGGTCGATGGGGCAGCAGGCCCACGGGCAACCGGCCATCGGGCTGGACATCGGCGGCACGAAGATCGCTGCCGGCCTCGTCGATGCCCACGGGACCATCCTCCAGCGCGCGCACGCCCGGACCCCGGGAACCAGTCCCGCGCTGGTCGAGCAGGCGGTCCTGGACCTGGTGGAGCGGTTGCGCCACCACGCCCCCGGCGCCCCGGTGGGCGTGGGGGCGGCCGGCTGGATGAACCCCGAGACGGGCACGGTGCTGTTCAGCCCGCACCTGGCCTGGCGCAACGAACCGCTGCGCGACCGCCTCTCGGCGCTGCTGGGCGGGACGGTCCGCGTGGCCAACGACGCCGATGCCGCCGGGTGGGCCGAATACCGGTTCGGCGCGGGGCAGGGCGAACCCAACCTCGTGTGCCTGACCCTGGGAACGGGCATCGGCGGGTCCCTGGTATCCGAGGGCAGGTTGCGGCGGGGGCGCTACGGCCTGGCCGGGGAGTTCGGCCACCAGGTCATCGTCCCCGACGGACACCTCTGCGCATGCGGCAACCGCGGCTGCTGGGAACAGTACGCCTCGGGGAACGCCGTCGGCCGCGACGCACGCGAACTGGCACGGGCGAACTCCCCGACGGCCCAGACCCTGCTGGACGCCGCCGGGGGAGATGCCGGGGCGGTCACCGGCGCCCTGGTCACGGAGCTGGCTGCCGCGGGCGACCCGGCGAGCCGCGAAATCGTGGGGACGGCAGGCCGCTGGCTGGGGATCGGCCTGGCGAACCTGGCCGCCGCCCTGGATCCGGG
>DATNBS010000185.1:0-2488 GCA_035571895.1 Arthrobacter sp. | reverse complement strand
TGCGCATCCATGGCGTCAATCTGAGCATCGGCTACGAGTTCGAACCCGAATGGTTCGCGTGCGGGCGAAGCCCGCTGTGCATGGAAGTGGACAAGCTCGTGCGTTCCGGGGTCGTCGTCGTGGTGGCGGCAGGGAATTCCGGCTACGGCACGCTCGCCGTGAAGTCCGATGCGCCAACCAAGTTCGGACTCGCCATGACGATCAACGATCCTGGTAACGCCGAGCGAGCGATCACCGTCGGGTCCACCCACCGCAACGCGCCGCACACCTACGGGGTGTCCTACTTCTCCTCCAAGGGACCGACAGGCGACGGCCGACGGAAACCGGACCTCCTCGCGCCCGGCGAACGCATCACCTCATGCGCGGCAGGAACGAACCTCGCGGCCCTCCTGGCCGGAGATCTCCCCGGCGACACCGCCTACTACGTGGAGGACAGCGGTACGAGCATGGCTGCGCCGCACGTCTCCGGGGCCATCGCGGCCCTGCTCTCGGTGCGGCGCGAATTCATCGGACGACCCGAGGACGTAAAGGACATCGTGGTGGGCTCGGCAACATCGCTCGGCCGCGGCAGGGACTTCGAGGGCGCCGGGCTGCTCGACCTGATGCGTGCCCTGCAGGCCATCTGACGAAGGGAGAAGATCATGGACATCGCAGGGCTGCCGTTCTGGGAGCTGACGTTCGATGCCGATGGCGACCAGGAGGCCACGTCCCGCGACGCCTTCCTCGCTGGCGTGAGAGACGCGGGGATCACCGATCTCATCGTCTTCTCGCACGGCTGGAATACTGCCCCCGGGTCCGCGCGTGCGCTCTATCAGAGGTTCTTCGGGCTCCTCGCCGGGCAGCTGGACCAGGTTCCCGCCGATCGGCCGGTGACGGCGGGGCTCGCAGGCGTGATCTGGCCGGCCCAACGCTGGTCGGACGAACCTATCCCCGACTTTCCGGCTGCGGCGGCTCGTCCCGGCGGAGCCGCCTCGCTGAGCGAAGCCTCCGACGCCACCGAGGCGGAGCCGGCATCGGCGGCCTTGGACAGCGAGACCCTGGCCACGCTGAAGGCCTTGTTCCCGGCCGCGACCGGCCCGCTTGACACGATGGCCGGCATCCTGGACAACGGCACGCCGAGCGCCGATGCCATCACGACGTTCTACGAGGCGCTGGCCGCCTTCTCGGAGCTGGCCGCGGTTCCGGGCGACGACGGGGAGGGCGATCCGGCGACGCCAGCCCCTGGACAGGGCCAGCCTCGCATGCTGCGCAACGAGCCTACGGAGCTGTTCGAACGTTACCGTGACGCGCTGCAGACGAGTGGGATGGCGTTCGCGGGCGGCGACGGCCAGGCCGGAATCGGCGACGCGTTCCGCGGGATCCTCCACGGCGCCAAGGAGGCTCTGCGGCAGGCCACGTACTGGCAGATGAAGAACCGGGCCGGCGTGGTCGGGCAGCGAGGGCTGGGACCTCTGCTCGGGCGGCTGGACGCAACCCGAGTCCGCGTGCATCTCGTCGGCCACAGCTTCGGCGCGCGTCTGGTGTCGTTCGCCCTCGCCGGGCTGCCCTCACGCCCATCGCCGGTTCGAGCGGTGACGCTGCTGGAGGGCGCCTTCTCGCACTTCGCCTTCGCCAGCCCATTGCCGTTCGACGCCAGCCGCAGGGGTGCCCTGGCGGGGATGCTGGCCAGGATCAACGGGCCACTGGTGGTGTGTTTCTCCTCCCACGACGGCGCCGTCGGCACGTTCTATCCACTGGCCTCGCTTGCCGCGCAGGACGACGCCGCGGCCGCAACTGACGCGCTATTCCGGTGGGGCGGGATGGGCGCCGACGGCGCGCAAGGCGTCAGTGCCCGGCTGGACGGGATCCAGCCGGCCGGTCCCGGAACCACCTACCGGTTCACTGCCGGCCAGGCGCTCAACGTGGACGCCAGTGAAGTCGTCCGCGCGGGCGGCCCGCCCAGTGGGGCGCACAGCGACATCGTTCACCCGGAGCTGACCTGGATCGTGCTCTCCGCCGGAGGAATCGTCTGACCCCGGCAACCCCGCCGCCCGGACGTCGCGGAGGCCGGCGCTGATAGCCGCTGCTGACAGGCTGGGAGATTCCCCTGTATGCGTCGGGCCGTAACCTCCCGGGTCCCGGGCCTTCCTCAACCCTGCTTCCCTGGTAACAGCCAGCCCAGATGAGACAGCCGCGCGGCCCGGGCCCGGAGCCTGGTCGCTGTCCCCCCCATCAGCGGCGGCATGCAATCCTTCGCGGCTCCGGCGGCAGCAGCCACGCCCAGCTGGTGATACGCCTCGAACTCCTTCGCGTCGTACAGTTGCTCCACCGTGCTGTCGCACGGGAAGGTCGGGTGGCTTCTGGCGTAGGCCAGGACATCCCACGGCGCGCCTTCCCACCAGCCGAGCTTGCACACCCAGATCCGTCCCTGCTGCGGCTGATGGGGTCCGGGGTCCGTCCTGGTGAAGGTGCCGTATGCCCAGGGATGGACGACCTGGCCGGGATCCAG
>DATNBS010000184.1:0-3989 GCA_035571895.1 Arthrobacter sp. | reverse complement strand
GCGTAGAAGGTCAGGCGGAACTTGCCGATGCGCACTTCCGCGCCGGTACGCAGGCGCACGGCGTCCACTCGGTCGCCGTTCACATAGGTGCCGTTGAGGCTGCCCGAGTCCACGACCTGGAACCCCGAGCCGTCGCGCCGGAACTCCGCGTGCTTGCGGGAGACCGTGACGTCGTCCAGGAAGATGTCCGCCTCGGGGTGCCGGCCGGCGGTCGAGAGGTCCCCATCCAGGAGGAAGCGGGCACCGCGGTTCGGTCCGGAGTGGGCAATCAGCAGGGCGGAACCCTCGGGCAGGGCGTTGACGGAGGAACGTTCCTCGGTGGACAGCGAGGCTTCGGGGACGACCTCGTCACGGGCCGGAGGCAGGCTGATATTGGTGGTTTCCGCCGCGGCTTCCCTGCGGTTCGCCGCGCCGTCCTCCCAACGGTCATCGCCACTCATGTGCTTCCTCCCTGGAATGGTGCATTGCCTGTGCCGGCCTCTTGGACGAGGGGTCCAAATGACGCGCCCACTTTGTCTTTTGTCCAGCCTAGCCTACCGGTTATCCGTGGACGCAAGCCGGTTGCGGCAGCCGGCGGCACGGCGCCGACGCGCGACGTACCCGGCAGGGAATGGAGAAGGGGCCCTGCCTGAACGGCATTCCGTTCAGGCAAGACCCCTTGTCGCCGGTCGGGCTAGCGGGATTCGAACCCACGGCCTCCTGACCCCCAGTCAGGCGCGCTACCAAGCTGCGCCATAGCCCGGCGGTTCCGCAGCCGTTATCCCATCCTTGCGGGTGGGTGCCGTCTGCGAAAAGCTCCTCAGCTACTCTACCCCATATTTTCGGCTACCTTGACCGTCCCCGCTTCTCCCGCACGCGCATGCTGACCTCGATGGGGGTTCCGGCGAAGCTGAACGTCTCCCGCAGGCGCCGGGTGATGAAGCGGCGGTATCCGGGATCGAGGAAACCCGTGGTGAAGAGCACAAAACGCGGCGGCCGCGACGACGCCTGGGTCGCGAACAGGATGCGGGGCTGCTTGCCGCCGCGTACCGGGTGCGGGTGGGCAGCGACCAGTTCACCGAGGAAGGCGTTGAGCTTGCCGGTGGGGATGCGCCGGTCCCACGATTCCAGCGCCAGGTCCAGGGCCGGGACGAGCTTGTCCTTGTGCCATCCCGTCGCCGCGGAGAGGTTCACGCGGGGCGCCCAGGCCACGTGGGCCAGGTCCTGCTCGATCTCGCGTTCGAGATAGCGCCGGCGTTCGTCGTCGAGCAGGTCCCACTTGTTGAAGGCCAGGACCAGTGCCCGGCCGGAATCGATGCTCGTCTGCAGGATGCGCACGTCCTGCTCGCTGAGCACCTCGTCGACTGCCAGGAGCACGACGGCGACTTCCGCCTTTTCGAGGGCGGCCTGCGTGCGCAGCGAAGCATAGTAATCCGAGCCCTGGGCCATGTGCTGGCGGCGCCTGATACCCGCCGTGTCCACGAATCGCCAGGTCCGGCCGCCGAGTTCGACGAGTTCATCCACCGGGTCCCGGGTCGTTCCGGCGAAGTTGTCGACCACGACGCGTTCGGCACCGGCGAGCTTGTTCAACAGGGAGGACTTGCCGACATTGGGCCGGCCGATGAGGGCCACACGACGCGGTCCACCGCGCGGGATCAACCCGCCGAAGGCCGAGTAGGCCGGCAGTTTCTCCAGGACGTCGTCCAGCAGGTCCGCGGTGCCGCGGCCGTGAAGCGCGGAGACAGGGTAGGGCTGGCCGAATCCCAGGCTCCACAGGGAGGCGGCGTCGGCTTCCTGGGCCTCGCCGTCGACCTTGTTGGCCACGAGGAACACCGGCTTCTTCTGCCGGCGGAGCATCTTGACGACCAGTTCGTCGGTGGCCGTGGCCCCGACGGCGGAGTCCACGACGAAGATCACGGCATCGGCCAGGTCCGCGGCGATTTCCGCCTGCTCGGCCACCCGGGCGTGGATGCCCTTGGCGTCGTGTTCCCAGCCCCCGGTGTCGACCAGGGTGAAGTCGCGGCCGCTCCATTCGGCACTGTAGGACACGCGGTCGCGCGTCACGCCGGGGACGTCCTCGACCACGGCCTCGCGGCGGCCGATGATGCGGTTGACGAGCGTGGACTTCCCGACGTTGGGCCGGCCGATGATGGCCACGACCGGCGGCACGCGGTCGTCCTGGACCTCGAAGTCCTCGTCGTCGACGTGCGAGAGGAGCCGGGTGTCCTCGTCGTCGAGGTCGTAGTCATCGAGGCCCTCGCGCAGGGAGGCGGCGCGCTGCTCGGCCTCCTCGTCGGTGATCTGGCTGAGTCGTTCGGCGACGTGGTCCTCGCCCGAGGGGACGTATTCGTCTCCGTCGCCGGGGACGGCGGCGTGATCGGTCATGTTCAGGGGTTCCTTTGTTCGCCGCTCCCGCCAAGCACGGAAGCACTTACCATTTTTGCATGCCGCGGCACGCCACCGCCTCAGGCCGGCGTGCCCGCTGCTTCGACCACGGCAAGCACGGCCTGGACGGTCTGCTCGAAGTCCAGGTCGGAGGAGTCCACGGTCACCACGCCGTCGGCGGCGCTGGTGAAGCTGGTGACCTTCGAGTCCTTGGCGTCGCGGGCCACGACCTGGCGCTGCAGGTCGTCCTGGGACTGGGTCCCGCCCAGCTGCAGCCCGCGACGGGCCATGCGGACCTCCTCCCGGGCGGTGAGCAGGATGCGGGCCGGTGCCTCGGGGGCGACGACGGTGGTGATGTCGCGGCCCTCGGCGACGATGGGTGCGTTCTCGGCGATGATCTGCTGCTGGCGCCGCACCAGTTCGGCCCGCACGTCCAGGACGCCGGCGACCGCCGACACGGATTCCGAGACGTACGGTTCGCGGATCGTGGCCGTGACGTCCGTCCCGTTGACGCGGACCTGCTCGTGGTCGGGGTCGGTGCCGATGTCCACTCTCGCCGCCTTGACGGCAGCGGTGACCGCCGTCGCGTCCCCCAGATCGGTCCCGCCCTCGAGGCAGGCGTAGGTCAGTGCCCGGTACATGGCCCCGGTGTCGAGGAAGGCGGCGCCCAGCCGGCGGGCCACCTCCTTGGAAACGGAGGACTTGCCACTGCCGGAGGGGCCGTCGATGGCCACCACGAGATTTTCCACTTACTGCACTACCTTCCACGAACGTTCCATGAGGGCTTCGGTCAATTCCACGCTGCGCCCCGGCAGCACCGACAATTCCACCATGCCGACCTGGTGGCCCGAGGAGTGTTCCATCCGCAGGTCCTCCAGGTTGACGCCGACCTCGCCGACATCGGTGAGCAGCCGGGCGATCTGCCCCGGTTTGTCGTCGACGATGACGGTGACCACGGCGAAGGCCTGCGGCGGGGCCCCGTGCTTGCCCGGGATGCGCGCTTGCCCGGCGTTGCCCTCGCCCATGAGCTCGGCCAGGTCCAACAGGGCGCCGGGACCCTGCGGGTTCTCCAGGGTGCCGATGAGGCGGTTGAGGTCCTCGCGCAGCCCGTGCAGGATCCCCACGAGCTCGGGGGCGTTGTGACTGAGGATCTGGATCCACAGTCGGGGATCCGAGGCGGCGATCCGGGTGGTGTCGCGCAGTCCGTTTCCGGCCAGGGCCAGGGCGTGTGCCGGGGCGTTCATCAGCCGGGAGGCCAGCAGCGAGGAGGCGATCTGCGGGAAGTGCGAGACGAGGGCGACGGCGGCGTCGTGGTCGGCGGCGTCGAGCCGGTGCACGGTCGCGCCCAGGTCGATGGCCAGCGATCCGGCGATGCGCACGCTGTCCTGGGCGGAACCAGCATGGGCGCAGATGACCCACGGCATGGCGGTGAACAGCTCGCCGCGGGCCGCGGCCGGCCCGGATTTCTCGCGTCCGGCCATCGGGTGGGTGCCCACGTAGCGCGCGAGGTCGGCCTCCCCCAGCTCCGGGTCTGCCTGCAGGGCGCGCAGGATGGAGCTCTTGACGCTGGCGATGTCCACGACGGTGGCGGCGGGGTGGTCACGCAGGGCCCGCGAAACCGTGGC
>DATNBS010000183.1:0-3844 GCA_035571895.1 Arthrobacter sp. | reverse complement strand
CGACGAGGTCGCCGTCGTTGAAGTACTTGATGGTTGCGTCTACAGCGGCGAGAAATTCCTCAGCAGTACCAATGTCGTTGATTGCAACAACAGGGGTACTCGTCTTCTCGGGGGTGGTGATGGTCATGTAGTAGGGGCTCCGATGTGGATAGATGCGTCAGTCGAAGGGCCGGAAGTCCCGGCATGCTCCGAAGATGGAACTGAAATTGTTGCGACGCAGGGCATGGAACACCCCAGCAGTCACCATTTGAGTTTAGTCCCCCGATCGGCGGCCGGTCAAAACGCGCGGTGCGGTGCCCTTCCGGGGCCGGGGCCGGGCTAGAACCCGTTGATCGCGTACGGCGCGCCCGCCAGGTCGAGCATCCGTTCGGCGCGGGCCAGGGCCTCAGCGGAGGCGGCGCGGATCCTGCCCGCCTCCGCCAGCGTGCGCACGCCCGTGCCGCCGAGGTAGAGGGAACCGAGCAGGGCCACGTCGAGCTCCAGGTCCGCCGGGGCGCCGGCATCGCCGACGGCTTCAACGCGGGCGGATCCGCTCTCGACGGCCAGCTCGTAGATCCCCCCGGCGTAGCCCAGGGGGTCGGTGACGCTGATCCGAAGTGTCCCGTCGCCGCCGTACTCCCGGGCCCGCAGCGCC
Source organism: Arthrobacter sp. (assembly GCA_035571895.1). Lineage (GTDB taxonomy): Bacteria > Actinomycetota > Actinomycetes > Actinomycetales > Micrococcaceae > Arthrobacter_H. The sequence goes on along the minus strand of DATNBS010000183.1, from coordinate 3,210 downwards.
GCGGGGACGTCCAGGATGCGCAGCCAGAGCAGGTCCTCGCGCTCGGTGACCGTGACGCGGCGCGGGTCGTCCAGGGACCACGGCAGCGGATCATCGGGGGCGGCGGCCCCGTATTCGATGCGCTCGACGAGGTCGTGGGCTCCGAGGTAGCGCCAGAGTTCCCGGCGGGCCGCCCCCGTGGGGGCCACCAGGTCGCGGATCTTCATGGTGACCGGGGACGTGTCCCATCCCGCGAAGGCATACGTCAGGAAGCCCTGCGGTTCGCCGGCGGCGTCGAGGTGGACCGCGGCGCGCAGCGTCGGGTCGTCCTTGGCCGCATCCGGGCCGACCCGCCCCGTTGCGCGCAGCGTATAGGCGTCCTGGCGGCCGATGGATCCGCGGTGTGTGGCGTGGAAGCGTTCGAACAGCGCGGGGGCCAACTCCTGCAGCGCAGCGGGGTCGACGGAGACGACCCGGCCCTCGGCCGGCGCCAGCACGGGCAGCCCGCCCTTGACGTCGACCCGGACCGCGTCCAGCACCGTCGCCGGGCCGAAACCGAACCGGCCGTAGATGGTTCCCTCGGAGGCGGTCAGCGCGGCGATCGGCAGGCCGGCCGCCCGGGCCCGGTCGAGTGAATCGGTCATCATCCGGCGCAGGATCCCACGGCGGCGGTGGCTGGGCCGGACGGTGACCACGGTGATGAGGTGGCTCTCGACCAGGTTCCCGGCACCGGTGTTCAGCGTCTTGCGGAACTCCGCGAAGGTGGCCACGGGGATCCCGGCATCCAGCGACGGCGCGGGGGCATCGTCGTCGTACACCCCCAACAGCACCCGGCCGTCGACCCGGTAGGAGGCCGCCAGGCGGGCAACCTCCGGGGCGGTGTAGGGCTGCTCGTGGAAGCCGGTGCGCACGGCCCGGAACCAGTCCGTGGTGCGCGCATCCGCCAGGGGTTCGGTGCCTCCGTCTGCCGGGAGCAGCCCGGCTTCGAAGAGCTCGTGGCGCAGTCCGCCGGTGTCCTGGGCGCGGGCGGTGGTGCCGGCGGTGGTGTTCGGGGTGGTCATCAGTGTGCGGCCTCCTGCCAGCTGTGGCCGGTACCGACCTGGACGTCGAGCGGGACCGAGAGGTCGGCCGCCGTTCCCATCTGTTCGCGCACGAGCGCGGTGACCGCCTCGAGTTCGCCGGGGGCGACCTCCAGGACGAGTTCGTCGTGGACCTGCAGCATCATCCGCGACGCCAGCTGCTGCTCGCGCAGCCCGGCGTCGACGCCGAGCATGGCCCGCTTGATGATGTCGGCGGCGGACCCCTGGATCGGCGCGTTCAGGGCGGCCCGCTCGGCCATGTCCCGCAGCTGCCGGTTGTCGCTGGCCAGATCCGGAAGGTACCGCCGGCGCCCCTCGATCGTGGAGGTGTAGCCGTCCTTGCGGGCCTGGTCGACGACCGAGCGCAGGTAGTCGCGCACGGCGCCGAAGCGCGAGAAGTAGTCCTTCATCAGCCCGCGGGCCTCGTCGACCGGGACGTTCAGCTGCTTCGACAGCCCGAAGGAGCTCAGCCCGTAGGCAAGCCCGTAGGACATCGCCTTGACCTTGGCCCGCATCTCCGCGCTCACGTCCGCCGGTTCGACGCCGAACACGTGGGAGCCCACGAAGCGGTGCAGGTCCTCGCCGTCCCGGAAGGCCTGGATGAGCGCCTCGTCGCCGGAGAGGTGCGCCATGATGCGCATCTCGATCTGCGAGTAGTCAGCGGTCAACAGGGTCTCGTAGCCCTCCCCGACCACGAACACCTCGCGGATCCGCCGTCCGGCTTCGCTGCGCACGGGGATGTTCTGCAGGTTCGGGTTCACCGAGGAGAGCCGGCCGGTGGCGGCGACGGTCTGCGCGTAGGTGGTGTGGATCCGGCCGTCGTCGGCCAGGGCCTTCCGCAACCCCTCCACGGTCTGGCGCAGCTTGGACGCGTCGCGGTAGGCCATCAACGCGGCCAGGAAGGGGTGCCGGGTCTTGGCGAGCAGGTCGGCCAGCGAATCGGCGTCGGTGGTGAAGCCGGTCTTGATCTTCTTGGTCTTCGGCAGGCCCAGTTCCTCGAAGAGGACCACCTGCAGCTGCTTCGGGGACCCGAGGTTCACCTCGTGGCCGATCGCGGCGTACGCCTCGGCGGTGGCGGTTTCCATGGTGGCGGCGAAATCGTCCAGCAGCCCGGCCAGCCGGTCGGCGTCCACGGCGATTCCCACGCGCTCCATGTGGGCCAGCACGACCGACAGCGGCAGTTCCATGTCGGCCAGCAGGGTGCTGGCCCCGCGTTCGAGGACCTGTCCGGTCAGGAAGATGCTCAGTTCCCGCACGACGTGGGCGGCGCGGACCACCGCCGCATGGTTTCCGGGCCCGTCGAGGTCCAGGGCCAGCTGGGCGCCGGCGCCCTGTTCGGGCGAGAGCGAGATCCGCAGGTGGTGCTGGGCGATGTCGGCCAGTTCGTGGCTGCGGCGGTCGGGCTGGATGAGGTAGGCGGAGATCATCGTGTCGTCCACGACGGGTCCGAGCTCGATGCCGCGGGCCGCGAGCAGCTTGTAGCCGGCCTTGTAGTCGTGGATGGCCAGCTTGTAGTCGGGTGAGCCGAGGAACCGGCCGAGGGCGGCTTCGGCGTCGGCGTCGAGTTGTTCCAGGTCGACGTAGCCGGTGGCCGATTCCGCGGCCAGGGCGATGCCGACCACGTCGTCGGATCCGTCGCCGGAACGGACCGTGTCCAGGTGCAGGCCGATGTTGTGGGCACCGTGTTCGTGGAACCAGGCGTCCAGGGCCGCGGCGGAGTCGAGCCGGTCCGGGGCGGGGATCTCCAGGTCCGGTTCCGGTTCGCCCTCGTCCTCGCCGAACAGGTCGAACAGCCGCTTGCGCAGGGTGTTGAACTGCAGCGAATCGAACAGGTCCTCGATGGCGTCGCGGTTCGGGTGCTCCAGTTCCAGCGCCTCGAGGCCGACCGGCAGGTCCAGGTCGGTGTGCAGGCGGTTCAGCCGCCGGTTGCGGCGCACCGAATCGACGTGTTCGCGCAGCGCGTCGCCGACCTTGCCCTTGATGGCGTCGAGGTTCTCCAGCACGCCCTCGAGGCCGCCGTAGAGGTTGATCCACTTCGCGGCCGTCTTGGGCCCCACCCCCGGCACGCCGGGAAGGTTGTCGGCGGACTCCCCCACCAGGGCGGCCAGGTCCGGGTAGCGCTCGGGGCGCACGAAGTACTTCTCCTCGACGG
>DATNBS010000182.1:0-2100 GCA_035571895.1 Arthrobacter sp. | reverse complement strand
GACCACCCCGTTGCGGTTGAAGGCCTCGATCCAGTCGTTGTCGGCCACGCCGATCGTCGCGGCGTCCTCTGGTGACATCCAGATCACCGGCCCCCCGCGGAACAGCCGCAGCATGTGCAGGTTGTCCTGGTACTCGGAGTGGATCGACCACTTCGAGTGCGGGGTGAGGTAGCGCACCGTGACCTCCGGGCGGCCGCCTTCCACTAGGCCCTGCTCGCCGTAATGCCGGACGTAGCTCAGCGGCGGCCGGTAGACCGGCATGGCCTCGCCGAACTCGTGCATCCAGTCGTGGTCGAGGAAGAAGTGCATCCGCCCGGTAAGGGTGTGCCATGGCTTCTTCCGCTCCACGTTGACCGTGAACGGCGCGTACCGGCGCCCACCGGTCTCCGACCCGGACCACTCCGGCGAGGTGATCACCGCTCGCGGCTGCACCTGGATGTCGGAGAACGAGATGTGCTCCCCGGAGCGTTCCTCGGCCAGGTCGGCCAGCTCCACGCCGGTCCGCTGCTCCAGCGACCGCCACGCCTGCACCGCCACCCGCCCGTTCGTGGTGCCGGAGAGAGCGAGGATCGCCTCGGCTAGGTGCACGTCGCGGGCCAGCGACGGCCGGCCGTCGCCCACCCCGCCGCGCACCACCCCGTTCGCCCTGCGAAGGTAGTCCACCGCCCCGGACGGCACCCAGCTGGCGCCCTTGACCTGGGTGCCGAGCGTGTCAAGCAGCGGGCCGACCGCCGCCATCTTCTCCGCGACCGCGGCGTAGTCTCGTTCGATCGTGACCAGCTTCGGCATCGTCACCCCGGGCACCGGCTCGCACTCACCGGCGGCCCAGTCGCGGGCCGTGCCCCCCGGCTGGGCCAGCTCGTCCGGGGTGTCGTGCAGCAGCGGGGCGGCGATCACGTCGGTGCGCGTGCCCAGGTGGGTGGCGGCGAGCCGGGAGAACTCCCGGGCGATCTCCGTGAACGCGTCGAAGTCGGTGCGGGCTTCCCACGGCGGCGCGATCGCCGGATTGAACGAGTGCACGAACGGGTGCATGTCGGTGGTCGAGATGTCGTGCTTCTCATACCAGGTCGCGGCCGGCAGCACGATGTCGGCGTAAGTGCAGGAACTGGTCATCCGGAAGTCGATCGTGGTGAGCAGGTCGAGCTTGCCGCGGGGTGCCTCCTCGCGCCAGGTCACCTCCGCCGGGCGCAGTCCCTCCGGCGACTCGGCGGCCCGGACGGCGTCCTCGCTGCCCAGCAGGTGGCGCATGAAGTACTCCATGCCCTTACCCGACGAGCCGAGCACGTTCGCCCGCCAGATCGTCATCACCCGGGGCCAGTTCTCCGGCGCATCCGGGTCCTGCGCGGCCCACCGCAGGCGTCCCTGCCGAAGCTCGCGGACGACGTAGTCCTGGACAGTCAGCCCGGCCCGTTCGGAATCTTCGAAAAGATCCAGCGGGTTGCGGTCGAAAGCCGGGTGGGAAGGGGTCCAGCCCATCCGGGATGCCTGCAGCAGGCAGTCCGCGAACGTCCGGCCCGCGAAGATCCCGCGTCCCAGCGGGCTGGCCAGCTCGGCCGGCCCGAACGCCTCGTACCGCCACTGGTCGGTATGGGTATAGAAGTACGAGGTCCCGGTCATGTGCCGGGTTGGTCGCTGCCAGTCGAGCCCGAACGCCATCTGCTGCCAGCCGGTGAACGGGCGGACCTTCTCCTGCCCCACGTAGTGCGCCCAGCCGCCGCCGTTCACGCCCTCGCACCCGCACAGCATGATCAGGGTGAAGAAGGTCCGGTAGATCTGGTCCGAGTGGTACCAGTGGTTGGTCCCGGCCCCCATGCAGATCATCGACCGGCCCCGGGACAGCTCGGCGCTGCGAGCGAATTCCCTGGCCACCCGGGCCGCGGCGACGGCCGGAACCGAGGTAATCGCCTCCTGCCAGGCCGGAGTGCCAGGGGCCGACGCGTCGTCATAACCGGACGGCCAGTCGCCGGGCAGCCCGTCGCGGGCTACGCCGTACCGGGCCATCAGCAGGTCGAAGACGGTGGTCACCAGCCGGTCGCCGACCCGGACGGCGGGCACGCCGCGGCGGACCACGGCCCCGCCCTCCGTTGGCCCCTCGTCGAA
>DATNBS010000181.1:0-22641 GCA_035571895.1 Arthrobacter sp. | reverse complement strand
TCGACATCTCCGGACGCGAGCACCTGCGCTTCTACGCCCCCACCATCGCCCCGGAGGCGGCCTGCACCTCGGTCCAGCTGCATGTCCAGCTCAGCCCGGCCGAATTCGCCCCGGCATGGAATGCAGCGCAGATCATCGCCGGTCCCCAGCTCGCCCTGGCCGCCAACTCCCCCGTGTTCCTGGAGAAGGTCCTCTGGCACGAGACCCGCGTCGAGCTGTTCCAGCAGTCCATCGACACCCGGGCCCCGGAGATGCGGGCCCAAGGCGTCCGGCCCCGGGTGTGGTTCGGCGAGCGTTGGATCACCTCGATTTTCGACCTCTTTGAAGAGAACGTCCGGTACTTCCCGGCGCTGTTGCCCGAACTCGCCAAGCGCGGTCCGGAGAAGACGCGGGCCGGGGCCCCCCAGCTGCACGAGCTGCGCCTGCACAACGGGACCGTGTACCGCTGGAACCGCCCCATCTACGACCCGGGGCGGGAGCTGCCGCACCTGCGCCTGGAGAACCGGCTGCTGCCTGGCGGCCCGAGCGTGCTGGACACGGTCGCCAACGCCGCCTTCTTCTTCGGGCTGGTCCGCAAGCTGCGCACCGCACAACGCCCCCTGTGGTCCCGGATGGCGTTCGGCACGGCGGCGGAGAACTTCATGGCCTGCGCCCGCGACGGCCTGCACGCCGCCGTCTACTGGCCAGGCGTGGGCGAGATCCCCGTCTCCGAACTCATCGTGCGCCACCTGCTGCCGCTGGCCGCCGAGGGCCTGGCGGATCTCGGCGTCGACGAGGCGGTCGCCGCGCGGTACCTGGACGTGCTGCGCGAACGGGCCAGCACGGAGCAGAACGGTGCGTTGTGGCAGATCGCGGCGTTGGACCGCCTGGAATCCCACGGCCTCGACCGGCGGCATGCGCTGCAGGAGATGACACGGCTCTACTGGGAACACATGCACCGCTCAGGCCCGGTCCACGAGTGGCCCCTGCCGTAGGCCCGCCGCCGCGGCACGCCCCCCGCCCCTGCCGCTTGGCCTAACTTCACGAACCCAAAATGGACACGTGGGGTTTTATGCGTTCACTTCTTGACGCCAAGTAAAATGTGCTGCAGACTACTTTTCGTGTTGGAAACGAGAGATGCGTCACGGGCGACGCGCAAGAGCCCCGGCTCCCAGTCGGCGCTGCGCCACCTGAACCAGCAGCGCATCATCGACTGCCTGCTGGCCGGCCCCTCGACCCAGGCGGACCTGGCCCGCCAGACCGGCCTGTCGACGGCCACCGTGTCCAACATCGTCAAGTTCATGCAGACTGCCGGCCTCGTCACCACCGAACCCACCACCAGCTCCGGGCGACGGGCCCTGAACGTGAAGCTGATCAGCGACGGGGCCATCGCGATCGGCATCGACTTCGGCCGCCGCCACCTGCGCGTGGTCTTCGCCTCGCTGAACTACCAAATCGTGGCCGAGAAGACCGTGATCCTGCCGCTGGGCCATGGCGCCGAGGACGGGATCTCCGCCGCCGCCGACCTGATTGCGGAATTGCTGGACCAGACCGGGTTGGGCCCCAGCGCCCTCATCGGCGCCGGCGTGGGTATCCCCGGTCCGATCGACCGCCGTTCGGGGACCGTCGCCCAGGGCGCGATCCTGCCCGAGTGGGTCGGCCTCAACATACTGGAGCGCCTCGAAGAGGTCCTGGACCTGCCCGTCGTGGTCGACAACGACGCGAACCTCGGCGCCCTCGCGGAGGTCACCTGGGGCCCGCACAACGGCCTGGAGAACCTGGTCTTCATCAAGATCGGCTCCGGCATCGGCGCGGGCCTGATCATCAACGGCTCGCCCTACTACGGCAACGTCGGCATCACCGGCGAAATCGGCCACGCCACCGTCCTGGAACACGGAGCTGCCTGCCGGTGCGGCAACCGCGGCTGCCTGGAAACCGTCGCCTCGACCACGGTGATGATCAACCTGCTCTCCCGCTCGGCCGTGCCGCCGGAAACCGCCGAGGACGTGGTCGAGCAGGCCCGCGCAGGAGCAACGGCCGCCGTGCGCGTCGTCGACGACGCCGGCATGGCCGTCGGCCAGGCGCTGGGCAACATCGCCAACTTGCTCAACCCCGAGGTCATCGTCGTCGGCGGCCCGCTGGCAGGTCTCGGCGACCTGCTGCTCGAGCCCATCCGCCGCGGCCTGCTGCGCCACGCGGTACCGGTCGTCGGCGAGAGCACCTCGGTGGTCATGTCGTCCCTGGGCGACCGGGCCGAATCCCTCGGGGCGGCGGCCCTGGCCTTCCAGCACGTCGGCATCCGCGCCCCCTGACGGGGCCGGCCCACCGAGCGGCCGATCCCCCACCCCCAACATCCGCCACCACCATCGGAAGGCCCCAGGGCACCATGCACACACCCACCACCGGGCACGAGACGCCCAACCTCCTGGAGATGCGATCCATCACCAAGGAGTTCCCCGGCGTCAAGGCCCTGGCCGACGTCAACCTCAAGGTGCGCGCCGGGGAAATCCACGCCATCTGCGGGGAAAACGGCGCCGGGAAGTCCACGCTGATGAAGGTCCTCTCGGGCGTCTACCCGCACGGGAGCTATACGGGGGAGGTCTACTTCCAAGGCGCCGTCCAGTCCTTCCGCGGCATCAACGCCAGCGAACAGGCCGGCATCGTGATCATCCACCAGGAACTGGCGCTGATCCCCGAGCTGAGCATCATGGAGAACATCTTCCTGGGCAACGAACCCACCCGGTTCGGCATCATCGACTGGGCCGCCGCCCGGGTCAGCGCCATGGAGCTGCTCGCCCGCGTCGGCCTCTCGGACTCCCCCGACACCCCGATCAAGGAAATCGGCGTCGGCAAGCAGCAGCTGGTCGAGATCGCCAAGGCGCTGAACAAATCGGTGAAGCTGCTCATCCTCGACGAGCCCACGGCCGCGCTGAACGAATCCGACTCCCAGCACCTGCTGGATCTGATCCGCGGCCTCAAGGGCAAGGGCATCACCTCGATCATGATCTCCCACAAGCTCAACGAGATCGAGCAGATCGCCGACTCCATCACCATCCTGCGCGACGGCCAGTCGATCGAGACCCTGGACGTCGCCCGCGATGGCGTCAACGAGGACCGCATCATCAAGGGCATGGTGGGGCGGACCCTGGAATCGCGCTTCCCGCACCACACGCCGCGGATCGGCGAAACGTTCTTCGAGGTCAGCCAGTGGAACGTCGCCCACCCGCAGATCCCGGACCGCATGGTCTGCAAGGACTCCAGCTTCTTCGTCCGCCGCGGTGAGATCGTCGGGTTCGCCGGCCTCATGGGCGCCGGCCGAACCGAGCTCGCCCGCTCGGTCTTCGGACGCTCGTACGGCAAGTTCGTCTCCGGGACGATCACCCTGGACGGCAAGGAAGTCGTCCTGCGCAATGTCGCCCAGGCCATCGACGCCGGCCTGGGGTACGTGACCGAGGACCGCAAGACACTCGGGCTGAACCTGCTCGACGACATCAAGTCCACCACCGTCGCGGCGAACCTCAAGGAGATCAGCCCGCACTCCGTCGTGGACCGGAACCGTGAATTCGAGGTCGCCGAACACTACCGGCAGACCTTGCGCACCAAGACCCCCTCGGTCGAGGAGGGCGTCAACAAGCTCTCGGGCGGCAACCAGCAGAAGGTGGTGCTGGCCAAGTGGATGTTCACCCAGCCGGACCTGCTGATCCTGGACGAGCCCACCCGCGGCATCGACGTCGGCGCGAAATTCGAGATCTACGGCATCATCCAGGAACTGGCCAACCAGGGCAAGGGGGTCATCGTGATCTCCTCGGAGTTGCCTGAACTGCTCGGCCTCTCCGACCGGATCTACACCATCTTCGAGGGGGCCATCACCGGCGTCGTCGACCAATCCGAGGCGACCCCCGAACGCCTCATGCGGCTGATGACCTCCAGCCGCGTCCCCGTCTAGGCCGCCGGCCGGCCTCCCCCGCAAACCCGCGAACCAAGGAACTAACAATGAACGCGATCAAGCAGCTCTTTGGCGGCAACACCCGCCAATTCGGCATGATCTTCGCCCTGGTGGCCCTGGTGGTCTTCTTCCAGATCATGACCGAAGGCGTGACCCTGACCTCCGGCAACCTCATGAACCTGCTCAACGGCAACGCCTACATCCTCATCCTGGCCATCGGCATGGTGCTCGTGATCATCGCCGGCCACATCGACCTCTCCGTCGGATCCATCGCCGCGTTCGTGGGCATCACCGTCGCCCTGGCGATCCGCGACTGGGACCTGCCCTGGTGGGCCGGGGTCCTGCTCGGCCTGGCCCTCGGCGCGGTCATCGGCGCCTGGCAGGGCTTCTGGGTGGCCTACATCGGGATCCCGGCCTTCATCGTGACCCTGGCGGGCATGATGCTCTTCCGCGGGCTGAACCAGTTCGTGGGCAAATCGAACACGATCCCGGTCCCGGAGGACTTCCAGTACATCGGAGCCGGCTACCTCCCCGAGGTCGGGCCGGTCACCGGATACAACAACCTGACGCTGCTGCTGGGCCTGGCAACCGTGGCCTTCGTGGTCTTCATGGGCGTCCGCGGCCGAAGCAAGGCAGTCCGCCTGGGTGCCGTGGTCCCGCCGCTGTGGGTCCACACCACCAAGCTCGTCCTCATCAGTGCCGCCATCCTCTACGCGACCTACCTCTTCGCGACCGGCCGCCCCGGCACGTCGCTGCCGATCCCGGGCATCATCCTCATCGGCCTGGTGCTCATCTACGGCTTCATCTCCTCGCGCACGGTCATCGGCCGCCACATCTACGCCGTCGGCGGCAATCGACAGGCAGCCGAGCTCTCGGGCGTGCGCTCGAAGAAGGTGAACTTCCTGGTCATGATGAACATGGCCATCCTGGCCGGGCTCGCCGGCATGATCTTCGTCGGCCGCTCCACCGCCTCGGGCCCTTCCGACGGCATGATGTGGGAGCTCGACGCCATCGCCGCCGTCTTCATTGGCGGCGCCGCGGTCACCGGCGGCGTGGGCACCGTTGTCGGCTCCATCATCGGCGGCCTGGTCATGGCCGTGCTGAACAATGGCCTGCAGCTGCTCGGCGTGGGCGCCGACGCCACCCAGATCATCAAGGGCCTGGTCCTGCTGGCCGCCGTCGCCTTCGACGTCTACAACAAGTCCCAGGGCAAGCCGTCCATCACCGGGATGCTCTCGCGCGGTCTGCTCACCAAGAACAAGCCGCAGGCGGATGCCATCGAAGCCGCCCAGGAGAAGATCCCCACCGGGGCCTGACACCCCCCCAGATCCACACCTCTCACATCAGCAGCACTCACATCAGAAAAGGGAAACCAATGAGATTCATGGGCAAGGCAACCAAGTTCGCGGCGGTCACCGCGATCGCCGCTCTGGCACTGACCGGCTGCGGCCGGCAGGACGCCGGGGCCGAGGCCGGCGCGGGCTCCTCCGCGGCCGGGTTCGACGAGGGCGCGACCATCGGCGTGGCCCTGCCGCAGAAGACCAGCGAGAACTGGGTGCTGGCGGAAAACCTCTTCAACAAGGACCTCAAGGCGGCCGGCTTCAACCCGGACGTCCAGTTCGCCAACGGCGGCGTCGCCGAACAGCAGAACCAGATCAACGCCATGATCACCAAGGGCGCGAAGGTGATCGTCGTCGGCGCCATCGACGGCAAGCAGCTGGGCAACCAGCTGAAGGCCGCCAAGGAGGCCGGCGCCACGGTCATCGCCTACGACCGCCTGCTGCTGAACACCAACGACGTCGACTACTACGTGGCCTACGACAACTTCAAGGTCGGCCAGCTCCAGGGCCAGGCCCTGCTGGACGGGTTGAAGGAGAAGAAGGGCGAGGCGCCGTACAACATCGAGCTCTTCGCCGGGTCGCCGGATGACGCCAACGCCAAGGTGTTCTTCGACGGCGCCATGGATGTGCTGCAGCCCAAGATCGACGACGGCACGCTCAAGGTCGCCTCCGGCCAGGTGAAGTTCGACCAGGCGGTCACCCAGGGCTGGAAGGCCGAGAACGCGCAGAAGCGCATGGACACGCTGCTGACCGGCACGTACACCGGTTCCAAGAAGGTCGACGGTGTGCTCTCCCCGAACGACACCCTGGCCCGCGCCGTGCTGACCTCGGTCAACGCCTCCGGCAAGGACGTCCCGGTCGTCACCGGCCAGGACTCCGAGGTCGAGTCGGTGAAGTCGATCATGAAGGGCGTGCAGTACTCCACGATCAACAAGGACACCCGTGCCCTCGTGGACCACGCGGTGACCATGGTCAAGGACCTGCAGCAGGGCAAGGAGCTCGAGGTCAATGACACCGAGTCCTACGACAACGGCGTCAAGGTCGTCCCGGCGTACCTGCTCGAGCCGCAGATCGTGACCAAGGCCAACGTCAAGGAGGCCTACGTGAACGACCCGGTGCTCGGCCCGATCACCAAGTAACACCGGCAGCACCCACGCAGGAGGGCGTGCGACGGCGGACCATCCCGCCGTTGCACGCCCTCCTTGTCGTACCGGTTGCCCCTGCTACCGGGTGCGGGAGCTGCTGCGCCGCCAGACGGCGGCCAGGAGGGCGCCGGAGACGTTGTGCCAGACGGAGAACACGGCCCCGGGCAGGGCGGCCTCCGGGGCGAAGTACGTCTTGGCCAGGCCGGCCGCGAGCCCGGAGTTCTGCATGCCGACCTCGATCGCCATCGTCCGGCGCGAGGGGACCGGCAACCGGAACAGCTTGGCGGCACCGTAACCGAGCAGGTAGCCCAGCCCGTTGTGCAGGATGACGGCGGCCAGGATCAGCAGGCCGGCGCCGAAGATCGCCGCGGCACTGCCGGCGACCACGGCGATGACCACGAACGTGATGGCCAGCACCGAGACCCACGGCAGCACGGGCAGCACGGCGCTGACCACGCGGGGGGCGACCGCGCGGACCACCAGGCCCAGCACGACCGGGACCAGCACGATCTGCACGATCGAGACGGCCATGGACCCGGCGTCGACCGGCAGATACTGCCCGGCCAGCCACAGGGTCAGCAGCGGGGTGAAGACCGGCGCGATCAGGGTCGAGACGCTGGTCATCGTCACCGACAGGGCCACATCGCCCTTGGCCAGGTAGGTGACCACGTTCGAGGCGGTCCCGCCCGGGGCGCAGCCGACCAGGATGACCCCGGCGGCCAGCGCCGGGGACAGGCCCAGCGCGGTCGAGACGCCCAGGCCCACCAGCGGCATGATGACGTACTGGGCGATGACCCCGAGCAGGACCGGCAACGGCTGGCGGACCACCAGCGCGAAGTCCGGCAGCGTGAGCGTCAGGCCCATGCCGAACATGATCACCATCAGCCCCGGGTTGATGAACGCGGCCCAGCCCAGGAACGGGGCCGGCGCGAACAGCGCCACCGCTCCCCCGGCGAGGATCAGCAGCGGGAACAGCGTGACGGCCACGCGGGCGCTGCGCTCCGCGCCCGGCTCCGGGCCGACCGGGGAGCCGTTGTCCGCCGACGTGGGGCGGTGATGCGGTGCTGGAGTCGTTGGCATGGGCAACATGTTTCCAAACCAACCGGCCCCGCCGTTAATTGTGAACGGGCGCCTCGCGCACCGCGGCCCGGCGCTGCCGGGCATGACCGGCGCCACGGCGCGGCGGGCACGACTGCACTAGGCTGGTGGGGCGCCGCGAACCGCCGCGTCCATGCACCGCACCACCACACCGCCGTCCCATCGCATCCCGGGGCCCGCCAGCACGGGCGCCGGACCCCAGCACCCTCGAGGAAGCCACCATGCCAGCAGCCCCCCGTTCCGCACGCCCGGCAGCCCTTGCCGCCGGCCTGCTCGCCACCACGCTCGTGCTGGCCGGTTGCGCCGGCTCCCCCGGCGGCGGCACCGCCGGGTCCGGGACGGCGGCCGCACCGGTCAGCGGCGGCACCCTGGTCTACGCCTCGGGCGACGCGGAGCCGACCTGCCTGGATCCCCACGTGGGCGGGAACTACCCGCAGGCGCTGGTTGCCGGGCAGTACCTCGAGACCCTGTACACCAAGGACGACGACGGGGCCATCGTCCCGTGGCTGGCTTCCGGTGCCGAGGTCTCCGACGACGGGCTGACCTGGACCTTGAAGCTGCGCGACGGGATCACGTTCACCGACGGCAGCGCGTTCGACGCCGCCACCGTCAAGGCCAACATCGCGCACCTGCAGGACCCGGACACCGCTTCCTCCACCGGCTACCTGGCCGTGGAGAAGATCAAGACCATGGACGTCGTGGACGACACCACCCTGGAGATCGGCCTCTCCTCCCCCGACGCCGCACTGCTCGAGTCCTTCTCCATGCCGTGGGTCGCCATGGAGTCGGCGAAGGCGCTCAAACGCAGCCAGGCCGAGAACTGCGCCTCGCCGGTGGGCACCGGCCCGTTCAAGGTCGCCGCGTGGACCAAGCAGGATTCGGTCGAACTGGTCCGCAACGGGGACTACACGCCCCCGGTCCCCGGCGCCGGGCACGACGGCCCCGCCTATCTGGAGGGGATCACCTGGAAGTTCATCCCCGAGGCGGCCACGCGCTACGCCGCCCTGCAGGCGGGCACGGTGGACATGATCGACAACGCCCAGCCGGACACCATCAAGGCCGCCGAGGGGTCGGAGGCGATCGGCCACCTCGACGCCCCTCGTCCGGGCGCCTCGAACCGGATCGAGCTGAACTCCTCCAAGGCCCCCTTCAACGACCAGCGGGTCCGCGAGGCCTTCGTCCGCGCCGTGAACGTCGACGACGGGATCTCCTCGCTGTTCTTCGGCACCGCCAAGCGCTCCTACTCGGCGCTGTCCAGCGTCGAGCCGATGGGCTACTCCGACCCCGCGCTCTTCGGACGGGACCTGGACGCCGCCAACCGGCTCCTCGACGAGGCCGGCTGGGACCAGCGCGATGCCGCCGGCTACCGCACGAAGGACGGCAAGCGCCTGACCCTGGCCTTCCCGGTGAGCACCAACCAGTCCGTCCCGGCCGAGCAGTCGCTCTTCCAGCAGCTGCAGGCCACCGCGAAGGAGGCCGGTTTCGAGGTCAAGCTGAACCTGCTGGACCTCTCCAGCTGGTACGGCGTGCTCGGGGAGAACCAGTACGACCTGGTCTCCGCCCCCTACACCAAGGTCGGGCCGGACGTGCTGCGCACGCTCTTCCACACCTCCAACACCATCCCGGCGCCCTCGGGCTACTTCTCCAACCACGCCCAGGTCAAGGACCCGAAGCTGGACGCGCTGCTCGAGTCCGCCAGCGCCACCACCGACCAGGCCGAGCGGAAGGACAAGTACACCCAGGCCCAGCAGATCGTGCTGGAGGGGTACTACATCCTGCCGCTGTACGACCAGCAGAACCACTTCCTCTACCGCCGGCAGCTGCAGGGTGTCGGCGCCACCACCGCGGTGGCCTCCCCCACCTTCCACGACACCTGGCTGGCCCGGGACTAGGAACGACGGCGGCCCATGACTGAGCAGGCGCTGCCCGGTCTCCCCGGTGGCCCCGGTGGCCCCGGGGACCGGGCGGAGGGCGGCCTCCCGCACCCGGGGGGCACCGCCGTCGTGCCCGGGCGGCCCTGGCGTGCCGCCGGGGCCTGGCTGCTGCGCCGGGTGGGCTCGGCCGTGTTCGTGCTCTGGGCGGTGGCGACGCTGATCTTCCTGGCCATCCGGCTGATCCCCGGGGACCCGGCCGAGGCGATCCTGGGCGGGCCGGGCTCGCAGGCCTCCGCCGAGGCGCTGGCGGCCGCGCGCCTGGAGTACGGGCTCGACGAGCCGCTGTGGGTGCAGTACCTCTCCCAGCTGGGACGGCTGGCCACCGGCGACCTGGGCACCTCCTACGCGCTGCGGGTCCCCGTGGCGCAGCTGCTCACCGAGCAGCTGCCCGGCACGCTGGCCCTGGCCGCCGGCGCCTGGGTGCTGGCCTGGGTCCTGGCGCTGGGACTGGCACTCTGGTCCGGCCTCGGCGGGCGGGGCGCTGCGGTGGTCGGTTCGGCGTTGGAGATCGCGGCCGCCTCCGTGCCGCACTTCTGGCTCGGGTCGGTGCTGGTGCTGCTCTTCTCCACCGCCTGGGGCTGGCTCCCGCCGGTGAGCAACGGGACCGCCGCCGGGCTGGTCATGCCGATCGTGACGTTGGCGTTGCCGCTGGCCGGGTTCCTGGGGCAGGTGATGCGCGAGTCGATGCTCACCGCCATGACCTCGCCCTTCGCGCTCTCGGCACGGGCCCGCGGGGAGTCCGAGGCCGGCGTCGTGCTGCGCCACGCGCTGCGCCACGCCGCCCTGCCCGGCGTCGCCCTCTCCGGCTGGGCGCTGGGGTCGCTGGTCTCCGGCGCCGTGGTCGTCGAGTCGATCTTCGCCCGCCCCGGCCTGGGGCGCACCCTCTTGCAGGCGGTCACGCTGCGCGACGTCCCGCTGGTCACCGGGGTCGCGTTGGTCTCTGCACTGGCCTACGTGGTGGTCATGGCACTCTCCGACCTGGCCGAGCGCGCCATCGACCCGCGGATCAGGGACCGGTGAGCGGCATGGACGATACCCGACTCCAGCGCGGCCCCCGGCGTGGTCCCCGGACTGGCCCCCACCGGTCCCGGTTGCGGGAGCCCCGACGGCGGGCCGGCCTGCTCCGGGCACGAGCCGCAGGGCCGGTCCTGGCGGCGTTGGCCTCCCTGTTCCTGCTGCTTGCCGCCGTGGCGCCGGGCTGGCTGGCCCCGACGGATCCGCTGGCGATCGATCCCGCGGCCGCCTTCCAGGCCCCGTCGGCAGCCCATTGGCTGGGCACCGACGAGTCCGGGCGCGACATCTACGCGCGCATCGTGCACGGGGCGCGGCCCTCGCTGCTCATCGGGGCGGCAGCCACCGGCCTGGGGCTGGGGCTGGCGCTGGTGCTCGGCCTGGTGGCCGGGCTCGGCGGGCGGCTGCTCGATGCCGGGGTCGGGCGCATCGTCGAGGTGCTGCTCGCCCTGCCCGGGTTGCTGCTGGCCCTGGTGTTCATCGCGCTGGCCGGGCCCGGGGTGGCCACCACCATCGTCGCCGTCGGATTGTCCACCGCCCCGGGCTACGCCCGCATCATCCGCTCCCAGGTCCGCTCGTTGCGCGGCTCGCCGATGATCGAGGCCGCCCGCGTGCTGGGCCACTCCCCCGCACGGATCCTCGCCCGGCACCTGCTGCCCAACGCGCTGGGCCCGGTCATGGTGCTGGCGACGCTGGGCATCGGGCAGGCCGTGGTGTGGGCCTCGGCGCTGAGCTTCCTGGGCCTGGGCGAGGCCCCGCCAGCCCCCGAATGGGGGGCCATGCTCGCCGCCGGCCGCACCTACCTGGGCTTCGCCTGGTGGATGACGTTCTTCCCCGGGCTGGCCATCGTCGCCACCGCCGCGTCCAGCACCGTGCTGGGCCGGGCCCTGCAGCGTCGGGCGGTGGCTGCATGAGCGCCGCACCCCTGCTGCGCGTCGACGGGCTCGACGTCGGCTTCGGCAGCACCGCGGTTGTCCACGACGTGTCGCTGCGGATCGGCCGCGGCGAATGCCTCGCGCTGGTCGGCGAATCCGGATCCGGCAAATCCGTGACCGCCCGCGCCCTGCTGGGGTTGGCCGGCCGCGGTGCCCGCGTCACCGCCCGCACCCTGGATTTCGACGGGACCGACCTCTCGACGGCCGGGCAGCGGGCCTGGCGCCGGCTGCGCGGATCACGGATCGGCCTGGTGCTGCAGGACGCCCTGGTTTCGTTGGACCCGTTGCGGACCGTCGGACGCGAAATCGACGACGCGCTGCGCCTGCACACCGGGCTCCCGGCCGCCGCGCGGGCGGCGAAGACCACCGGCCTGCTGGAGGCGATGGGATTGGCCGCCGGCGACGCCGGACGACGCGCCGGCGAGTTGTCCGGCGGCATGCGCCAGCGGGCGCTGATCGCCGCGGCCATGGCCCTGGATCCCGACCTGCTGATCGCCGACGAGCCGACCACCGCGCTGGATGCCGAGGCCCAGGCGCAGGTCCTGGACCTGTTGGCCGGGCTGCGGGCCGGCGGCTCGTCACTGCTGCTGATCAGCCACGACCTGGCGGTCGTCTCCTCGGTGGCCGACCGGGTGGCCATCATGCGCGGTGGCCGGATCCTCGAGCAAGGACCCACGGAGCAGGTGCTGACCGCGCCGGAGCACGGGTACACGCGGATGCTGCTGCGTGCCGTGCCCGCCGGCCGCCCGCGGGGTACCCGGCTCTCGACGGTCCACGCCGGCGCACCGGATCCGCGGTCCGGCGCATCGCACGACCAGCAGCCCTGCCCTGCGCCGGCCCCGGGGGCGCCGGCCCTGGAGGCCCGGAACCTGGTGCGCACGTTCTCGACACCGGGCGGAGGCATCCTGCATGCCGCCGACAACGTCAGCCTGCGCGTCGAGGCGGGCCGCACCCTCGGCCTGGTGGGCGCCTCGGGGTCGGGCAAGAGCACGACGGCGCGGATCCTGCTGGGCCTGGAGTCCCCGGATTCCGGATCTGTCGAGCTCTTCGGCCAGCCATGGGTGCCGCTGCCCGAGGCGGCCCGGCGTCCCCGCAGGACACAGCTCGGAGCCATCTACCAGGACCCGCTGAGCTCCTTCGACCCCCGCCGCCGGGTGGGCGCGATCCTGGCCGATGCGTTGTCGTCGGCCGCCGTCGGCCAGGCCAGGGGCGCCGACGACGTCGCGACCCTGCTGGAGCTGGTGGGCCTGGATCCGGACCTGGCTGGACGACACCCTGCGACACTGTCCGGCGGGCAACGCCAACGGGTGGCGATCGCCCGTGCCCTGGCTCCGGGCCCGCGAATGATCATCTGCGACGAGCCGGTCTCGGCCCTGGATGTGTCGGTGCAGGCCCAGATCCTGGACCTGCTGGATGACCTGCAGGCCCGGTTGGGGTTGGGCTACCTGTTCATCTCGCATGACCTGGCCGTCGTCCGCCACGTGAGCGACCGGCTGGCCGTCATGCACGGCGGACGCATCGTCGAGAGCGGTCCCACCGAGGAGGTCTTCGCCGATCCCCGGCACGATTACACGCGGGCCCTGTTGGCCGCCTCGCCCACGTTGGCTTCCGGCTGACGCCGGGAGGGCGCAGCCGCCGCTCAGCCGTGCTGGGCCACGTCGAACTCGTTCCCCTGGGGATCCGCGAGGGTGGCCCAACGGAAGGCCTCGTCGCCCCGATGCCCGATGAGGGTGGCCCCGGCAGCGAGCAGGCGGTCGACTTCGGCGTCGAGGTCGTCGGCTCCGAGATCGAGGTGGATCCGGTTCTTCCCGGCGGTCGGGTCGTCGACCTTCTGGAAGGAGAGCATCACCGGCAGCCCTCCGCCTTCGAGCACCACGAACCAGCCGTCATTTTCCTGCGTGATCGCCGCGCCGGTCTGCTCGGCCCACCAGCCGGCCAGCTCGACGGCGTCGGTGGTGTCGATGGTGACCATGCCCAATGTGAGTGTCATGCGCCCAATCTAGGGGTGCCGCGGTCCACAGGGAATAGCGCAACGGACGCCATCCACGGCAAACGGCGCGTTGCCCGGTGGAAACCACCGGGCAACGCGCCGTCGTCGTGCAGTGTCGGCGAGCTACCCCGGCGACTGCACTACGTCCGGGACTGTCCTACTTCCGGGGCTGTCCTACTTCCGGGACAGGGTCTCCAGCACGCGGTTCAGCGTGGCGGACGGACGCATGGCCTGCGTGGCCGCCTCGTCGGAGGGGCGGTAGTAGCCGCCCAGCTCCACCGGGGAGCCCTGCACGCCGAGCAGTTCGGCGTTGATGGCGTCCTCGTTCGTGGCGAAGTCCTTCGCGATTTCCGCGAAGGAGGCGGCCAGTTCGGCGTCCTGCTCCTGCTTGGCCAGCTCCTGTGCCCAGTACATGGCGAGGTAGAAGTGGCTGCCGCGGTTGTCGATCTCCCCGACCTTGCGCTTGGGCGACTTGTTTTCCAGCAGGAACGTGCCGGTGGCTGCATCCAGCGTGTCAGCCAGCACCTGGGCGCGGGCGTTGGACGTGGAGGTGGCCAGGTGCTCGAAGCTCACGGCCAGGGCCAGGAACTCGCCGAGCGAATCCCAGCGCAGGTGGTTTTCCTTGACCAGCTGCTGGACGTGCTTCGGGGCGGAGCCGCCGGCGCCGGTCTCGAAGAGGCCGCCGCCGTTGATCAGCGGGACCACGGAGAGCATCTTGGCGCTAGTGCCCAGTTCCAGGATCGGGAACAGGTCGGTGAGGTAGTCACGCAGCACGTTGCCGGTCACCGAGATGGTGTCCTCGCCGCGGCGGATGCGCTCCAGGGTGTAGGCGGTGGCCTCCATCGGGGACATGATCTTGATGACCAGGCCCTCGGTGTCGTGGTCGCCGAGGTACTCGTTGACCTTGGCGATCAGGTTCCGGTCGTGGGCACGGGTCTCGTCGAGCCAAAACACCGCCGGGGTCTGCGAGGCCCGGGAGCGGGTGACGGCCAGCTTGACCCAGTCGCGGATCGGGATGTCCTTGGTCTGGCAGGCACGCCAGATATCGCCCTGCTCGACCTTGTGTTCGATGAGCACCTCGCCGGCCGAGTTGACGACCTGGACGGTGCCGGCCGCGGCGATCTCGAAGGTCTTGTCGTGGCTTCCGTATTCCTCGGCGGCCTGGGCCATCAGCCCGACGTTGGGAACGGTGCCCATGGTGGTCGGGTCGTAGGCGCCGTGGGCGCGGCAGTCCTCGATGACCGCCTGGTAGACACCGGCGTAGGAGCTGTCCGGCAGGACGGCCAGGGTGTCGTGCTCGCCGCCGTCGGCGCCCCACATGTGCCCGGAGGTGCGGATCATGGCCGGCATGGAGGCGTCCACGATGACGTCCGAGGGCACGTGCAGGTTGGTGATGCCCTTGTCCGAGTCGACCATCGCGAGGGCCGGGCCCTCGGCGAGGCCCTTCTCGATGGCGGACTTCACGCCGTCGCGCACGGAGTCGGAGAGCTCGTCGAGCCCGCCGAGGATGGCGGCCAGGCCGTTGTTGGCGCTCAGTCCGGCTGCCTCGAGGTCATCGCCGTAGGTGGCGAAGAGGTCCGGGAAGAAGGCCTTGACGACGTGCCCGAAGATGATGGGGTCCGAGACCTTCATCATGGTGGCCTTCAGATGGGCGGAGAAGAGCACGCCCTCGTCCTGGGCACGGGCGACCTGGGCGGCCAGGAACGCGTCCAGCTTGGCGGCGGACATGAACGTGCCGTCGATGACCTCGCCCTTCAGGACGGGGAAGGCCTTCTTCAGGACCTTGACCGTGCCGTCCTCGGCGGTGAAGCGGATCTCGAGCTGGTCGTCGTCGGCCATGACGACGGACTTCTCGTTGGAGCGGAAGTCGCCGCCGTCCATGGTGGCCACGTTGGTCTTGGAGTCGGTGGTCCACGCGCCCATGGTGTGGGGGTTCTGGCGGGCGTAGTTCTTCACCGACAGCGGCGCGCGGCGGTCGGAGTTGCCCTCGCGCAGGACGGGGTTCACGGCGGACCCCTTGATGCGGTCGTAGCGCGAGCGGATGTCGGTTTCCTCGTCCGAGGAGGGGTTGTCCGGGTAGTCCGGCAGGGCGTAGCCCTGGGACTGCAGTTCGGCGATGGCCGCCTTGAGCTGCGGGATGGAGGCGCTGATGTTCGGCAGCTTGATGATGTTCGCCTCGGGCGTCTTGGCCAGGGCGCCGAGTTCGGCCAGCGCGTCCGGCTGGCGCTGGTCCTCGGTCAGGAAGTCACCAAAGACGGCGATGATGCGGCCGGCGAGCGAAATGTCGCGGGTCTCGACGTCCACGCCGGCGGTCGAGGCGAAGGCCTCCACGACGGGCAGGAAGGAGTAGGTGGCCAGCATCGGGGCTTCGTCGGTGTGGGTGTAGATAATCTTTGCCATGGGCGGGGCATCTCCCTGAAGGTCAACGGTGTGGGGAGATCAACGTGATGATCTCAACGACTCCAACTTACCCGAGAGGCCCCTCCGGCCCATATTCCACGGGCGGATGCGACGACGCCGGCGACCGCGCCCCGGAGGCGCGGGCACCGGCGTCGTGCCCGGGGAAACCGGTCCCCGGAGGGCTACCCGGCGTCGGGTGCCTTCGCGTCGGGGGTCTCCTTCAACGAGGTGATCTTCCACTGCCCGTCGGCATAGCGTCCGGTGACCGTGTAGGTGGTCCCGTCGGCATCCCACTCGGTCTCGTCCACGACCTTGCCGTCCGCGTCGAGGGTCTTCTGTGCGTCCTGCATGAACGGGACGACGGCGCTCAGCTCGCCCTGGTCGTCGACCGCGCCCACGGCGGCGACGTCCTGGGGCTTGGGCTGGCCGCCCTCGATGCTGCCGCCGTCGGAGTAGACCTTGGCGATGGCGTTGGCGGTCTCGGTGCACTGGGCGCAGTCGTCGGTGACGGCGAGCATCTGCTCGGTCTTGCCGGTCTGCTGGGCATAGCTGACGGCTTCGTAGTAGTAGTAGGTGGTGGCCGAGAGGCCGTCGGCGCCCTCCGCCTTCATCTGCGCGTTGGTCGGCGGGGCCTGGACGGCCGCGGCGGACGAGGAGGAGGAGGCGTCGGTTGCGGGCTCGTCGGCGGCGCATCCGACCAGGGCCAGGGCAGCGGCCGTGACGGCGATGCCGGCGCCGAGGGCGCGGGGGAACTTCATGATGGGTGCTCCAGTGGTTCGTGATGGTCGTACGGGGTGACCGGCGTGGTGCTGGTCACCGCCAGCCTAGCCGTTGCCTCAGGCCATCAAATGTGCCGTTGCCCACATTCCGCGGCTCTTGGCCCCGCGAGGTGGGCAACGTCACAGGCCGTCCCGCTGCCGGTATGATGTTGCAGGCGCCGGAGCGGCGTCCTGCGCACCAACAGGAGGACGGCGACATGCCCGAGGCGGCACTGGCAATCGATGGCGGTCAGACGGGGATCCGCGCCCAGGTGCGCCGGGCCGATGGATCCGCCTGGGACGGCCTGCCGGTCTACGAATCCCGCGGCATTCTCACCGACCGGCCGCTGGCCCCGCAGATCGCCGATGTCGTGGGCCAGGCCCGGGCGGCGTCCGGCCTGGAGTTCTCCACCGTGTCGGCCGGGCTGTCGGGGCTGACCGACGGGGAGGACCTGGCTCCCGCCCTCCTGGCCTCCACCGCGGACTTCGGCGTCGGCACGGTCCATCTGGTCCACGACTCGGTCAGTTCCTACCTCGGCGCCCTGGGCGATTCGCGTGGCGCGGTGATCGCCGCGGGGACCGGCTCGGTGACCCTGGCCGTGGGCGCCACCGACGTGGTGCGCATCGACGGCTGGGGTTACATCATGGGCGATGCCGGCAGCGGCTACTGGCTGGGGCGGGAGGCGCTCGTCGCCGTCATGCGCGCCTTCGATGGCCGCGGGCCTGCCACGGCCCTGACCGATGTCGTGGCCGCCGACTTCCCCGATCTTGCCCAGGCCTACGTCGACCTGCAACGCGATGCCGACCGCATCCGCCGGACCGCATCCTATGCCGCCCACGTCGCCCGGCTGGCGGACACCGACGAGGTGGCGCGTGGCATCTGCGACGCGGCGGCGGCCGAACTCGCCCTCGCCGTGGCCACCGGGCTGCGCCGCGTGGGCGAAGACGCCGTGGAAGCCCCTACTGTCTGTTTCCTGGGCGGCGTCCTGCGCGGGGAACGCGTGCGTTCGCAACTCGTCGCCCGGCTGGCCGCCCTGTGGCCGCATCTGGTGGTTCGGGAACCGCTGGCCTCCTCGCTGGAGGGGGCCGCCATGCTGCCGGCCCTCGATCCCGGTTCCGCCCTGGCCCACCAGCTGCTCACGGCCCGGCGCTAGGCGGCGAGCCCGGAAGGTGCCCTCGAGGCGGCCGCGAAAGGGCGGACGGTTGTCCGTGTGTGCCTTCACGGCCTGCTGTTCCGGGCGCAGGGCATGGACTTCACGCAGCATTTCGTGCTCGGCGCGCGTGGCCGCGGGCGGCGCGGTATCGGTGGGCGAACCACGAGATGGCCGCCACCACCGCCACGGCACCCATCACCAGGCCGAGCACCAGGCCGAGCACCAGGTTCCCTTGGCTGCCCCCCCGGGAGGGGCTGCTGCCATCAGCTCGACAATGGTCGGCTCCAGCATCGGATCCCCTTCGTTCCGTTCGGAATCCCCATCGACCGGCAGGTGGTCTCGAGGGCATCGTCATTTCGGATGAGCGGCGGGGATGCCGGCCCGGCGTGCGGTGCCGGCCGGGTGTCCACAGGACAACGACCGGTTCCCCTCTGGGGAACCGGTCGGGTCGTCGTGCTGGGGAACGCCCGGGAGCGCCGGACGGTTAGTGGAAGAAGTGGCGTGCCCCCGTGAAGTACATCGTGATGCCCGCGTCCTTCGCCGCGGCGACGACCTCCTCGTCGCGGATGGAACCGCCCGGGTGGACCACGGCCTTCACCCCGGCGTCGATGAGGATCTGCAGCCCATCGGCGAACGGGAAGAAGGCGTCGGAGGAGGCCACCGCGCCGCGGGCGCGCTCCTCGGACCGGGCATCGGCCGCTGCCGTGGCTCCCCCGGCGGCATCGACGTCGGACTCGACGGCGACCCCGAGGGTGTTGGCCCGCTCCACGGCCAGCCGGCAGGAATCCACGCGGTTGACCTGGCCCATGCCCACGCCCACGGTGGCCCCGTTGCGGGCCAGCAGGATGGCGTTGGACTTCGCGGCGCGGATGGCACGCCAGGCGAAGACCAGGTCGGCCAGGGTGGCCTCGTCGGCGGCTTCCCCGGCAGCCAGCGTCCACTTCGACGGGTCGTCGCCGTCGGCGTCGATCCGGTCCGCAGCCTGCAGGAGCATGCCTCCGGAGATCTGCTTGTACTCCACGCCGTCGCGTTCATAGCCGGCGGGCAGCTGCAGCAGCCGGATGTTCTTCTTCGCGGTCAGGATCTCCAGGGCCTCCGGTTCGAAGCCCGGCGCGATGACGACCTCGGTGAAGATCGAGCGGATGGTCCCGGCCATGCCCGCGCTGACGGTGCGGTTGGCCGCAATGACGCCCCCGTAGGCGGACACCGGATCGCAGGCGTGGGCCTTGCGGTGCGCGTCGGCGATCGGGTCCTCGGCACCGGCGGTGGCCACCGCGACACCGCACGGGTTGGCGTGCTTGACGACGGCGACGGCCGGCTCGGCGAAGTCGAAGGCCGCGCGCAAGGCCGCATCGGCGTCGGTGTAGTTGTTGTAGCTCATGGCCTTGCCGTGGAGCTGCTCCGCCTGGGCGATGCCGGCGGGTGCCGACGCGTCGACATACAGGGCGGCGGCCTGGTGCGGGTTCTCCCCGTAGCGCAGCGTGTCGGCACGCTCGAGCGCGACGCCGGCGTAGGGGGGGAACTTGGCGGGGGCCTCTTCGTCGCCGAACTGCGAGGCGGTCCAGGTGGCGACGGCGTTGTCGTAGGCGGCGGTGTGCGCGAAGGCGAGGGAGGCGAGCCGGCGGCGGGTCTTCAGATCGAAACCGCCCGACTGGGCCGCCGATACGACGTCCCCGTAGGAGGCGGGGTCCACGACGACGGCCACGGAGGGGTGGTTCTTCGCCGCGGCCCGGACCATGGACGGCCCGCCGATGTCGATCTGTTCGACCACCTCGTCCTGGCCGGCCCCGGCTTTGACGGTGTCCACGAACGGGTAGAGGTTGACGACCACCAGATCGAAGGGCTCGATCCCCAGGTCGTTGAGCTGCTGGACATGCTCGGGCAGCCGGCGATCGGCCAGGATGCCGGCATGGACGCGGGGGTGCAGGGTCTTGACGCGGCCGTCGAGGCATTCCTGGAAGCCCGTCACCTCGGAGACCTCGGTCACCGGTACGCCGGCAGCCGCGATCTTCGATGCCGTCGACCCCGTGGACACGATGGAGACGCCGGCAGCGTGCAACCCGCGCGCCAGGTCCTCGAGCCCGGTCTTGTCGTAGACGGAGATGAGTGCTCGGCGAAGGGGAACACGGTCAAGGACGGTTTGGCTCACAAGGAACTCCCTGGAATCTCGGGGTGGGGTCACCCCAACTCTACCGGGCAGCCCGCGCCGTTCAGGAGACGAGGTCCGGGAAATGACGCTGGAGCTGTTCGGGCGTCAGACAGCGCCGCAACAGTGCGTCGGCGTGGTCGTCGTCGGAGACGAAGGCAACGATGTCGGCATTCGGTCCTTCCGCCAGTTCCTCGCGCAGGCTCGCGATCACCGAGAGCAGGACCTCGTAGTAGCGGCGGATGGTCGGTTCCCATCCCGTTGTCTCGGCCACGCGGGTCAGCGCCTGGCTCCAGAGCTCGGCAGCGGATTCGTCGAAGAGTTCCATGGAGCACCAGTGCCAATCCGGCGGGTTCCAGCGCGCGGAATAGTAGCTGGAATCACCTTCCGTGGCCTGCCCCTCTTCTTCGAGGCGCCGCAGTTCCCCCTCCACGTCGAAGCCGTCGTCGTCGTCGGATGCGTCGTCGGCCTCGTCGTCGTCCCGGTCGTCGTCATCATCAGTGCCGAGGTTCAGCGGGTCCGGGCCCTCGCCGTCGTCCTGGTATTCCTCGGGTTCATCGTCGGCGACGGGGGCGGCTTCCTCCACGGGACCGCGGTCGCGGACGAGCGCCTGTTCGGAGTTCAGGGCCAGGACGGGGAGTTCCACCCGTCCGCTCGGTTCGGTGGACACCCCGTCGAAGGCCACCGCATAGAACACATGGTCGGGATGATGCTCGATCACGTCCCGAGCTTGCCGCAATGCCGATCGCCGGATTGCCTCTTCCAAAGCCGTCCAATCCACTCCCATGACCAGAGCCTACCTCCGACCGGCGTCGGTGATAAGGCCCTCGTCCCGGTGTGGCGGTGGGAACGGGAACGGGCGCCGGAACGGACCGCTGGCAGGTCCGTTCCGGCGCCCGTCGGGCACCCCGAAGGCCTAGACGTACTTCAGGATGGTGGTGACCAGCTGGTAGATGCCCAGCCAGATGAACAGCACGGCCGTGATGACCAGCGCCGTGTTCGTGTGCCACCGGTTGCGCCATTCCTTCGGCACGCGATGGGTGTTCAGCAGCGGCAGCAGCGTGATCGCCAGGAACGGCATGAACAGCGACCCGAGGACGCCGTAGGCCAGGACCAGGGCGATCGGCTTGCCGAGGAGGAGCAGCAGCATGGGCGGGAAGGTCAGCCACAGGATGTAGAAGCGGAAGTACTTGCCGTGGGCCTGCGAGTCCTTGTGCTCGGAGCCCTTTCCCCGGATGTTGCCCCAGAAGTCGGCGAACATCAGCGACACGCCGTTCCACACGCCGATGACGGAGGAGAAGGCAGCGGCGAAGAAGCCGACCAGGAAGGCGACGCCGATGAAGTCCCCGTACTTGTCCTTCAGCACGTCGCTGAGGTCGATCAGGCCCTTGTCACCCGCGTCCACGGTGACGCCGGCCGCCGCGATGACCTCGGTGCCGACGATCATCATCGAGATCACGAAGATGCCGGTCATCACGTAGGCCATCGTGTTGTCGATCCGCATGACGCGCATCCAGCCCGGCTTGACCCAGCCCTTCTCGCGCAGCCAGTAGCCGTAGGCCGCCAGCGTGATCGTGCCGCCGACGCCGCCCGCCAGGGCCAGGGTGTAGAGGACGGAGCCCTGCGGCAGGCGCGGGATGAGACCAGCCAGCATGGCCGGGACGTCGGGCGCCGCGATGATGGCCAGGCCCACGATGGTGATGAACATCAGGCCCACGAGCACGGCGGTGATCTTCTCGAACACGGTGTACCGGTTGAACCAGACCAGCAGGAACCCGGCCAGGCCGGTGGCGATGGCGAACACGACCTGCGGGATGGCCGGGAACAACGCAGCGAGCGGCAGCGCGGTCGAGGCCATCGCCGAGGCCCCGTAGATGAAGCCCCAGATGATGATGTAGGGGCCGAAGTACCAGACCGGCCAGCGGCCCAGCGAACGCCAGCCCTCGAAGATCGTTTTGCCGGTGGCCAGCGAATAGCGTCCCGCCCCCTCGACGAGCACGATCTTCAGGATGACGCCGACGACGAGCGCCCACAGCAGTCCGTACCCGAATTTCGAGCCGGCGACCAGGGTCGAGACCATGTCCGCCGCGCCGACGCCGGTAGCCGCCACGACCAACCCGGGGCCGATGATTTTCCATTTCTTGGGAGGCTCGAGCTCAATGCCGCTCTGCCTGGTTTCCTCTGACATGATGTGTGGTGTCCCTTCAGGCGCGCACCGGATGCGCGCCAGATGTGTGGTGATCGCCACCCATGGTAGTCGCTGGCCGCGTGCCGTTGGCATTGATGTCCTCCCGGCCACGTGGGGGGCCGGAGGCCCATCGGGACCCAGGACTGGTCCGCCACCACGTGGCCGCACCGGCCCGTCCGCCGCTGCTTGTCCGTCTCTGCCTGTCCGTTACTTCCCGCTTCCTACACCAAGGGGACCCCCACGCCATGAACGAGTACCGCACCCTGCGTTCCGGGGACAAGATCGTCCAGGGCCTGCCCTGGAAGTGGGGCGTCCAGGGCAGGATCTTCATCATCGGCGGACTCGGGTTCATGTTCGATGCCTGGGACGTCACGCTCAACGGCGCCCTCATCCCCCTGGTCATGCAGGAGTGGGGGCTGGAACGCACGACGGCGGCCTGGCTGGGCACCGCGAACCTGATCGGCATGGCGCTGGGCGCCTTCCTCTGGGGAACCATTGCCGACCGGATCGGCCGCCGTCGCGCTTTCACCTGGACGCTGCTGGTCTTCTCCTTGTTCACCGTCGCCGGGGCCCTGTCCCCGAACTTCCTCGTCTTCGCCCTCTGCCGCTTCCTGGCA
>DATNBS010000180.1:0-3749 GCA_035571895.1 Arthrobacter sp. | reverse complement strand
CGCATCCCGATCACCGACGAGGCCCTCGAGGCCGATCCCTACGCCCCGCCGTACTACCACCCGGGCCCGGATGCCCCGGAGATCAAGTACATGATGGAACGCCGCGCCGCCCTCGGCGGCGCCGTCCCCGAACGCCGGACCGCGCACAAGCCGCTGCACCTGCCCGATGACAAGGCCTACGAGGTCGCCAAACGCGGATCCGGCAAGCAGCAGGCCGCGACCACCATGGCCTTCGTCCGCCTGCTCAAGGACCTCATGCGCGACAAGGAATTCGGCGACCGCGTGGTCCCGATCATTCCCGACGAGGCGCGTACGTTCGGCATGGACTCGCTCTTCCCCACCAAGAAGATCTACAACCCCAAGGGGCAGAACTACCTCTCGGTGGACCGCGACCTGGTCCTGGCCTACAAGGAATCCCCCCAGGGCCAGATCCTGCACACCGGCATCAACGAGGCCGGTTCGACCGCCGCGCTGACCGCCGCGGGCACCGCCTACGCCACGCACGGCGAACCGCTGATCCCGATCTACATCTTCTATTCGATGTTCGGGTTCCAGCGTGCCGGTGACTTCTTCTGGGCGGCGGGGGACCAGATGGCCCGCGGTTTCGTCATCGGCGCCACCGCCGGACGCACCACGCTCACCGGCGAGGGCCTGCAGCACGCCGACGGGCACTCCCCGATCCTGGCCTCCACCAACCCCGCAGTGGTCACCTACGACCCCGCCTACGGATACGAGATCGGCCACATCGTCAAGGACGGGCTGCGGCGCATGTACGGCGGGGAACACGAGGACCCCAACGTCATGTACTACCTCACCGTCTACAACGAGCCCATCCTCCAGCCCGCCGAACCCGAGGACCTCGACGTCGAGGGGCTGCTCAAGGGCATCTACCTGCTCTCCCCGGCCACCGTCGACGGACCCCGCACCCAGCTGCTGGCCTCCGGTGTCTCCGTGCCCTGGGCCCTCGAAGCCCAGCAGATCCTCGCCGACGAATGGGGCGTCTCCGCCGATGTCTGGTCCGTCATCAGCTGGAACGAACTGCGCCGCGACGGCGTTGCCGCCGAGCGGGAGGCCTTCTTGCACCCGGAGGCACCGGCGCGTCGGGCCTACGTCACCGAGAAGCTGGCGGATGCGCGGGGGCCGGTGGTCGCGGTGAGCGACTACGCCAGCCAGGTGCCGGACCAGATCCGCCAGTTCGTCCCGAACGACTTCGCGACCCTGGGTGCCGACGGCTTCGGCTTCTCCGACACCCGCGCCGCGGCACGGCGCTACTTTGCCATCGACGCGCACTCGATCGTCGTGCGCGCCCTGCAGATGCTGGCCGCCCGCGGCGAGGTCGACGCCGGGGTGCCCCGGGAGGCGTTCGGCAGCTACCGCTTGGCGGAAACAACGGAGTAGCACGCCGGGGGCGCCGCGCGGACGCCGCGCCCCCGGCGTGCTACCTGAAGCCGAAGACGGGCGGGAAGAGCGCCACCACGGCCAGCGCCCAGAGGCCGTAGGCCGGGAGGTAGCGGGTCTGCCAGCGTTCGAGCTCGGCGAAGAGGCGGCGACGTCGCAGGAAGCCGACTCCGAGCCACGCCGATCGCAGCAGATGCACCAGGAGCAGCAGGTTCAGGCCCAAAGCGGCGATCTTGTTGGGGCTGGTGCCGAACTCGGCGATGCGCGAGAGCATCGCGACCAGCATCACCACGTCCACGGCGATCGACGCCAGGACGAGGAGGAGCTGGATGCCGTCGAAGAGGCCCGGCGGCGACAGGGAGTCCCGGGCGGAAACCGCGTAGAGCAACAGGCACAACACCAGGACCAGGATCGCGTCCATCAGGATGAGGAGTTCGCGGCCGACCTGCCCGGGGCCGCCGGATGCGGCCAGGACGGCCAACATGGACAACAGCATGAGCAGTGTCAGCGGGGTGAACACCTTGGTGAGCACCGGGGCGATGTTCTCCACCACGTTCTGCTTGGCTTCCACGAGCCAGGCGGCCACCACGAGGGCGCCGGGCACGGCGAATGGCAGGATCCAGGCCTCCATGACCGGTTCGAGGTCGAGGTCCACGAGCTGCAGGACGGCGAAGGTGAGCCCGATGAGGACCGCTCCGCCGAGTGCCAGCAAGGTGAAGTAGATGGCGATCTCGCCGGTGAACCTCACGAAATCCATGCGGCGGCCGTCGGAGCGCCAGCGGCCGCCGGCGTAGGCGATCCCCGCGAGCATCCACAGCAGCACGGGCGCATGCACGATGGCCAGGAGCTCGGTCGATCCGCCAGCGACGACCGGATAGGCATTGAGCAGGACCGCCAGAACGGCGAGGGCCAGCAGGAGGGTTCCCGCCGTCCGGGCGGCCAGTCGGCGTTTCCAGGCGAAGTAGGCCGTGGGGAAGGGGATGACGAGCAGGCCGATGTTCCGGGCCAGGACCGACTCCTGGCCGAACAGCAGGATCCCGGCCTTCACGGCCAGTCCCGCGCCGACTGCCAGGCACAGCACGACGATGAGTTCGCGCCACCCCTTCCCCGACTCGCCGTCGCGCTCCTCGGGGACCAGGACCAGCTGTTTCCACAACCGGTCCGAGTGCTCGCGGGCGAATTCGCGGGAGACGGCGTCGAGGTTCCCCATCCGCTTGATGGCCACCAGGAAGGCCTCGTCGTCGTCGAGGCCGGTGGACCGCCGTGCGGCGATCTCCCCGCGCAGGTGGTCCTCGAGTTCATCGAGGTCGGCCGGGGCAATGGCCTGGCGCCGTTGGAGATAGCCCCTCCAGCGGCCGATCTGGGCTTCCAGTTCGACGTGCCCGTCCATCAGGCCCAGCCCGGTGCCGCTGCCGGGGGCTGTTCGAGGGAGCGCCAGGCCTGGCGGAGTGTCTCCGCCACCACCGCCCACTGCTCCTGCCGTTCGGCCAGCGCTTGGCGCCCCGTGACCGTGATGGCGTAGTGCTTGCGGCGGCGTCCGGCCTCCGAGGTGCCCCAGGACGAGGAAAGGTAGCCCAGACGCTCCAGCCGGTGCAGGAGCGGGTAGAGCATGCCGTCGGTCCACTGCAGGTCCCCGTCGGAGAGTTCGCCGACGCGTTTGATGATGGCGTAGCCATAGAGATCGCCCTCCGCGAGGATCCCCAGGACGAGCGGGGTGGCCGCGGCGGCGACCAGGTCCTTGTCGATGTGCACGTTTCCTCCATACCTAGAGCCTCTAGGTAGAGGAGCATAGCAGTGCTAGGTATGGAAGGGCGGCAGGGCGGGGCCGTGGGTTACCGCCGGGGGCCGGGGGGAAGCAGGCGGGCCCAGAAGCCGGCGCGCGGGGAGTCGTTGCGCGGCGGCAGGGCGAAGTCGGGATCGGCCCCGCCGACGGCGTAGAACGGGGTCGCCGGATCATGGACCGCCGGGGCCGCGTGCGCGGCAGCTTCCTGGTGCGTGGCCTTGTTCGTGGTGGTCATGGTGCACATCCTGTCTGTTTTCGCATAGCGAGAAAACTTTATTGAGTCATGGAAACAGTATGCGGCCTCCGGTGGCGGAAAGGCAAGGGTTTGCCCGCGATCGACCAAGTGTCCCGCCGAGGCTCCCCGGCTGCACACACCCGGCAGACGACTGCGAAGCCATTTTGCGCGGAGCCCTTGACAGCCGCCGTGTGAGCTGGCTTACAGTATCCGCGGAACGAAATTTCCACGATACAGAAGCATCGAATCAAGTTGGCGGTCCCGCCAATGGTCAAGGGTGTTCGGCACTGCGGAAACGCAGCAACGAAAGAGCAGCCCGATGGACCTGATGCA
>DATNBS010000179.1:0-6255 GCA_035571895.1 Arthrobacter sp. | reverse complement strand
CCAGCAGGACCGGCAGCGCCAGCAGGTAGCCGGCGGATTTCAGGGTTCTCATGCCGTTGCCTCCCCACGGACCGAGGGATGCCATCCCAGGACCCGCCGTTCGATGGTGCGCATGGCGACGTTAATCAGCACGCCCAGCAGGCCGGTGGCCAGGATCAGCGCATACATCCCGGAGATCGCCCCGCCGGACTGCGCCAGGGCGATCTCGCGGCCCAGGCCCGGCGAGCCGATGATCAACTCCGCGGTGATCGCCAGGATCAACGCGACGGCCGCGCCCAGCCGGATGCCGGTCATCAGGTACGGAAGCACGGTGGGGAAGACGACGTCCTTGATCCGCTGCCAGGGGCCGAAGTTGTAGGACCTGGCGGTCTGCATGGCCACGTTGTCGACGTCGGCCACCCCATAGAGCACCTGGATGAGGACCTGCCAGAAGCAGGCGTAGACAATCAGCAGCAGCGAGGACTCGAGGTCGACCCCGTACAGGAGCACGGCCAGCGGGATCAGGGCCACCGAGGGAATCGGGCGCAGGAACTCGATCGTCGAGTTCGTGAAACGGCGCAGGAAGGCCGAGGTGCCGATCACCATTCCCAGCACCAGTGCCAGCACGGTGGCCACCGCCAGGCCGAGTGCCCAGGCGAGCAGGGTGTCCCCTACCGCAACCCAGAACGCGGTCATCCCGAAGTCACCCACCAACGCCACGACCACCTCGGAGGCCGGCGGCAGGTACTTCGCCTGGACGATCCCCAGGACCGGCAGCAGTTCCCAGGCCCCGAGGAACACGAGCACCCCGACCAGGCCCAGGACCCAGGTCGGCGGACCCTTCCGGGTGCGGGGGCGCCGGTCCGCGGGGGCTACGCGGACAGCCGTGGTTGCCTGGCTCATGGCAGCAACGCGTCCAGGTCGGGCGCCTTCTGCAGGGTCCCGTATTTCACGGCGGAGTCGCCGAGCTTCTTCGCGGCGGCGCGGTTCATCTCGACCCGGAACTTCGGCAGGATCAGGTCCTTGCGCGTCTCGGCGTCGATTTTCGTGTAGGTGCCCACGATCTCCCGGACCTTGTCGGGGTTTTCCGCCGCGAATTCCAACGACTTGTCCATGGCGCGCTGGAACTTCTGCGCCAGCTCCGGGTTCTTGTCGATGGAGGCCTGGCTGGTGAAGTAGGCCGCGATGTCCAGCTCCGGATCGAAGTCGGTGAAGTTGTTGCTCACCACCCGGGCGCCGCTATCGACCGACTGGGTCAGGAACGGGTCCAGGATCCAGGCCGCATCGACCACGCCGTTGTCCAGGGCCGCCGGGGCATCGGGGAAGCCGACCTCGACGAAGTTGATGGAATCCGGGTCCCCGCCATCCTCCTCGACGACCGTCTTGATGGTGGTGTCCCCGATGTTGGAGAGGTTGTTGACGGAGACCTTCTTGCCGGCCAGGTCCCGCGGCGACTTGATGTCGGAGTCGCCGGAAACGACGACGGCTCCGAAGTCGTGGTCTGTTCCGGTGGTGCTGTTGCCGTTGGCGACGACCTTCATGTCCAGGCCCTTGTCGTTGGCGACCATGAGCGAGACGAGGTTGGAGAAGGCGAAGTCGTAGCTGCCGGACTGCACGCCCGGGATGATGGCGGCCCCGCCGCTGGCGGTCTGGATGTCCAGGTCCAGCCCCTCGTCGGCGAAGAAGCCCTCCTGGTCGCCAAGCCAGATCGGCGCGGTGTCCACGATCGGGATGACGCCGACGGACACCGGTGTCAGTCCGCCGCCGGCGGAGGCCGCGGCGTCGCCGCCGGATCCCCCGCTGGGCGAGCCGGAGCCGCAAGCCGCCAGGCCCAGGACGGCCAGGGCGGCCACCGCGGTCTTCAGGTGGTTTTTCATGTGTGCCTCATTTCTCAAGGTGCTGGCCTTCGGGGGTCGTCCCCGGGGCCGGTGTCCCTCCGTCACCGTGGTCCGGCGCCGGTGCGTTCGTTCGGCTGGCGGTCAGCGGTGTCGCGCAGATCGGATTTGCGGATCTTCCCGCTGGCAGTGCGTGGCAGTTCGCCGACGAATTCGACGGTGCGCGGGATCTTGTAGCGGGCGAGCCGGCCGTCGAGGTGTTCCTGCAGGTCCCGGGCGTCCAGCGCCGCCCCCTCGGCGAGCTCGATGACCGCCTTGGGCACTTCGCCCCATTTCTCGTCGGGGATGCCGATCACGGCGGCCGAGGCGACTTCAGGTAGTTCCATGATGACCGTCTCGACCTCGGCCGGGTAGATGTTCTCCCCACCGGAGATGATCATGTCCTTGAGCCGGTCGGAGACGTAGAGGAAGCCGTCCTGGTCGAGGTGTCCGATGTCCCCGGACCGCAGCCAACCGCCGTCGACGAGGGCCTGCGCGCTGGCCTCGGGGAGGTTCCAGTACCGCGTGATGACGTTGGGGCCCTGGATCTGGATCTCCCCGTCCGTGCCCGCCGGGGCGATCCCGCCGCCGGGCTCGACGATGCGCACGTCCGTGAAGAAGTGCGGCAGACCCGACGATCCGGCCTTGGCACGGGAATGCCGGGACGACAAAGCCGTGGCGCCGGGGGCGGTCTCGGTCATGCCGTAGCCGTTGGAGAAGGAGAGCGAGCGGGCCTCGTACGCTTCCGAGACCCGGGCGGGGACTGCCGAGCCCCCGCAGGTGAGCTTGACCAGCGAGGAGATGTCGGTGGTCGCGAAGGCCGGATGCTCGGCCAGCATCTGGAAGGTCGTCGGGACGCCGGAGAGGCTGGTGATCCGGTGGCGCTCGATCGCCGCGAGGACCTCGCCCGGGTCAAACCGGTCCTGGAGCACCAGGGTCCCGCCCTTGAGCAGTGTCGGCAGCGCCCCCATGCCCAGCGATGCCACATGGAACATCGGGGCGATCAGCAGGGCGACTTCGCTGGTGGGAACGTCGTAGTCGACGATGACGTTGATGCTGTTCCAGGTCATGTTGCCGTGGCTGAGCACCGCGCCCTTGGGGCGGCCGGTGGTCCCGGAGGTGTAGAGGATGATGGCCGGGTCCTCCAGCGCCACAGGCACATCCTCCGCCAGCGGGGTCGCCGCGGCGATGGCCTCCCCGTAGTCCGCTGCCCCCGCGACCGGTCCGCCCACGGCCAGGCGGTCCTCGACGCCCGTGCCGTGGACCGCCTGTCCGGCCAGCTCCGCCAGCGCGGCATCGTGGATGAGCAGGCGGCTGCCCGAGTCGGCAAGCTGGTAGGCCAGCTCCCCGGCGGCCAGCCGGGTGTTCAGCGGAACGAAGACGGCACCGGCCAGGCCTGCGGCGAAGAGCGTCTCGAGGAACGCCGGATGGTTGTTCCCCAGGTAGGCGATCCGGTCCCCGGCCGTGATGCCCCGCGCGACCAGGGCTCCCGCCAAGCGGTCGATGCGGTCCGCCATTGCGGCGTACCCCAGTTCCTCGCCGGCGTGGACAACGGCGGTCTTGTCCCCCGACTTCAACTTGCGCTTGCGGATCCACGGACCCAACCCGGCGTTGCGCATGTCGTTTCTCCTTCGGTCTTCGGCCGGCGCCCCGGGCGCCGCCCCAGTGGAGGACGTGATGTAGACCACTGTCGAATCAGGTTAGGTTCAACTATTGAGGAAATCAATAGCTTCTTGGTGCTTAGGCGTAGAAGCGGTACAGCCCCCGCGAGACGACCGCCGGCTTGGTGCCGCCCTCGACCTCGACGACCTGGTCGACGGCGATCTGGTAGCCGCCGGGGACCTCGTCGACGGAGGCGATGGCCGCCTTCATCCGGATCCGTGCCCCGACGTGCACGGGAGAGGGGAAGCGGACCTTTTCCAGGCCGTAGTTGACCTTCGTCGTGACCCCGTCGACATCGAAGAGCTCGGCCCAGAACGGGATCTGCAGGCTCAGGGTGAGGTAGCCGTGCGCGATGGGACCGCCGAAGGGGCCGTCCTTGGCCCGCTCCGGATCGGTGTGGATCCACTGGTGGTCGTCGGCAGCGTCGGCGAAGGTGTCCACCTGTTCCTGGGTGACGGTGCGGTAGTCGCTGTAGCCGAGGTCGGTCCCGGCGGCGTCGGCGAGTTCCTCGTAGCGGATGACTTTCTGCGGCATGGTTTCCTCCTGCGTGGTGGTCCGGCGTTCCGCCGGGGTGGATGGGGTGGTCTGGACGGGGCGGTGGTCAGCGGAAGGCTGCCAGCCCGGTGATCGAGCGGCCCACGACCAGGGCATTGATCTCGTGGGTGCCCTCGTAGGAGTAGATGGCCTCGGCATCGGCGTGGAACCGGGCGACGTCGTGGGCGAGCAGGATGCCGTTGCCGCCGGCGACCTCGCGTGCCAGGGCCGTGGTTTCGCGCAGCGTACGTGCGGTGTGCATCTTGGCCAGCGAGGAGTCCTCGTCGCGGTAGATGCCCGCGGCCTGGCGTTGCCCCAGCCGCACGACCATCGCCAGGCTGGCGGTGACGTTGCCGAGCATGTGGGCGAGCTTTTCCTGGATGAGGGCGAAGCGTGCCAGGGGCCGGCCGAACTGCTCCCGCTGGCCGACGTAGGCGAGCGCCGCCTCGTAGGCGCCGGCGGCCGCACCGGCCGCGCTCCAGGCCACGTCGGCGCGCATCCGGCGCAAGCAGGCCGCGACGTCGGACCAGGAGTTGATGTTCGGCAGCCGGTCGGCCTCGTCGACCACGACGCCGTCGAGGTGGATGTCGAAGTTCTGCATGATGCGCAGGCTGGCCTTGCCGCGGATGGCCGCGAGCCTGACCCCGGCGGTGTCCACGGGGACGAGGAAGCATTTGACCTGCCCGTCCTCGACGTCGCGGGCGAAGACGGCCAGGACATCGGCCTGCCCGGCACCGCCGATCCACCGCTTGGCACCGTCGAGGGTCCACCGGCCCGTGGCGGGGTCCCGCCGGGCGCTGGTGGCCAGGCCGCCGGCGATGTCGGACCCGTGTTCGGGTTCGGTGAGGGCGAAGACGCCCCGCCAGGAGAAGTCGCGGATCCGCGCATCCAGTTCGGCGGCGCGGCCGGCCGCGGCGCCATAGGCGACGGTGGTGCGGAACAGCCCGGCCTGGGCGTTGTACCAGGTGAGCACGGAGGCGTCGACCCGGGCGATCTCGAAGGTGCGGAATCCGGCGTAGAGGGCGCTGGGCTCCTGCCCGGCCCCGGCCACCTCCACCGGATCCATGAGGCGTGCCGCGGCCAACGGGGCCATGATCGACTCCGGGAACTCCCCGCGGTCCCAGCTGTCGGCCAGGACCGGGCGGACGTGCTCGTCGAGCAGGCCGCGCAACCGGCATAGGGCCGACCGCTCGGCGTCGGTGAGCAGTTCGGCGAACCCATAGGCATCCGCCGGCAGGAAGGCGTCGGGTTCCTGCGGGTTCACAGCCGGTCCAGTCCGAGGACGCGCACGGCATTGTCCTTGAGGATGCCCGGGCGGACGTCGTCCTTCAACGGCAGGTCGGCGAAGGCGGCCATCCACTTCTGCGGGGTGATCAGCGGGAAGTCGGTGCCGAAGAGCAGCTTGCCGGCCAGGATGTTGTTCCCGAGCCGGACCAGCGACTCCGGGAAGTACCTGGGGCTCCAGCCGGAGAGGTCGATGTACACGTTCGCCTTGTGGGTGGCGATCGAATTGGCCTCGTCCTGCCAGGGGACCGAGGGGTGGGCCATGATGATGGTCAGCCCCGGGAAGTCGGCGGCCACGTCGTCGAGCAGCAGGGGGTTGGAGTAGCGCAGTTTGATGCCGCGGCCCCCGGGCAGGCCGGCGCCCATGCCGTTCTGCCCCGTGTGGAAGACGCAGGGCAGGCCCAGCTGCTCCAGTTCGCGCCACAGCGGGCGGAATTCGCCGTCGCTGGGATCGAATCCCTGCAGGGAGGGGTGGAACTTGAAGCCGCGCACCCCCAGCTCGGCGGCCTGGCGGCGGGCCTCCACCAGGGCCGCCCCGCCGGTGCGAGGGTCGACTGATCCGAACGGGATCAGCACGTCGTGGTGACGGGCGCAGCCGGCCACCAGGTCGTCGATGGAGTTCGGCTCGTGCCCCAGGGCGGTGCGGGCATCGAGGGTGAACACGACGGCCGCCATCCCCGCTGCGCGGTAGACCTCCGCGATGCGGTCGATCGACGGGGTACGCTCCGTGGACTTGAAGTACGCCGCCGACGCCTCGAAGAGGTCCTCGGGCATGGCGCGGTGGCCGTGCGAGTCCTCCTCGAGGTGGACATGCATGTCGATGGCGGAGACCGCCCCGACGTCGACGGCCGGTTCGTAGACGGGCATGCCGGGCCTACTTCGCGTCGGCTGGTGCCGGCTGCAGGTCTGCGGGCAGGTCTGG
>DATNBS010000178.1:0-5817 GCA_035571895.1 Arthrobacter sp. | reverse complement strand
TGACCACCGCCCAGATCGAGGAGCTGCTGGCCGACCGCCCCGAGTGGCTGCAGGCCGAGCGGGCGAACATGGCGGCGGTCCGGGCCGAGGAGGCACGCCTCCGCGAGGCGGCGGCCCAGAAGGCCGCCCAGCGTTCCGGCGGGGACCGCTGACCCCCGGCACCCGCGGAGCCAACGACGGCGAACGGCGCCCCTTCCCGGTCGGGAAGGGGCGCCGTTGACGTCGGGGGACGCCTAGCTTGCGGTCTTGACGATGTAGACGTCGCACGGTGCGTTCAATGCGACGCTGGAGGCGACACTGCCGAGCACGCGGCCCAGGCCCTTCATGCCGACGTTGCCGACCACGATGAGCTGGGCACCCAAGCGGCTGGCTTCCTCCACGAGGGCGTCCTGCGGCTTGCCCTTGACGGCCGAGGCCGTGATGGTGGCACCCGGGACCAGTTCACGCAGCTTGACGGCGGATTTCTCCGCCAGCTTCTGGGCCTGCTCGGCATCGTCGAGGATCCAGGTGTCGCTGCCGATCTGGACCACCTCGGTGTTGTCCTTGGTGTGTGCGGTGATCACCATGAGATCGGCGCCGAGGCCGGCGGCAACGGTGGCCGCCCGGGTCGCTGCCTTGTTGGCGGTCTCGCTGCCGTCGACACCGACGATGACTGTTCCTGACATGTGTTTCCTCCCTGTCCGGTGCGGCACCGGTGGCGCCGCCCCCATTGGTCGTGCTGGGTCTACTTGGTCTTCTCGCGCAGGAAGCCGACGGCCCGTTCCCAGGCCAGCCGGGCGGCCTCGGGCCGGTAGTTCCCCTGCGGGTTCCCATCATTATGGAACGCGTGCGGGGCCTCATAGTAGTAATAGGCCACCTCGGCGCCCGATTCGTCGCGGATCTGCTGCTCCTGGGCGCGTGCCTGGTCCACCGGAAAGGACGTGTCCTCGGTGGCGTAGTGGCCCTGGACGGCGGCCCGGACCCCGGCGAACGATTCCGGCACCCCCTGGCCGACCCCGTAGAACGGGACGGCGGCGGCGATGCGGTCGCCTTGCTGCGCGGCCAAGGCGAGCACGAATCCGCCGCCCATGCAGAAGCCGATGGCCGAGACCCTCGAACTGGTGACCGCCTCGAGGCCCAGCAGGTAGTCAACGGCACCGGCGAGCAGCCGGGCGCCCACCTCCTCGGGGAGCTTCTGCATCATCTCGGCGGCCTCGTCGCCGTCATGGGTGATCCAGCCGCCGTAGAGGTCGGGAGCCAGGGCCACGAAGCCCTCGGCGGCCAGCCGGTCGGCGATGTCGCGGATATGGTCGGTCAACCCCCACCATTCCTGGATGACGATCACCCCGGGTCCGCTGCCCGCCGCCGGCGTGGCCAGATAGCCGTGGGCGTTCTGCCCGGCTGAGGGAAAGGTGACGTTCTGGTGTGCTGACTGTTCTGCCACGGATGCTCTCCTGCTCGTCGACGGCGCTTGGCGTTCCCAGTCTATGCAGATTGTGTGGTGCCGGTCTCATCCGGGAGCGGCCGGCACCGTCCAGGCTGCGGGCCTCAGGGCCCCGGCGGGTCCGCGTCGTCCCGGTGTTGGCCCATCGCCGCCAGCCACCGGTCGGAGCGCGCCTGGTCCTCCACGTCGTAGGTGCTGCCGGTCAACAGGAGCTCATCGGCCCCGGTGGCTGACGCGAGGTCGGCCAGCTGCCGGTGGATCCGGGCCGGGGAACCGTGCACCGCCGCGTCCAGGTGGTCCTGAACCAGGGCCCTCTGGCGCGCGGTCATGGCCTGCGAGCGGACCGCGTCGACCGGCTCCAGGGGGCGGAATTCCCCGCGGGTACGGGACTGGGCCATGGCCCAGGCCTCTGGAAGCAGCAAATCCCGGGCGCCCGCCTCCGTGGCGGCCGCCATTGTCGTGACCGCGAGGGTGACGTGGGGCTGCGCACAGCGTCCGGAGGGCCGGAAGGCCCGCCGGTAGCCCGCCACGGCCTCCGCGGCGCGTGCCGTGTCCGCCAGCACGGGCCCCCCGAGGACGACGCCGAGGCCCCCCTGGGCGGCCAAGGGCACCGAACGCCGGGTCGCCAGGATGAACACCGGCAGCCGCGGGGACGGTCGCGGGCGTGAGGTGAAGGCCGCTTCCCCGTCCAGGTAGGCCACCAGTTCGGCCAGGTCGTCGGCGAACGCCCGATCGCCATACCGTTCCACGCGGAGCCCGGCGCGGACTGCGGGGGTGAAGCCCAGGGAGCGGCCCAGGCCGAGATCGATGCGGCCCGGATGGAGCCGGTCCAGCGTGGCGACCTGCTCGGCGACGACGAGCGGCTGGTGGTTGGGCAGCATGATGCCCCCGGAGCCGACGCGCACCTTGGCGGTGGCGGCCGCGATGGCCGCCATCAAGACCGCCGGGGCGGAGCCGGCGATGCCCGGCACCCCATGGTGCTCGGCGACCCAGAAGCGTTTGATCGCGCCGTCGTCGACCCGCTGGGCACGGTCGACGACTGCCCGGAGGGCCTCGCCCTCCGGCTCCCCGGCACGGACCATGGCGCGGTCGAGGATGGACAGCGGCGGCAAACGGGTCATGGTGGTTACAACCCCCAAACGCCGCGCCTATTCCGGCCGGGTCCGGACACGGGCCGGCCGCGAAAGCAAAATGTCCCCTTCCGGAATCCGGAAGGGGACATCATCGGTGCTCGTGCGCGAGGGGGGACTTGAACCCCCACGCCCTTGCGGGCACTGGCACCTGAAGCCAGCGCGTCTGCCAATTCCGCCACTCGCGCGAGTCGCTGGTTCGGGTTTCCCCGGAACAGCGAGATCAATCATAACCACGTCCGGGCGGCATCGCCTAATCGCCGTTTCCCGTGTGATGCGGGGCACCCGGGGGAACCAAAAGGGGCGGGAAACACGTTGCGTTATCGAAGCGATGCGACTGCCCTCGAACCGTTTCCCAGACAGGGCAAGTAGTATCGGACAAGCACAGGCCTCCCGGCCGGCTGTTTCGTCACGCGCCGT
Source organism: Arthrobacter sp. (assembly GCA_035571895.1). Classification (GTDB taxonomy): domain Bacteria; phylum Actinomycetota; class Actinomycetes; order Actinomycetales; family Micrococcaceae; genus Arthrobacter_H. The sequence continues at coordinate 2,844 of DATNBS010000178.1, read as the reverse complement.
GACCGGAGCGGCGCACGCGACAACCGACTTCGAGAGGAGCAGCGCCATGGGTGTGGTGGACAACGTGGAACGCGGACTCGAAAAGCTGGTGACCAGCGTCTTCCGCGGCTCCGGCTCGGCACAGGTGCAACCCGTCGAGATCGCCAGCCAGCTCCGCAACGAGATGGACAACCGGACGCTGACGCTGTCCGAGGGCAGGACGCTGGCCCCCAATTCCTTCAAGGTCCGCCTCGGAGCCTCCGACTTCGAACGCGCCCGGCAATGGGGGGAGACCCTGGCCGAGGAGCTGTGCGATGTGGCCGTCAAGCACGCGCGCTCCCAGCAGTACACACTGCAGGGACCGGTCACCGTGTCCTTCAACCGGGACGAGGCCATCAAGGCCGGCAGCTTCACCATCGACGCCACCATGGAGAAGGCGCCCGCCACCGAGGCACCGTCGGCATCGCGTCCGCCCGCCCCGCCCCGCCCCCCGGCAGGACGGCAGCCCGTGCTCGACATCAACGGCCAGCGGTATGCCCTGAACGCCGACTCCGTGGTCCTGGGCCGCGCCGCCGACGCCGACATCCCGCTCGACGACCCTGGCATCTCGCGCCGCCACGTCGAAATCATCCGCGACGGCTCCCGCACCTGGGCCGTCGACCTGGGCTCCACCAACGGCAGCTACGTCAATGGCCAGCGCATCCAGGACCGCGAGGAACTCTTCGACGGGTCGATCGTGGCCATGGGGCGCACCCGCATCACCTACCGTCTCGTCCCCCAGCGCACTGGAGGCAGCGCATGAGTGACCTCGTCCTGACCGCGCTGCGCCTGGGCTTCCTGATCCTGCTGTGGATCCTGATCCTGAGCATCATCACCGCCCTGCGCCGCGATCTGGCGATCGGGAAGAGGGCGAGGACGGGGCAACCCACCGCCCGCGAGGTACGCAAGAACCCGGCCCTGGCCCCCGAGCCGGCGCCGGCCCCCAAGAAGACCGCCCACTCGCTGGCCATCCTGGAGGGCCCGCTGGCCGGCACCAGCCTCGAACTGGCCGCCAGCCCCATCCTGCTCGGCCGGGCCCAGGAGGCCACCCTCGTGCTCGAGGACGACTACGCCTCGGGGCGCCACGCCCGCCTGTTCCCGCAAGGCAGCCGGTGGTTCATCGAGGACCTCGGCTCCACCAACGGCACCTACCTCGGGGAAACGCAGCTGACCCGGGCGCAGCCGGTGGAGATCGGCCAGCCCATCAGGATCGGCAAGACGGTCATGGAGTTGAGGCCGTAGTATGGCGCTCACGTTGCGGTTCGCAGCGCGTTCGGATGTGGGGAAGGTTCGCGCCAAGAACGATGACTCGGGCTATGCCGGTCGTTACCTGGCGGTCGTGGCCGACGGCATGGGCGGGCACGTCGGCGGCGACGTCGCCTCGGCCTCGACGGTCCTCGACCTGGTGCACCTGGACCAGGAGACGACGGTCGACGTCGAAACCGTGCTCCCCGACGAGATCCAGACCGCCAATTCGATCCTCAACGAACTGGTCAACGCCAACCCGAAGCTCTCCGGCATGGGCACGACCGTCACGGCGTTGCTGCTGACCGGCGACCGCTTCCAGTACGCGCACATCGGGGACTCGCGGGCCTACCGTCTCAAGGACGGGGTGTTCGAGCAGGTCAGCAAGGACCACACCTTCGTCCAGCGCCTCGTCGACGAGGGCCGGCTGCGCCCCGAGGAGGCCGAGCACCACCCCCACAAGAACGTGCTGATGCGCGTGCTGGGTGACTCGGACGCCAGCCCCGAGCTGGACATCCAGCAGTACCCGGTCGCCCCGGGCGAACGGTGGATGCTCTGCTCGGACGGATTGAACGCCGTCGTCCCGGACGAGATGACCGAACGCATCGTGCGGGGGACCGTGTCGCTGCAGCAGACGGTCGACGAGCTGGTCGAGGTGACCCTGCAGCACGGTTCCCCCGACAACGTCACCATCGTCATGGTCGAGGTCGTCGAGGATGCTTCCGACGACGAGCCCGTGGCCGCACCGGCCCAGGAACCCGCCCCGGATACCGGCCAGTTGCAGGTGGCCCAGCAGGGCGACCTGGAGGCCAGTGCGGCGATCATCCGCCACGAGATGTCCATCCGCCCGCACGTCCTGGTCGGTGCCGCCGACCTGGCCACCAAGACCGGCCAGATCCCCATGGTCACGCAACGGTCGGCCGAAAAGCGGGCGGCGGCCATCCTGACCCACAAGGCCTCCGAGCCCGAGGACACCGGCCCGGACCGCGAATACGACCCGATGCGGGGGCGCCCTGTCCGCCGCGGCTGGCTCATCCCGACCTTCCTGACGCTGATGGCCCTGATCCTGGCGTCCGTGCTGTGGTTCGGCTATGTCTGGACGCAGACCCAGTACTACGTGGGCGACTACAACGGCAAGGTCGCCATCTACAACGGCGTCTCGCAGGACCTCGGCCCCATCAAGCTCTCCCATGTCGACTCGGTGACGCAGATCCCCACCCAGGCCCTGCCGTCCTACACGCAGCAGCGCCTCCGCAACTCGCTGGCCGCCCGCGACCTGGCCCATGCCCAGGACATCGTTTCCGAGCTGCTCATCAGCGCCAAGCAGGCCTGTCCGGTGATCGTCCCGGCCGATCCGCAAAGCGGGGACGAACCACCGGCCCTGCCCACCTACTGTCAGGAGGTGACACCGTGAGCGAAGTACAGACCGCGCCGATTCCACGGCGCAACACCGAACTGGTCCTGCTGATCCTGGCCCTCATCGTCGCGGTGGGCGCCAACTACCTGGTCTCGCTGGGCAACCCCAGCGGGATCGACGAGGGGTTCTACACGCAGGGCGCCGTGCTGGCCGTCATGGCCCTG
>DATNBS010000177.1:0-10250 GCA_035571895.1 Arthrobacter sp. | reverse complement strand
CGGATCTCATGGCGCAGATCCCGGCGGACATGGCCGGAGGCGCGCAGTCCACCGAGGGTGGAGATGTCGGGGCGATCACTCACGGTTCAACCGTAGTCCTCGGCTGTCCGGTAATCGAGGGCCCGGGCTGGTCATCCCCTGGGCGCGAAAGGGTGCATGGGGCTCCGCTGAAGCTGCTGCCCGGGACAAGCACGCCGGCACCGCCGATGCCGGCAGCCCGGCTCATCATGGTGCGCCGTCGGGAAAGGTCCAGACCAGGAACCGTCCTACCCGGTTCGGGTACCGGGGTTCCAGCCATCCGGGGGGCGACGGGAGGCCGCCCTCCGGGCCAGACGGCTCCCACCGGCGGAGCGCACGGTGGAGTACCGTCCGCTCCGCGTCGGGCCTGCGGCGGCTACTTCACCTGGGCAATGATGGTCTCGGCGACCTCGCGCATGCTCAGACGGCGGTCCATCGAGGTCTTCTGGATCCAGCGGAAGGCCTCGGGCTCGGTCAGGCCCATCTTGGTGGTCAGGACCGACTTCGCCCGTTCGACGAGCTTGCGCGTGGCAAACTGGTCCTGCAGATCCCCGACCTCCTTTTCCAGGGCGATGATCTCCTCGTGGCGCGACATGGCGATCTCGATGGCCGGGATGAGATCGTTGGGACTGAACGGCTTGACCACGTAGGCCATGGCCCCTGCTTCGCGTGCCCGCTCAACGAGCTCCTTCTGGCTGAAGGCGGTCAGCAGCACGACCGGCGCGATGCGCTCCTTGACGATCGCCTCCGCAGCGGAAATGCCATCCATGACGGGCATCTTCACATCCATGAGAACCAGGTCAGGACGCTGCTCCCGGACGAGCTCCACGGCTTTTTCGCCGTTGTCGGCTTCGCCGACAACCTCGAACCCTTCGCCCGTCAGGATCTCGACGATGTCCAGCCGGATGAGGGTTTCGTCTTCCGCGACGACTACCCGGCGTACGGGTGTCGACGTCGCCTCGGCTGCGGCGTCTGCCATGGTGCTGCTCCTAGCTTCCCCGGGGAAAGGGGGCGGTGGGGTTCTCGGATTCAGGATCAAGCCTATCGGCATGTAGAGTTGTTTAGCGCAACGCATCCCTGTGATGTTCACCGGTCTTGGCGGCCGGTCCCATCGAGGACCTCTTGCGGGCCCGAGTGGCGGAATGGCAGACGCACCGCACTCAAAATGCGGCGGGGAAACCCGTGTGGGTTCGAGTCCCACCTCGGGCACCGATAGGCCCCGGCTCTTGCACGGCAAGCGGTCGGGGCCTTCGCCGTTCCCACCAGCAGGTCTCCTCCGGCACGTATCACGGGCGGTCGACCGGATGTGGAACCAGGTGAACCCGGGCGGATGCTATGCCGGGGCTGTTCTCAGCGCTGGTCGAGCCACCGAAAACTGCGCGTCATGGAGCCGTCTCCCCGAACCATGGACCTGGTCGATTTCCGCCATGAGGTCTTGGCAGTACCGGCAATCATCCGAGGAGACCTCCGTCCAGGGTCCCGTCCGGCCCGTCGCGCGGGCACAGTTCTGCAGGTCGATCCCGTCGTGGACGGCCATATCGCGGCCAGCAGTGATCTCTCGCCTGAGCGCGAAGGGATTCTCCGGCGCAACGGCCCCGGCCGTGGTCGCGGGGCCGCCTGGAGTGCGAACGACGGTGCGTTCGACGATGGGTCCGCCAGCGGCGCGGCGCCGGAGCACCCACCCGGAACCAGCGCCACCATCTACGCGACCGCAGGTATGCCCGACAGGAACCGGTCGCCCACGTGACCCCGACGGCGACGCCTTCAGGGTCACGCGGTGCTGGATCAGGCCGGCGCTCTTGCCCCCAGGCCGGCGACGGCGATTCCCCTAAACGTGCAGGCGCCGAGGGAAGGACTCGAAGACCCCCGGGGCGGGCAAGGCGCGGATGCGCCTCCACCCGTCCGGGGTCCTCGTCAAGTGGACCAGATGCGTGCAGTCCGACGACCCGACCGGACGTTGCCGTTACTGGACACCTTGCGGTGGCCCGGCTAGTGGTCCTCGGCCGCCTGTTCCGGGGTCCGCCAGGGACCGACCTTTTCCTTGTCGGGCACCTGGTTCCTGCTGCCCTCCAGCAGCTGCCCGGCGTCCGCAATGTCGCCGACCCGGTGGATGCGCAGCGAGTTGGTCGAGCCGGCTTGCCCTGGAGGGGAACCGGCGGCGATGACGACCATGTCGTTGACTTCGGCCAGGCCCTCCTTCTGCAGCGCCTCGTCGACCTGGGCGGTCATCTTGTCCGTGTGGTCGGCGAAGTCGACCAGCCGCGGCTGCACACCCCAGACCAGCGTCATGATGTTGTACGTCTGCTTCAACGGGGTGAATCCGAGGACGGGCTTCGACGGGCGCAGCCGCGAGAGCCGGCGGGCCGAATCGCCGGATTGGGTGAAGGCGACGATGAACTTCGCGTCGAGCTGGTTGGCGATCTCCACCGCGGCACGCGTGATGGCGCCACCCCGGGTGCGTGGACGCGTACCCAGCGGGGGGATGCGCTCCAGCCCATGGTCTTCGGTGGCGGTGATGATCCGGGCCATCGTCTCGATCGTCTCGATCGGGTAGGCGCCCACCGAGGTCTCACCGGACAGCATGACGGCGTCGGCACCGTCGATGACCGCGTTGGCGCAGTCCGAGGCCTCGGCACGGGTCGGCGTCGGCGAATCGATCATCGACTCCAGGACCTGGGTGGCCACGATGACCGGCTTGGCCCACCGGCGGGCCAGTTCGACGGCCCGCTTCTGCACCAGCGGTACCTGCTCGAGGGGCAACTCCACGCCGAGGTCGCCGCGGGCGACCATGATGGAGTCGAAGGCGTCGATGATCTCCTCCAGGGCGTCGACCGCCTGCGGCTTCTCGATCTTGGCGATGACCGGCAACCGCCGGCCCTCCTCGTCCATGATTTCGTGTACGCGTTCGATGTCCGAGGCGTTGCGCACGAAGGACAGGGCGATCATGTCGACGCCGGCGCGGATCGCCCAGCGCAAGTCGTCCTCGTCCTTGTCGCTCAATGCCGGGACGTTGACGGCGACCCCGGGGAGGTTGATGCCCTTGTTGTTGGACACCTCCCCGCCGGTAACAACCTCGGTGACGACCTGGCGATCGTCGACCTCCACGGCCCGCAGGACGACGCGGCCGTCGTTGACCAGCAGCCGGTCACCCACGGCGACGTCCTGGGGCAGGCCCTTGAACGTGGTCGAGCAGATGTCCTTGGTGCCCTCGACGTCGTCGACGGTGATGGTGAACCGGTCCCCCGCCGCCAGCAGGTGCGGCCCGTCGGAGAAGCGCCCGAGCCGGATCTTGGGCCCCTGCAGGTCGGCGAAGACACCGACGGGGCGCCCGAGCTTTTCGGAGGCCTGCCGGACGTTGGCCAGGTTTTCCGCGTGGGTCGAATACTCGCCGTGGCTCATGTTCAGCCGCGCCACGTCGACCCCGGCCTGGATGGCCTGCAGCGTCTTTTCGAAGGTCCCAATGGCCGGCCCGAAAGTGGCCACAATCTTTGCGCGTCTCATACCGAAAGCCTATCCGCCTTTACTCGTCCGGAAGAGGGGTGCGGACGGATCCGCACCCCGTCAGATCATGCCGATGGGCTGGTCGGTTGGCGCCACGGGGGCGGGCAGCCGGGTTTCACCCATCAGGTACTTGTCCACCGCGGCGGCACAGGAGCGCCCTTCCGCGATGGCCCACACGATCAGCGACTGTCCGCGTCCGGCATCGCCGGCAGCAAACACGCCGGGCGTGTTGGTCATGTAGTAACCGTCACGGGCGACGTTGCCCCGGTCATCAAAATCGATCCCGGCCTGTTCGTCCAGGCCGGCGGGTTCCGGCCCGGTGAAGCCCAGGGCCAGAAGCACGAGGTCGGCGGGAATCACGCGCTCCGTCCCGGCCTTGGGCCGACGGGCACCGTCAACGAATTCCGTTTCCGAAACCATGACGCCGGTCACACGACCGTCCTCACCAAGGAACTCTACCGTAGATGCGAGATACGTGCGTTCACCACCTTCCTCGTGGGCCGAGGCCACCTCGAACAACGTGGGGAACATCGGCCAGGGCTGGTGCACCGGCCGCTCCCCCGGGGGCTGCTTGCCGATCGCCAGCGTGGTCACGGACGCTGCCCCCTGGCGGTGTGCGGTGCCGATGCAGTCGGCACCGGTATCGCCGCCGCCGAGGATGACCACGTGCTTACCCGCCGCATCAATCAGCCCGGGATCGGGTTGCCCGGCCACGGACCGGTTGGAGGGCACCAGGTAGTCCATCGCGAACTCCACGCCGTCCAGGTCCCGTCCCGGGATGGGCAGGTCACGGGGAACGGTGGCGCCGGTGGCCACCACGACGGCGTCGTACCGGCGGCGCAACTGGTCCCAGGAGATGTCCCGCCCGAGTTCCACGTTGGTGCGGAAGCGGGTTCCCTCGGCACGCATCTGCTCCAGCCGGCGCTCCAGCACGTGCTTTTCCATCTTGAAGTCCGGGATGCCGTAGCGCAGCAGTCCGCCGATGGCGTCGTCCCGCTCGTAGACCGCAACGGTGTGCCCGGCGCGGGTGAGTTGCTGGGCCGCGGCCAGGCCGGCCGGGCCGGACCCGACGATCGCGACCGTCTGGTCGGTATGGCGCTCGGCGGGGATCGGGACGACGGAGCCGTCCTCGAAGGCCTGCTCGGCGATGGAGACCTCGACCTGCTTGATGGTCACCGCCGGCTGGTTGATACCCAGCACGCAGGAGCTCTCGCATGGGGCCGGGCACAGCCGCCCGGTGAATTCCGGGAAGTTGTTGGTCTCGTGCAGCCGGTCGGCGGCCTCGGCCCGCCGGCCCTGCCAGGTCAGGTCGTTCCACTCGGGGATGAGGTTGCCCAGCGGGCAGCCCCGGTGGCAGAACGGGATGCCGCAGTCCATGCAGCGCGAGGCCTGCTCCTTCAGGACGTCGTCCTGCTGGCGTTCGTGGACCTCCCGGTAGTCCAGGATGCGCACCGGCACCGGGCGGCGCGGCGGGGTCACCCGTTCGGTGATGGTCAGGAATCCGCGGGGATCAGCCATGGTGTGCCTCCAAAATCCGGGTCCAGACGGCATCGCCGTCGGGATCGAGTCCTTCACGTTCGGCGTCCTGCAGGGTCGCCAGCACCGCGGCGTAGTTCGCGGGCACGACGGCGGTGATGCGGGCCGCCGTGTCGGGGAAGTCGAGCAGCAACGCGGCGGCCAGCGTGGAGCCGGTCTCCTCGGCGTGCCGGGTCAGCAGCGTCTTGACGATGTCCCGGTCGGTGGCATCCAGCGCGCGCAGGTGCAGTTCCCCGCCCTCCAGTGCCTGCCGGTTGAAGGCGCCGCGGTCGGCGTCGAGCAGGTAGGCCATGCCGCCGGACATGCCGGCACCGAAGTTGCGCCCGGTCGGGCCCAGCACCAGGGCCGTGCCGCCGGTCATGTACTCGCAGCCGTGGTCCCCGATGCCCTCGACGACCGCCGTAGCCCCCGAATTGCGGACCAGGAAGCGCTCGCCGACGACCCCGCGCAGGAACAGCTCCCCGCTGGTGGCCCCGTAGCCGATCACGTTCCCGGCCACCACGTTCTGCTCGGCCACCAGCCGGCTGGACCGGCCGGGGCGCACGATCACGCGCCCACCGGAGAGCCCCTTGCCCACGTAGTCGTTCGCGTCGCCGTTCAGCCGCAAGGTGATGCCGGCGGGCAGGAAGGCCCCCAGCGATTGACCGGCGTTGCCGGACAGGGTCACGTCGATGGTGTCGGTCGCCAGTTCCTCGATGCCGAACCGCCGGGTGACCTCGTGTCCGAGCATCGTGCCGACCGACCGGTCCGTGTTCACCACGTCCAGGGAAATGCGCACCGGCGCCCGGCCCTGCAGGGCCTCGGCGCTGAGCTCGATGAGCCGGTTGTCGAAGTGCGCCTCCAGCTGGTGGTCTTGCGGGACCAGGTTCCGCACCGGGGCGTCCCCGCCGACCGAGTCGTCGAGCACGGGCGCCAGGTCCAGGCCCTCGGCCTTCCAGTGCCGGATCGCCTCGGCGGTGTCCAGCAGGTGTGCCTGCCCGATGGCCTCCTCGATGCTACGCAGCCCCAGCGAGGCCAGCAGTTCGCGCACCTCCTGGGCCAGGAACTCGAAGAAGTTGACCACGAATTCCGGCTTGCCGGTGAAGCGCGAGCGCAGCAGCGGGTTCTGCGTGGCCACGCCCACCGGACAGGTGTCCAGGTGGCAGACCCGCATCATGATGCAGCCCGAGACCACCAGCGGGGCGGTCGCGAAGCCGAATTCCTCGGCCCCGAGCAGGGCGGCGATGACGACGTCGCGGCCGGTCTTCAGCTGCCCGTCGACCTGCACGACCACGCGGTCGCGCAGCCCGTTCAGCCGCAGCGTCTGCTGGGCCTCGGCGAGTCCGAGCTCCCAGGGGGCCCCGGCGTGCTTGAGCGAGTTCAGTGGCGAGGCACCGGTTCCGCCGTCGTGCCCGGAGACGAGCACGACGTCGGCATGGGCCTTGGTCACGCCGGCCGCCACCGTGCCGATCCCGATCCCCGAGACCAGCTTCACGTGCACGCGGGCCCGCGGGTTGGCCCGTTTGGCGTCGTGGATCAGCTGGGCCAGGTCCTCGATCGAGTAGATGTCGTGGTGCGGCGGCGGGGAGATCAGCCCGACGCCGGGGGTGGAGTGCCGGGTGCGGGCCACCCACGGGTAGACCTTCTGGCTCATCAGCTGGCCGCCCTCGCCGGGCTTGGCGCCCTGGGCCATCTTGATCTGGATGTCGTCGGCCTGGGTCAGGTAGAGGCTGGTCACCCCGAAGCGGCCGGAGGCGATCTGCTTGACGGCCGAGCGGCGTGCGGGATCCAGCAGCCGGTCCACGTCTTCCCCGCCCTCGCCGGTGTTCGACTTGCCGCCGAGCCGGTTCATGGCGATCGCCAGCGTCTCGTGGGCCTCCTGGGAGATGGAGCCGTAGCTCATCGCCCCGGTGGCGAAGCGCTTGACGATCTCGGAGACCGGTTCCACCTCGTCGATCGGGACCGGTGCGCGGACCCCGGTCTTGAGCTTGAGCAGCCCGCGCAGGGTCATCAGCTCGCGGGACTGGTCGTCGATGCCCCGGGTGTAGGCCTGGAAGATGTCGTAGCGGCGCTCGCGCGTGGCGTGCTGGAGGCGGAACACCGTCTCCGGGTTGAACAGGTGGGCCGGCCCGTCGCGGCGCCATTGGTACTCGCCGCCGGTCTCGAGGCGCTTGTGCGGTTCCTCGACCCCGTCGGCGGGGTAGGCGAAGCGGTGCCGGGCGGCGGTTTCCGCGGCGATGACCTCCAGCCCGACCCCTCCCAGCGGGGAGTGGGTCCCGGTGAAGTACTGGTCGATCACCTGGGCGGAGAGGCCGAGCGCGTCGAAGGTCTGGGCGCCGCAGTAGGAGGCCACCGTGGAGATCCCCATCTTCGACATGATCTTCAGCACCCCCTTGCCCAGCCCCTTGATCAGGTTGCGGTGGGCCGTCGCGACGTCGACGCCGTCGAGGATGCCGGCCTCGGCCATCTCCTCGACGGTCTCCAGGGCCAGGTAGGGGTTGATCGCCGAGGCGCCGTAGCCGATGAGCACGGCCACATGATGGACCTCGCGGACGTCGCCGGCCTCGATGACCAGGGACGTCTTGGTCCGGTTGGCGCTGCGCAGCAGGTGGTGGTGGACCGCCGAGGTGAGCAGCAGCGACGGGATCGGCGCCCATTGCGCGTTCGAGTCGCGGTCGGAGAGCACCAGGTACTTCACGCCGCGGTTGATGGCGGCGGAGACCTGTTCGCAGATCTCCTGCAGGCGGTTCTTCAGTTCCTCCGGGCCGCCGTCGGCGCGGTACAGGCCACGGACCTTCAGGGAGGCCTTGGCGCCATCCGGGGTCCGGATGTTGGCGATCTTGGCCAGTTCGTCGTTGGTGATGACCGGGAAGTCCAGGGACACGTGGCGGCTGCCGACCTGCGACAGGTCCAGCAGGTTGCCGTCGGGTCCGATGGAGGTGGACATGCTGGTGACCAGTTCCTCGCGGATGGAGTCCAGCGGCGGGTTGGTGACCTGGGCGAAGGACTGCACGAAGTAGTCGAACAGCAGGCGGGGCCGCTGCGAGAGCACCGCGATGGGGGTGTCGGTGCCCATGGCGCCGAGCGGTTCGGCGCCGGTGCGGGCCATCGGGGCGAGCAGGATGCGCTTCTCCTCCTCGGTGTAGCCGAAGGTGCGCTGGCGCAGCTGGACGGAGGCCGGGTTGTGCGTGACGTGCTCGCGCTCGGGCAGGTCCGCCAGCGAGATGAGGTTCTCCCGGACCCAGTCGCGCCAGGGGTTGGCGGCGGCGACCTCGGCCTTGATCTCCTCGTCCTCGACGATGCGCCCGGCGTCGGTGTCGATCAGGAACATCCGGCCCGGCGAGACCCGGCCCTTGCGCACGATGCGCTCCTCGGGGATGTCCAGCACGCCGACCTCGGAGGCAAGGACGACCAGGCCCTCGTCGGTGACCCAGTAGCGGGCCGGGCGCAGGCCGTTGCGGTCGAGCACGGCCCCGGCCAGGCGGCCATCGGTGAAGGAGACGGCTGCCGGGCCGTCCCAGGGTTCCATGAGCATCGAGTGGTACCGGTAGAAGGCCCGGCGGTCCTCGTCCATGGTGGTGTGGTTTTCCCACGCTTCGGGGATCATCATCATGATCGCGTGGGTCAGCGGACGTCCGGAGAGCATGAGCAGCTCTGCGACCTCGTCGAACGAGGCGGAGTCGGAGGCGCCGGGGGTGCAGATCGGGAACAGCTCCTCGGGGTCCTCCCCGAGCAGCGGGGCGGCCAGCTGGGACTGGCGGGCGCGCATCCAGTTGCGGTTGCCGCGCACCGTGTTGATCTCCCCGTTGTGGGCGATGGTGCGGAACGGCTGGGCCAGCGGCCAGGAGGGGAACGTGTTCGTGGAGAACCGGGAGTGGACGATCGCCAGCACGCTGGCGAAGCGCGGGTCCGACAGGTCCGGGAAGAAGGGCTCGAGCTGGGCGGTGGTGAGCATGCCCTTGTAGACGATGGTCCGGGAGGACAGCGAGGGGAAGTACACGCCGAGCTTGTTCTGGGCGCGTTTGCGCAGCCGGAAGGCCCGGGCGTCGAGTTCGGCGGTGCCGGTGTCCTCGCCACCCGCCGGGGTGATGAACAGCTGGACCAGGCGCGGCATGCAGGAGCGGGCCATGGCGCCGATGAGGCCCTCGGTGATGGGGACCTCGCGCCAGCCCAGGACCTCCAGGTCCTGCTGGGCGGCCAGGTCCTCGATGCCGGCGCGGGTGGCGGCCTCCGCTGCCGGGTCGTCCGGCAGGAAGGCGGTTCCGGCGGCGTACCGGCCGGCGGCCGGGAGGTCGAAGCCGACCACGGCCCGGAAGAAGGCGTCGGGCAGCTGGGTCAGGATCCCGGCGCCGTCGCCGGAGCCTTCGTCGGCTCCGACCGCGCCGCGGTGTTCGAGGTTGCGCAGTGCGCGCAGTGCGTTGTCCACGATCTGGTGCGTGGGCCTGCCGTGCAGGGTGGCCACCATGGCCAGCCCGCAGGCGTCCTTTTCCTGCTCGGGGTGGTAGAGGCCCTGGGCCTCGGGTAGTGCCGAATAGCGGGTGAAGGGCGAGGTCACGTCCCCGCCTTGGACTCGCGAGGCATTCTGCTGGTCTCCAGTCAGGTTCATGGGGTCCTCTCAATCAGGATGGGCACGGTGCCGTCGAAGATGACGGGCTCCGGCGGCGCAGGCAGGTGTCCTGAAGGTCGGTGAACCGGGGGTGTGGAGCAACATGGCCTTCAGCCGGCCGGGGGTCGATGCCTGGGATCGCGCATCGTGGCCGGGCCGGTGTGTCCACGTCGTCGTGAAGGGCAGCCGCGTCCATTCGTGGTGGCCGGTGGGGCTGCGTGGGCTGCTCCCCGACCGCGGGCGGATCGTGCGAACAACGTAAAGGGAGATTAGCACCCCCGCGTCCCGCAACCGGGGCCGGAAACATAACGTTTACATATGACGGGCCATTGTGTCGCCGCCTGCGGAAGGGCTGGTTCCCGAAGCGGGCAGGTTCCGGGGGCAGGCAGGTTCCGGGGGCAGGCAGGTTCCGAGGACGCAGATGCCGGGCCCCGCAAGGGACAGCGGACGACGGCGGGGTGTCCCGCCGTCGTCCGCTGTTCCCGGCTGCGCCGGGGTGCCCCCGCGGGGCTACTCAGGCGCGGGCCGGGGAGGCGCTGCGGCCGCTGAGTTCCGCGGCGAGGGCAGCCACGGCTTCGACGCCGCCGTCGCGCAGGGCGGCGACCAGGGC
>DATNBS010000176.1:0-6386 GCA_035571895.1 Arthrobacter sp. | reverse complement strand
TGCGACCGGGCGGAACATTCGCCGCTACGAACATTGGAACCCCGGGACCTGGTCCACGTCGACATCAAGAGACCCGGCCGAATCCAAGACGGCGGGGCCACAAGGCTTTGGGACGATTCGACGGGCTGGGGAACGAGCCCGACACCAAATCCAACCGCTCGCCCAGCTACCTGTTCTTGCACATCACCGTAGACGACTGCTCCCGCCTGGCCTACACCGAGATCCTCGACGACGAGAAGAAGGAGACCGCAGCAGGGTTCTGGGAACAGGCCAACGCCTTCGTCAACAGCGTGGGCATCACCATCCAACGAGTCCTCACCGATAACGGTTCCTGATATGGTTCTCACGCCTTCCGGGAGGCATTGGGAAAGGACATCAAGCACAAACGCACACGGCTCTACCGCCCGCAAACGAACGGCAAGGCCAAGCGCTACGACCGCACCGTGCTCAACGAACGGGCCTACGCCCACCCCTACGCCTCCGAGACCGAACGCAACACTGCCTTCGAACGGTGGCAACACCACTACAATCATTGTGGAGCTAAATCCGCTGACCAATGACCTTCGTGACACCATCCCCCCGCATGGAGACCCCGTAGAGGGCGTCGGCGATCTCCATGGTGCGCTTCTGGTGCGTGATGATGATCAGCTGGCTCGCCTCCTGCAGTTCCCGGAAGATCGTCAGGAGCCGGCCCAGGTTCGTGTCATCCAAGGCCGCCTCGACCTCGTCCATCACGTAGAACGGTGACGGCCGGGCCTTGAAGATCGCCACGAGGAGGGCAACCGCGGTGAGGGACCGTTCCCCACCGGAGAGCAGCGAGAGCCGCTTGATCTTCTTGCCGGCCGGCCGGGCCTGGACCTCGATGCCCGTGTTGAGCATGTCCTCCGGGTCGGTGAGGACCAGCCGACCTTCGCCGCCGGGGAACAGGGTGGCGAACACGGTCTCGAATTGCCTCGCCGTGTCGTGGAAAGCCTCGGTGAAGACGCGTTCGACGCGCTCGTCGACATCGCGGATGATGTCCAGCAGGTCCTGGCGGCTGGAGGTGAGGTCCTGCAACTGGTCCGCGAGGAACCGGTGCCGTTCATCCAGGGCGGCGAACTCCTCCAGGGCCAGGGGGTTGACCTTTCCCAGCGAGGCCAGGTCCTTCTCGGCCTTGCGCAGCCGTTTCTGCTGTTCGGCCCGGTCGAATGGCCTGCCCTGCTCGATCGGGACGCCGTCCTCGTCGACGTCCTGGCGAAGGGCGGCCCACTTGTCCGCCTCCTGCTCGGGCTGGGGAACCAGCAGATGCGGCCCGTAGTTCTCGACCAGGTGCTCCGGCGTCATGCCCAATTCCTCCACGGACCGGGCCTCGAGGCCCTCGATGCGCATCCGCTGCTCGGCCCGTGCGAGTTCGTCCCGGTGGACCGTGTCGGTCAGTCCGGCCAGCTCCGTGGACAGCTCGACGCCGCGCGCACGAACGTGGCCCAGGCGGGCTTCCGCCTCATCACGCTCGACGACGAGGCGGTCGCGCTCGGCGCCGGCCCCGTCCAGGGAGTCCTCGATGCGCTCGAGGGCAGTCTCGACGGCACTTCCGACCGCCGCGGCGCGCGCCGCCTGGCGGCGCCGTGCGGCAGCCCGCCGTTCGGCCTGTTCGCGGTTGCGGCGCTCCGTGGCCGCAGAACGCAGCAGCGACTCCCGGCGGCTGCCCAGATGGCCGACCTGGTCTTCGCTGCCGCGCAGCGCCAGACGGGCCTCGAGTTCCTCCTGCCGGGCAGCGGCGGCTTCCGCGTCCAGCCGTTCACGGGTGGAGTTGTCCGGTTCCTCGTCGGTCGGTTCCCGGTGCGCGGCAGCCAGGCGTTCCTCCAGGTCGGACAACGCCAGCTCCGCCGCTTCGCGCGAGCCCGCGGCCGTGGCCATTTGCTGTTCGGCGCGTTCGGCTTCGGTCATCGATTGGCGGATCGTGGAGCCGAAGGTCGCCAGCTGTTCGGCAACCCCGGTGATGCGCGCATCCGATTGGTAGAGCCGTTCCAGGGCTGCTTCAACGGCTTCCGCTGCTGCACGACGGCGTTCCTCAGCCGCTGCCCGTTGGAACCGGAGCGCTTCGTAGGTTGTCGTGGCGGCGTCGAGATCGGCAGTGGTGGCATCGATGGCCGCCTGCTGCTCGAGCAGGGAGGAGCCGGAGTCCGTGCCTCCCGCTGCGCTGGTCGCGGTGTGGACGTCGCCCCGGCGGGTCACCACTCGGAGGTGGGGGGCACCGGCCAGGATGGCGGCGGCATCTGCGACGGAGTCGGCGACGGCCACGCCGGACAATAGTGCGTGGACCGCATCCTCGAGTCCCTCCGGGGCCGGTTCGTGGACTCCCACGACGTCGGCAGCCCACCGGGCGCCCTCCGGCAGCTGGCAGGTCGCCTCTTGGGGCCGTCCGCTGTCATCAGCCCTCCCGCCGTGTGGCAACGAATCCTGTGGGAAGACGAGGTGGATGCGGCCGGTCTCCTCTCCGCGGACCGTTTCGAGGATCGTGAGGGCCTGTTCACCGGAATGAGCGCTCAGTGCTTCGGCATAAGGACCGAGGGCGGCTGCGACGGCCGTTTCATACCCGGGCAGGACGCGGAGGTCCGCGCTAATGCGCCCCCGGATGCCCTCGTGTCCGGCGGCGAGGATCTGCTCGGAGGCGTCCTTGCGGTCCATGCCAGCCTGCAGCGCCTCGGCCCTGGCCCGCAGGGCGGCGCGCTCGCGCTCGGCGGCCCGCTCCCTCCCGGAGAGGTCCTCGAGTTCCGACGCGCAGGTGGCCAACAGGGCTTCGGCGCGTTCGTGGTCGGCGTCGAGGTCCTCCTCGGAGTCCTCGACGCCGCTGGCCTGCTGCTCAAGCTCCGTGTACTGCAGCCGTGCTGCCGCGGCCCGTTCGCGGGCCTGCTCTGCCACCTTGCGCAGCCGGCCCAGTTCGTCCTGGAGTGTTTCAACGCGGCTACGCGCCGAGCCGACCTTGCCGGCCAGCTTGGCCAGTCCTTCCCGGCGGTCGGCTGCGGCGCGCATCAACGTAGTCACACGTTGCGCCTCGGCCGCGGCCGCCGTTTCGGCGGCCGTGCGGCGGGCGATGGTGTCCTCCAGCCGGGCCGACAGCATGTCGCGCTCGTGTTCGATCGCCTCCAGCTCGGACTGCAGCCGCCTGGCCTGGTCCTCCATACGGTCGGGGTCGCGTGACGTGTCGTGGACGACGCGTGCCTGGGCGGCCAGGTTCCGTTCCCTTTCACCGGCGAGTGCCCGGAGGGCACGGAAGCGCTCGCGGCTCGTGTTCAGGGCGTGCCAGGCTTCGCGCGCGGCATTCACCTCGGGGACGATCCGTGCCACGGCGGCCTCAAGGTCTGTTTGTTGTTGCTTGACCTCCTGGACCGTCCGCTCAACCTCGTCGCGGCGCTCCCGCAGGCGGCGCTCGTCCGCGAGTTCGCGGGCCAACGACTCCCGCAGGGTGACCAACTCGTCGGCCAGGAGCCGTGCGCGGGCATCCCGGACCTCGAACTGCACCGATTGGGCGCGGCGGGCGACCTCGGCCTGTTTGCCCAGCGGGGTCAGCTGCCGCCGGACTTCGCCGGTCAGGTCCTGGAGCCGGGAAAGGTTTGCCGCCATCGACTCGAGCTTGCGGACCGTTCTTTCCCGCCGCCTGCGGTGCTTGAGCACACCGGCGGCCTCCTCGATGAAGCCGCGGCGTTCCTCCGCGGTGGCGTGCAGGATGCGGTCCAGTTGCCCCTGCCCGACGATGACGTGCATCTCCCGCCCCATGCCGGTGTCCGAGAGCAGTTCCTGGATATCGAGGAGCCGGCAGGACCGGCCGTTGATGGCGTACTCGGATCCGCCGGCCCGGAAAAGCGTGCGGGTGATGGTGACTTCCGAGTACTCGATCGGCAGCGCGCCGTCGGCATTGTCGATGGTCAGCGACACCTGGGCGCGGCCCAGGGCCGGACGCCCCGAGGTGCCGGCGAAGATGACGTCCTCCATCTTGCCGCCACGCAGGCTCTTGGCGCCCTGCTCCCCCATGACCCATGACAAGGCATCGACCACGTTGGACTTGCCCGAGCCGTTGGGCCCTACAACAGCCGTCACGCCGGGTTCGAATTCAAAGGTCGTCACCGAGGCAAACGACTTGAATCCACGGACGGTCAGCGTCTTGAGGTGCACGGGCGACTTTCAGCTGGAAGAACGGGAGGTCGGATGCCACTAATCTACTGGGTCACGGCTGTCGGCGTGGGTATGCCACACGATGGGTGGAATGTCACGGGGTCCATTCATGCCGCACGGTGAATGTGCGGGAACCGTGGGGCAGCGTGCATAGTTAACGGTTGGAGAGTCTTCGCATCGGTGGATGCGTCGGCGGCACACGGATCCGATTTGGACGAAGGCTGGATATTGAGCGGCAATGCAACGTTTCGACACACCAACTCGGCAATCCTCGCCGTCAGCAGTGTGGAGGCACCCGTCGTCGTCACGTCCAGGGAATTCGACAAGCGACTTGAACCCAGCCTGAAGCGCCTGCGCCTGTCCAAGAAGCTCCTCGAACGCGTCGCCGGCGTCAGCGAACGCCGGTGGTGGCCCGAAGGCACCGGTTTCGACGATGCCGCCATCGACGCGGGCTCCAAGGCCCTGGCCGAGGCCGGTGTCGAACCGCACGAGATCGGCCTGCTGATCAACACCTCGGTCACCCGCACCAACCTCGAACCCTCCGTCGCCGTGAAGGTCCACAACGGGCTGGGGCTTCCGTCCTCGGCGATGAACTTCGACCTGGCCAATGCCTGCCTCGGCTTCGTCAATGGCATCACCCTGGCGGCGAACATGATCGACTCCGGGCAGATCTCCTACGCCCTCATCGTCGCCGGCGAGGATTCGCAGATCGCCCAGGAACCGACCTTTGACCGGCTCAACCGCCAGGACTCGACCCGCGAGGACTACCTGCGCGAATTCGCCACCCTGACCCTGGGCTCCGGTGCCGCGGCTGCCGTCATCGGCCGTGCGGACGAGCATCCCGGCAGCCACCGGATCCTCGGCGGGGTCTCGCGGGCCGGAACCGAGCACCACGAACTCTGCGTCGGTGGTCCCCAGGGCATGTACACCGACACCAAGGGGCTGCTGGACAACGGCTTGAAGCTGGTGGTCGACGCCTGGGATGAAGCCCACCAGGACGGCTGGAACTGGGGGTCAATGGACCGCTACGTGACGCACCAGGTCTCGAATTCCTACACGAACGCGATCATCAAGGCCGTCAACCTCGTCCGGGACCGCGTCCCGATCACCTTCCCGAAGTGGGGCAATGTCGGTCCGGCCTCGCTGCCGATGACTCTGGCCCAGGAGGCCAATTCGCTCAACCCCGGGGACCGTGTGCTGTGCATGGGCGTGGGGTCGGGGCTGAACACGGCGATGCTGGAGCTGGCGTGGTAGGTCGGAGCTGGCCCGGGGTCCGCCCCGAATTCTCCCGATACCTCACCGTCCCCTCCACCGCTGGTTGCGACCGCCCTGGCACCACGCACCGCTGGCACGTGCTGGACAACGGACCGGTCCTGGAATCCCTTGGCGCCACCCCCGCCGGCACCATCCTCGCCGTCCACGGCAACCCCACCTGGTCCTACCTCTGGCGCAGCGTCGTCGAGGCCGCCACCGACGCCGCCACCCCGTGGCGCGTGGTCGCGGTCGACCAGCTCGACATGGGCTTCTCGGAGCGCACCGCCACCTTCCGGCGCCTCGCGGACCGCGTCACCGACCTCGGCGACCTCACCGACGCACTCGGTCTCCGCGGTCCCGTGGTCACCCTCGGCCACGATTGGGGCGGCATCATCTCGCTGGGCTGGGCCACGCGGCACCGCGACCTGCTGGCCGCCATCGCCCTGACGAACACGGCGGTCCACCCGGCGGGCTTCTCCCTGCCTCCGGCGCTGCGCCTGGCCTTGCACCCGGCGGTCCACCGATGGGGAACGCAAACGTCCCCCGCATTCCTGAAGGTCACGCACTCCTTGGCCCATCCCCCGCTGGACCCGGCCGTCCAGGCGGCCTTCACGGAGCCCTACCGGACGGCAGCCGACCGTTCCGGCGTTGCGAACTTCGTCGCCGACATCCCCTCACGGCCCGGGCACCCCAGCTGGCCGGCCCTGGACACGATCTCCTCGGGGATCAGGACGCTCGGCGTCCCGGCCCTGCTGATGTGGGGGCCCCGCGATCCCGTGTTCTCCGACCGCTACCTGCGCGACCTGCTGGACCGCCTGCCCCAGGCCGATGTGCACCGTTTCGAAGGGGCCGGGCACCTGCTGCCCGAGGACCGCGACATCGCGACGCCCCTCCTGTCCTGGTTGGGCTCGGCCCTCCCCGCCGACGAGGCCGCGGACGCGGATTCACGGCACGACGACGGTACCCCCACCGGAGATCCA
>DATNBS010000175.1:0-10799 GCA_035571895.1 Arthrobacter sp. | reverse complement strand
AGCTGGGTCAGCAGCCGGCGCATGATCTTCCCCGACCGCGTTTTGGGCACGTCCGGCACGAACACGATGTCACGCGGCTTGGCGATCGGGCCGATCTGTGCGGCCACATGTGCCCGCAGTGCCGCGGCGGCTGCCTGCTGTTCCGGGCTCGACCCGTCGGCCGTGCCGGCCCCGATGAGCGAGCGGTCATGCGGGACCACGAACGCCGTGGCAGCCTGCCCGGTCTTCGCGTCGGTGGTCGGGCAGACCCCGGCCTCGACCACGGCGGGGTGGGAGACGAGGGCTGATTCGATTTCGATGGTGGAGAGCAGGTGCCCGGAGACGTTCAGCGCATCGTCGGTGCGGCCCAGGATCCAGGTGTCGCCGTCGTCGTCATGCTTGGCGCCGTCGCCGGCCAGGAACCAGCCCTTCTCGGCGTACTTCTCCCAGTAGCTGGTGAAGTAGCGCTCCGGGTTGCCCCAGACGGTGCGCGCCATCGCCGGGCCGGTGGAGGTGAGCACGATGTTGCCCTGCACGTGGGCCGGGACCCGGGCACCGGCGTCGTCCACGATGTCGGTGGCCAGGCCGGGCAGCGCGCGGGTGCCGCAACCGGGCTTGAAGGCCGTGTCGGTCTGTCGGGGGGAGAGGACGGTGGCACCGGTTTCGGACTGCCACCAGGTGTCGACCATCGGGATGCCCGCCCCGGGGGCGCCGGGCACCAGGGAATCGCGGCCGACCTGGGCGCGCAGCCAACGCCACGCCTCGGGGTTCACGGCCTCGCCGACGGTGCCGGCGAGGCGGATGGAGGAGAGGTCGTACTGCTCCGGAATGCCGTCGGGGAACCAGCCCATGAGCGAGCGCACCAGGGTGGGGGCGGTGTAGTAGCTGGTCACGCCGTAGCGTTCGATGATCTCGAAGTGCCGGCCCGGGTGCGGGGCATTGGGCACGCCCTCGTAGATGACCTGGGTGACGCCGTTGGAGAGCGGGCCGTAGATCTCGTAGGTATGGGCGGTGACCCAGGCCAGGTCGGCGGTGCACCAGTGGACGTCGTCGCCGCGGCGGTCCGGGTCGGGGTGCGAGAAGAGGAACGCATGGCTCCAGGAGGCCTGGGTGAGGTAGCCGCCGGTGGTGTGCACCAGGCCCTTGGGCTTGCCGGTGGTGCCCGAGGTGTACATGATGAACAGCGGTGTTTCGGCCTCGAACGCCTGGGGGGTGTGCGTGCGCGGCTGCGTCTCGACGGCCTCGTGCCACCACAGGTCCCGGCCCTCGGTCCAGGCGATGTCGGATCCGGTGCGGCGGATCACCAGGACGTGTTCGATGGCGTTGTCCCCGGCGACGGCCGCGTCGGCGTTGTCCTTGACCGGGACGGCGGTGCCGCGGCGGAACTGCCCGTCGGTGGTGACCAGCAGCTTGGCGCCGGTGTCCTCGACCCGGAACCGCAGTGCCTCGGCGGAGAACCCGCCGAACACCAGCGAGTGCACGGCACCGATGCGGGCGCAGGCCAGGGTGATGACGATGGTCTCGACGAGCACGGGCAGGTAGATGACCACCCGGTCGCCGGTGCCGATGCCCAATGCGGTCAGCGCGTTGGCGGCCTGGGAGACCAGGGCGGTCAGTTCGGCGTAGGTGACCGTGCGGCGGTCCCCGGGTTCGCCCTCGAAGTGCAGGGCCACTTTCCCGCCGCGGCCGGCGGCGACGTGGCGGTCCGCGCAGTTCACGGCGGCGTTCAGCCTGCCGCCCTCGAACCAGCGCAGGTCCGGGCCGCGGCGGGCCGTCGCGTCGACACCCGTGGAGGAGTGGATGGTGTGCCAGGGGTCGGCCCACTCCAGCCGCGCGGCCGCGGACGCCCAGAAATCCAGCCGGTCGGACTCGGTGGCGAAGACCGCGTCGGGATCCCAGGCGGCGGGATCGATGCCAGGGATCGTCGGTGCCGGGGCAGTGCTCATGAAATCAGCTCCATCGGTCCTGGCGGAAGCACCTTCGCGGGGAGGCGGCGGGGTGTGCCCGCCGGCCTCCGGCGTGGTTGCTGCGGCGTTGCTGAGCCAGGTCTCTCGGCCGCTCGGGATGGTTACCCTCCCACTGAAGACCACGGACGCCATCCGGGGCAACTTGGACGACGCGTTGCGAAATATTTCATGCGCACCCCGGCGGGGGTCCCGACGGCGAACATTTGCGGCCAAAAACCCCGGAAACACCGCTATCGTTCGATGTGGCGACCGCGTGCCGGAGGGGCCGGGCAGCGGTTCCGGGGCCGGTGTGGGCGGGGTCATGACTGGCGCGGACCGGTGCCGATGTGGCCCAATGGAGGCAGTAACCATCCAGAGCGGCCGAGAGATCTGGCTCGATGACGCCGCAGCAACCCCTTCCCGTCCACGGGAGGAAGGTGCTCACGCCGGAACCGATGGAGTGATCTTCTGTGACCGTCCTGCCGACCGACGAGGTGGCCCCGCGCCACCTGGTCAAGCTGACCCCCGGCGTCCCCGCCGATGACCGCTACGACGAACTGGCCGAGGTCTTCCGCCCCGTCTTCGCCCGCATCGCCGAGGGCGCCGCGGACCGGGATGCCGGCCGGGTCCTGCCCATCGAACAGGTCGGCTGGCTCAACCAGGTCCGCTTCGGGGCCCTGCGCGTGCCGCGGGAGGCCGGCGGGTACGGGGCGTCGCTCGTGGATTCCTTCCGGCTGCTCATCGAACTGGCGGAGGCCGATTCGCAGATCGCCCAGCTGCTGCGCTCGCACATCGGCTTCGTGGAATCGGTGCTGCTGCTCGAGGACGAAGCGGTCAGGGCCCGGTGGTTTGCCCGGTTCGCGACCGGACAGATCGTCGGCAACGCGTACACCGAACGCGGTGGCAACGACCTGGGGAAGCTGAACACCGCCGTCGAGCCCACCGGAACCGGGTGGCTGCTCTCGGGGGAGAAGTACTACTGCACCGGGACGATCTTCGCCGACTGGGTTGCCGTCACCGCCGTCGCACCGCAGGTTCCGGGCCGGCACGTCGCGGTGGTCTCCACCCGGCATTCCGGCGTGCAGATCTACGACGACTGGGACGGGTTCGGCCAGCAGCTCACCGGGACCGGTTCCACCCGGTTCAGCCACGTCCCCGTCGACACGCTGCTGGACCCCGCGGTCCTGGAGGTCCACCCCGAGTCCGCGATCTTCCAGCTGGTCCTGCTGGCGGTCCAGGCCGGGATCGCCCGTGCCGTGCTCGCCGATGCGCGCCTCCAGACGCAGGCCCGCACGCGGGCATTCAGCACCGGGACCGGATTGCCGTCCCGGCGTGAACCGCAGGTGCTGCAGGTGATCGGCGAGATCTCCGCGGCCACCTTCGCCGTGGACGCCATCGTCCTGGCCGCCACGGCCGAACTCGAGGCAACCATCGGCCAGCCCCACCTGAGCAACGCCGAGCAGTACGCCGTGTGCGAGCTGGCGGCGAACCGAGCCCAGGCGGCCGTCCAGCCCCTGGTGCTCCAGGCCGCCACCGCGCTCTTCGACGGGCTCGGCGCCTCCTCGACCTCCACCCGCTGCAACCTCGACCGCCACTGGCGCAACGCGCGCACCGTGGCCACGCACAACCCCGCCATGTACAAGTCCCGGATCGTCGGCGACTACGAGGTCAACGCCACGGTGCCGCGCAAGCTCAGCGCCGTCGGCGACCTCAAGACCCCTCAAGGAGAACAATGAGCACCACCCCGGAACGCCGCCACGTCCGCCTCAACGCATTCGACATGAACTGCGTGGTCCACCAGTCGCCCGGCCTGTGGCGCCACCCGCAGGACCAGGCCTGGCGCTACAAGGAGCTGGGCTACTGGACCGACCTGGCCAAGACGCTCGAGAAGGGCCTGTTCGACGGCCTGTTCATCGCCGATGTGCTGGGCACCTACGACGTCTACGGCTCCACCAACTCCGTGCCGCTCTCCGCCGGCGCCCAGGTGCCGGTCAACGACCCGTTCCTGCTGGTCTCCGCCATGGCCTCGGTGACCGAGCACCTCGGCTTCGGCGTCACCGCCGGCACCGCCTACGAGCACCCCTACCCGTTCGCCCGCCGCCTGGCCACGCTGGACCACCTGACCAACGGCCGGATCGGCTGGAACGTCGTCACCGGGTACCTGCCCTCGGCGGCGCGGAACATGGGCCAGGAGGACCAGCTCGAGCACGACGAGCGCTACAACCACGCCGACGAGTACCTCGAGGTCGTCTACAAGCTGCTCGAGGGATCCTGGGAGGACGATGCCGTCCTCCGCGACCGCGCATCCGGCGTCTACACGGATCCGGCCAAGGTCCACGAGATCGGCCACGAGGGCAAGTACTTCAAGGTCCCGGGCATCGCCATCACCGAACCCTCGATCCAGCGCACCCCGGTCATCTACCAGGCCGGTGCCTCCAAGCGCGGCCTGAAGTTCGCCGGGGAGAACGCCGAATCCGTGTTCGTGAACAGCCCCACGAAGGAGATCCTCGCCGAGACCGTGCGCAAGATCCGCGACAACGTCGAGGCCGCCGGACGCGACCGCTACGACGTCAGGATCTACACCATGCAGACGGTCGTCACGGCGGCCACCACCGAGGAGGCCCGGGCCAAGTACGACGACTACGCCTCCTACGCCGACCTGGACGGCGCGCTGGCGCTGCTCTCCGGCTGGACCGGCATCGACATGTCGCAATACGACCTCGACGACGTAATCGGCGAGGACGTCCAATCCAACGCCATCCAGTCCTCGGTCGAGACCTTCAAGAAGGCCTCCGGCGAAACCGGCAAGCCGTGGACCATCCGCGAGCTCGCCCAGTGGATCGGCGTCGGCGGCTTCGGGCCGGTGACCGTCGGCAACGGCGCGGAGGTCGCGGCCAAGCTCGTCGAGTGGGTCGAGGACACGGATGTCGACGGGTTCAACCTCGCCTACGCCATCACGCCGGGCACCTTCGAGGACGTCGTGGAACATGTCATCCCCGAACTGCAGGCCCTGGGCGCCTACCCGACCGCATACACCCCCGGGACCCTGCGCCAGAAGCTCTTCGGCGCCGGCGACCAGGTCAAGGACACCCACCGCGCCGCCAACTACAAGCTGGCGACCGCGGACCTCGCCACCAGCTAACCACCAAAACCGACACCACAACCAACACCAACACCACCGCTCGACCGGGACGGCCACCAGGCCCTCCCACCACCATCCAGAGCGGCCGAGAGACCTGGCTCGTTGACGCCGCAGCAACCACCCCGCGGGGCTGGTGCTCCTGCCAGGACCGATGGAGAGGCTTTCCCCCTGTCCCGGCCGCCCGCCTGCGCGCGGCCGGGCAGGTGGTGGGCTCTTCCCCGTACCCCGAGGAGGACCAGACATGAACACCCCCACGACCACGACGGCGGCACCGCCACCGCGGATGAGGTCCCGCGTCGCCGTCGCCAGCCTGATCGGCACCACCATCGAGGGCTACGACTTCGTGCTCTACGGACTGGCCGCGGCCACCGTCTTCGGCCCGCTGTTCTTCGCCCCCGCCGACCCGCTGGTCGGCACCATGGCCGCCTTCGCCACCTACGCCGTCGGGTTCATCGCCCGCCCCATCGGCGGCATCCTCGGCGGGCACTACGGCGACCGGATCGGCCGCAAGACCGTCCTGGTCGCCTCCCTGCTGCTCACCGGGCTGGCGACCACCGCCATCGGCCTGCTGCCCACCCACGACACCGCCGGCTGGATCGCCCCCGCCCTGCTGCTCCTGCTGCGCATCCTGCAGGGCGTGGGCTACGGGGCCGAATGGGCCGGTGCCGCCCTGATGACCGTCGAACACGCGGCCCCGGGCAAACGCGGGCTGACCAGCAGCGCCACCCAGATCGGTCCGAGCGCCGGCATGCTCCTGGCCACCGGCGTCCTGCTGGTCATCGAATCGGCCCTGCCCGAGGCCGCCTACCTCGCCTGGGGATGGCGGATCCCGTTCGTGGCCAGCATCCTGCTGGTCGCCGTCGGACTCGTCATCCGCCTGAAGATCGAGGACAGCGAGTCCTTCCAGCGGGTCGCCCGGACGCGCCAGGTCGCCCGCCGCCCCGTGCTCGAGTCCCTGCGCACCCATCCCCGCCAGGTCGCCCTGACCACCGGACTGCGGTTGGCCCAGAACGCGTTCTACTACGTCTACACCGTCTTCATCCTCACCTACCTGGCCCAGGGCGGGACCAGCCGCGAAACCGGGTTGCAGGCCATCCTCATCGCCTCCGCGCTCGGCCTGGTCTCCGTGCCGTTCTGGGGCTGGGTCTCGGATCGGATCGGCCGCCGCCGCACCTACCTCTTCGGCGGGGTCTTCAGCATCCTCGTGGCCCTGGTGGCCTTCCCGCTGCTGGATACCGGCAACGCCGTGCTCATCGTCCTGACCGTCGTGCTCGGCATGAACATCGGCCACGACGCCATGTACGGGCCGCAGGCGGCGTTCTTCTCCGAGCTGTTCGACACCAGGGTGCGCTTCAGCGGCGTCTCCCTGGGCTACCAGGTCGGATCCGTCCTGGGCGGCGGCCTCGCCCCGCTGGTCGCCACCGCCCTGCTCGCCGTCGGCGGGGGCAGCCCGATCTGGGTCGTCGCCTACTTCATCGGCGTCGGCGCCATCACCCTGGTCAGCACGCTGCTCGCACCGGAGACGGGTGCCCGCGACCTCGATGCACGGCACGACGCCGGTGCCCCCTCCCAGCCCGAACCCGCCACCGCCCGTTAGGACACCCCATGAGCGACACCACCACCTCCACCCCGGCACCCGCCACCCCGGCCACCACCTTGGACTCTGCCACCCAGGACATCGACAGCCGCTTGGCGGCCGCACCGGATGGCTCCGAGGCCCGCTACACCGCCCTGGCCGCCCGCTTCCGCCCCGTCTTCGACCGCATCGCCACCGGAACCGTCGAGCGCGAACAGGACCACGTGCTGCCCTTCGAGCAGATCGGCTGGCTCAAGGACGCCGGGTTCACGACCCTGCGGGTCCCCGCGGCACACGGCGGGGACCCGGTCACCCACGAGCACCTCTTCCGCCTGCTCATCGAATTGGCCGAGGCCGACTCCAACGTCTCCCACCTGCTGCGCTCGCACTTCGCCTTCGTCGAGACCATCGCCCTGCAACCGAAGGCCTTCCGGGACCTCTGGTTCCCGCGCGTGCTGGCAGGCCAGATCTTCGGCAACGCCGCCACCGAAACCGGCGGCAACGCCCTGGGCACCACCACGACACGGCTTTCCGAGTACGACGGCGGATGGGTCCTGAATGGCGCCAAGTACTACACCACCGGCAGCATCTTCGCCGACTGGATCGTCGTCATGGCCAGCACCGAGGGGGTTGAGGGGCGGCAATATGCGGTCGTGCCCCGTGCTGGAGCCGGCGTGGTGATCCACGACGACTGGGACGGGTTCGGCCAGCCGTTGACCGGCACCGGGACCGCCATCTTCGAGGACGTGCCCGTCGACGAGTCCAACATCATCCACCGCAAGGTCACCAGCACGCTGGAACCGGCGTTCTTCCAGCTCGTGCTGCTCGCCGTGCTGGCCGGCATCGGCCGGGCCGCCCTGCGCGATGCCGCCGCACTGGTCGCCACCCGCACGCGCACGTTCAACACCGGCTCCGGCGGGCTCTTCCGCGACGACGCCCAGATCCAGGAGCATGTCGGCACCCTGGCCGCGAAGGTCTATGCCGCCGAGGCCATCGTCGCCGCGGCGGCCCGCGACCTGGACGCCGCCGTCGACCCCGCCCTCGGGCTCGACGGGGAAGCCGCCTTCCTCCGGGCCGAACTGGCGGTCCAGAAGGCCCATGTGGCGGTCCCACCGCTGGTCCTGGAGGCCACCACCGCCCTGTTCGACGTCACCGGCGCCTCCGCCACCAGCCGCGGCAAGTCGCTGGACCGGCACTGGCGCAATGCCCGCACCGTCGCCACGCACAACCCCGCGCTGTTCAAGGCCCGCGCGGTGGGCGATTTCCACGTCAACGGCACCGTCCCCACGGGGCTGAACAGCATCGGCGAGGCCACCACGACCGGCAAGGAGACCACCTCGGCATGAGCACCACCGAACGTCCGCGCCTGCTGCTAAGCGCCTTCCTGATGAACACGCCCAGCCACATCCTCGGCGGGCAATGGCGCCACCCGGAGGCCCAGCAGCACCGCTTCAACGAACTGCAACTCTGGGTCGACCTGGCCCGCCAACTCGAGGACGCGAAGTTCGACGCGATGTTCTTCGCCGACGTGGCCGGGCTCTACGGCGACCACGAGGGCGGGTGGGCGTCGCTGGTCGAGAAGGGCCTGCAGGTCCCCTCCAACGACCCGCTGGTCCTGGCCTCCGCCCTGACCGCGACGACCTCGCAGATCGGCCTGGCGCTGACCAGCTCGGTGGTGCAGGCCGAACCGTTCCAGATGGCGCGCCAGTTCTCCACCCTCGACCACCTCTCCGGCGGCCGGGTGGCCTGGAACATCGTCACCAGCGTGCTGGAGAACGCGCACCGCAACTTCGGAGCCCACGGCCTGGCCGCCCACGAGGACCGCTACGACTGGGCCGACGAATACGTTGCCGCCGTCTACAAGCTCTGGGAGGGATCCTGGGAGGACGGCGCCCTGCTCGCCGACAAGCAGGGCGGCCGCTTTGCCGACCCCGCCCTGGTCAACAAGATCCACCACCAGGGGGCCCGCTACTCCATCGAGGGCCCGCACCTGACCACACCGAGCCCGCAGCGGACCCCGTTCCTGTTCCAGGCCGGCAGCTCCCCGCGCGGGAAGGCCTTCGCCGCCGCCCACGCCGAGGCCACCTTCCTGTTCGCCCCGCACACCGACTACGTGCGCAAGCAGGCCACCGCGATCCGCGAGCTGGAGGCCCGCGCCGGCCGGGCGCCGGGCGACGTGAGGATCTTCGCCGGGCTCTCCTTCGTCGTCGGCAGCACCGAGGCCGAGGTCCGCCGCAAGGAAGCCGAATACGACGAATACCTGGACCTGGACGCGCTCATCGCCCACATCGGCGGCGGCATCGGCGTCGACCTGGGTGGGCTGGACCATGACACCCCGCTGGGGGAGGTCGAGACCGAAGGAGCCCGGGGGATCCTTGAGGCGGCCATCGCATCGGTCCCCGGCGGCAAGCCGACCATCGGGGACCTGGCCCGCTACCGGGCGAAGGCCCAGCAGATCTCCGGCACCCCGGAACAGATCGCCGACGAACTCGAACGCTGGCAGGACGCCGGCATCGACGGCGTGAACATCATCAACCAGGTCCTGCCCGGCTCCTACACGGACTTCATCGACGGCGTGCTGCCCGAACTGCGGGTCCGGGGCCTGGCCCAGACCGAGTACGCGCCGGGGACCCTGCGGGAGAAGGTCTTCGGGCGGAAGCCCACCTTGGAGGCGACCCACCCGGCCGCGGCCTGGCGCGGCGCCTTCAGCCGGTACGCGGGGGCCGGCACGCAGGCGGTGCCGGCCGCCTCCCGGTAACCAGCGGGCCGGGTCCCCCGTGGGCTGACCGCGCGGGACCCGGCTTGTAGGCTGGGCGCATGACGGAACCAGCAGCCCAGCACGACCCGTCCGAGGCCGAATTGGCCGGTGTCGCGGACGCCGAGATCCCGGAGGCGCACATCCCCGAGCCGGAGATCCCGGACGCGCCGGAAGAAGCCGACGGCGTCAATGCCGGCCTGCCGGCCGACGTCTTCGGCGCGGCCGGCCGACCGGGGGAGATCCCCGAGCCTGTCGTCCCCGAGGTCGAAGGCCCGCCCCTGGGCACGAGGGATCCCCAGCTGCGCACCGGCGACCCCGCCTCGGGAAATCCCGAACCCGTGCTGAACGTGGGCGATCCGGTACTGTCCGAACCCGTGCTGCGTGAGCCGGTCCTCGGCGGGGCCGGCACCGGGGGACCGCAGCTGCACCACCACCACATCAACGACCCGGACGTCATCCGCCGGCTGCTGACGACCCCGGCCCGCTGGGCCATCGTCGGGCTCTCGAACAACCCGCGTCGGGCCGCCGTTGGGGTGGCCCGCATCGTCCGCGACGACCTGGGGATGGACATCGTCCCGGTCTCGCTGAAGGGCGACACCGTGCATGGCGAACGCGGCTACACGCGGCTCGACCAGATCCCCGGGACCGTCGACGTGGTGGACTGCTTCGTGAACTCCGCCAAGGTCGGACCCATCGTGGACCAGGCCATCGACATCGGGGCGAAGGCTGTCTGGCTGCAGGTCGGCGTCATCGACGAGGACGCCGCTGCCCGTGCCACGGCTGCCGGCCTCGATGTGGTGATGGATGCCTGCCCGGCGATCGAGCGGCGCAACATCCTGTTCGACTGAGCCGGACCAGTGGGCCGACCTGTTGCGAGTGGTCTGGCCTACTCCATCTGGTCGTAGCGGGAGCGCAGGAACAAGAAGATGCCGTAGGCGACCAGGCCGACAGCGATCGCGAGCAGCGCGGTGGGTCCCAGCGGCTGGTCGCGGACGGCCTTCAGTGCGCCGTCGAGCCCGGTGGCGTCCTGCGGGTCGTGCTGGATGGTGGCCACGATGAACAGCAGGCCCACGGCGGCCAGGACGAGGCCCTTGGCGATGTATCCGGCGGTGCCGAAGCCGTTCACGATCCAGCGCATGGTCTGGTTCTCCTGGGGGCGGAGGATCTTCTGGAAGCTGTGTGAGATCCCGCGGTACACGAAGTAACCTCCGATGCCGATCACCACCAGCCCCCCGATGATCAGTGCCACGCTGCCGACGGGAGAGGACATCAGCAGACCGGATGCCGAACTGCTCTGCCGTGACGAGTCCTTGTTGCTTCCGACCGCATGCCGGATGAAGGTGCTTCCCACCGCGAAGAACACGACGGCGATGCCCGCCTGCTTGATCCGGTAACGGG
>DATNBS010000174.1:0-3136 GCA_035571895.1 Arthrobacter sp. | reverse complement strand
CGCAGGATGTCCAGCGGCTTCCAACGGGGCACGCTCCAGTCGAACCCGAGCATCTGGCCGTACTGGCGGCGGAACTTCGGGTCCCCGAGCAGGACCGGCGGCGCGAGAGAGGCGTGGATCCACGCGCCCAGCCCCATGGCGTCGGCGGTGAGCATGAGGTTCTGCAGCAGCAGGTCGGCCTCGATCTGCGTGCGCATCGACCAGAGGGTGCCGAGTGGCAGCTTGATGTTCTTGTTCAGGAATCCCGATTTGATCCACTTTTTCACCCCCGCCGGGCGGTAGAACCTCCGGTCGTCGAGGATGGCAGGCCGGAACCCGTCCGGCTGCGTGAGCAGATACATCAGCCCGTTGATGTACTGCCGGGACAGGTCCACCACTGGGAAGAAGATCGTGGTGCCGGGCAGGTTCGAGAGGAAACGGTTGGAGTCGAGGTAGGCGGGGAAGTTGCGGTTCCCCGACCCGCCCGGTACGTCGATGCGGTGGTCGAGCAGGCGGACCTTCGCCTGTGCGGCCCGGGCCAGCAGGGTCTCCGGGCCGAACACCGACGCCGCGGCGTCCTCGGGAGGAGGCAACTTGCGCAGGAAGTAGGTCCCGCTGTCGTTGATCATGAAGAAGTGGGTGCCCTGGGCGTTGTCGGGGCTGCCCGCGGCCCGGCCGGCCATATTCAGGTTCGGCTTGGCCATGATCGGTTTGTGGTTCCGCGGATCGGCGAATGGGCGGTCCGGCATGGTCAGGCCGGTGCATCCCGTCAGCGAGATGAGCACCGCCTCCTCCAATTCCGTCAGCGGGGTGCGTGGCTCGGACGATGTCCAGCTCATCGACCCCGCCTCGATTGAGCTGCCCCGGCTCATCCGGTGCGTGCGGCGGTGCCAGATCGATGTCAGCAGCGGGCGTTCGGTGAGGGCGTCGAGCCCGGCGTGGCCCAGCTTTGTCATGGGATCGGTCATGTTTGTGCCCTTCTCGCTGCGCCCTGGGCGGCCGCGTTACCTTGCCGGCCGGCCGGTGCAATGACCGGCCGCCATGGGGCGAACGCGCTCGCCGTCCGGGGCAGGACGGCCGCGAGATCCGGGCAGTGACGCAGGATGATGCTGGTCATGCCGTTGTTAGCGATCCAGTCCATGCCGAATGGCGAGTAGATCTCCGGGCGGAAGTCGACGGTGAGGAAGCGGTCGCTTTGCAGCCGCCGCGATGCCATCAGGATGAAGATGCGGAAGGCGGTGTCGGAGAACCCGAAGCCCTCCGGGGGCGTCTCCGCGAACAGGCCCACCATCGTGTCGACCTCGTCGACGCTGCGGTAGATGTCCTTCATCCGCCGCACCGACTCCGGGTTGTCGCACAGCTGTTCCCAGTGCCTGATCCGTGGCTTGTGCAGCCCGGCCCGGAAATCGTTGTAGCGGGGCACGCCGCGGCGGCGGGTGCGCACCAGGTCCACCACCGACAGATCGATCACCTCGCCGTTGCGCTCGAACTTCTGCAGCGAGCGCGGGTAGTTGTGCAGGGTGATTGCGCCCGGGTGGGACAGGCCGAAGGAGTAGAGCGTGTTCTCCAGGCCGAAGCCATGCAGCTCCCCATCGGCCTTCGCGCCCTGGATGTCGGCGAAGCTGCGGCTGCCGAGTGCCTCGCCTGTCCGGTGGTCGGCGAACCGGTAGTCGTCGGGCAGCAGCGGATGCATCCGGTAGACAGTGACGAAGTCCTCCGTCAGCGAGTACGGCACCCCGCTGTGGTCCGGCATGGTCTTCGGGATGCCGACCCGTGCATGGCTGTCGACCAGCCACAGGCCGAGCTGGTAGAGCCAGTCGCTGGCCGGGGGCCCGTACCAGTTGCTCTTCAGGCCCGTGTCGATGATCTCGGTGCCCAGGATGGCCGGCGTCCACTCCACCGTATGGATCTTGGCGATCAGCGCGGAGACGATCAGCCGCGCCGTCTGGTAGACCTGCTCGTCGCCCCAGTCCCGGTAGTGGGCCCGCAGCTCGTCACACAGCAGGTTGTGCTCTCGGGCGAAGAGCGTGTGCAGGCCGCCGAGCCCCAGCCACCAGCTTTCGTTGAAGCCGGTGATCTCGAACCCTTTGACGTCAGCGGGCAGGTACCCGTCCGGCGTGAGACGCAGCTTCGGGCCGTCCCGGAGCTGCCGGCTCTTGGCGGCGTCAGCGCCGTACACCTCAGACCCATCCCACCAGGGCGTGGTGTCGTTCGGGAACACCGGGCTCATCGGGTTGGGCCGGTCGTCGGGGAACGGGATGTTCCCGGCGATCCGCATCTCGTGCTCGGGCCGGCCATCCGGGGTATTCGACCAGGTCATGCCCCGCGGCAGGGGAACATGGACGTCGTCCTTTCCGAGCGGGTAGCGCGAGTGGGTCACCCAGTCGTGCACCTGGAACTGAATCCACGCCGCAGCGAGCAGGTTCAGTGACAGGGCCGGGAGGAAGTGCTCGCGGTGGAGCAGCTGCTGGCTGACGATGACCGGGTTGGGCTCGTCAAACAGGTCCGGCCGGTAGTCCGGCCGCAGATTGCGGCCGAACGCCGTGCCCACCGAGCCCATCGCGGGCGCGGACAGGTCGTTGTTGGTCCCGTCGAACATCCTGGTGACCCGGGCCCGCTCGGCGGGTGGCGCGGGGGGCACCGGCCGGGCCCGGGGCGGTGCCTCCCGGGGCTGGCTGTCGAACAGGTTCCGCTCCCGCAGCACCTGCCGGAAGGCTTCGAGGTTGAGCAGTCCCAGCCGCACCGGAAGCCGGTGCCACGGCACGTACCGGTTGATGACCTCGAACGTTTTGCGCACCGCCACGCCGATCAGGACATTCCGCACCGGCAGCTGCGTCTCCCACCGGTAGCCGAGGCGGTGCGCCGAGCTGGCGTCGTAGACGGCCTTGCGGGCCCGGTTCAGGTTGCCGAGCGGGCGGAACTCGTCGGTGGTGTTCCACGGATTGAACGCCATCTGCGCGATGATCTGGGCCTGCGCCAGCGCTTCGGGCGTGCTCAGGTCCCCGCGGGCGACACTGAGCACCGCTACCGGCTCGGCCGGCGAGACCTGCTCCGTCCACTCGACGGCGGTGTCCTCGATCGGGGTGGACTTCTTGTCGGCGTATCGCTGGATGCACAGCTCGAACCGGATGTCACCGTCCGCGAGCCGGCGAGCGGC
>DATNBS010000173.1:0-2551 GCA_035571895.1 Arthrobacter sp. | reverse complement strand
AGGGGACGGCATCCATCATCGCAGGGTTGCCGATGCGCGGCGTCGCGCCGGTAGGCAGGCGACGGTCGACGCGGGGCGTCGGAAAACGATTGGGGTGAGTAACGGGACTTGAACCCGCGACCCCCTGGACCACAACCAGGTGCTCTACCAACTGAGCTATACCCACCATGCGCCCGCACGGCGGGCAACCACACGATTCTCTCACACCTTCAGAGCGAACGATGACACCGCCGCGGCCGCCAGAGCCTTCGCGTCGTCGCTGGTCGGCCCGGGCTGCGGGACGAACACGGCGTCGCGATAATAGGCGAGTTCGCGGATGGATTCCCGGATGTCGGCCAGGGCGCGGTGGCCGCCGTCCTTGGCCGGAGCGTGCATGTACACCCGGGGGTACCAGCGGCGGGAGAGCTCCTTGAGGGTGGAGACGTCGATGACGCGGTAGTGCAGGTGGTCGATGACCCCCGGCATGTCCCGGAGCAGGAAGTTGCGGTCGGTGCCGATCGTGTTCCCGGCCAACGGGGCCTTGCCCGGCTCGGGGACCCACTGGCGGATGTAGGCCAGGACCTGCTCGGTGGCGTCATCCAGGTCGAGCCCGGCGTCGAGCTCCTCGAGCAGGCCGGACGAGGTGTGCATCTGGCGCACGAAGTCGCTCATCTGCTCCAGCGCCTGGGCCTCGGGCTTGATGACGACGTCGACACCCTCACCCAGGATGTTCAATTCCGGATCGGTGACCAGGACGGCGACTTCGATCAACGCGTCCGCTTCCAGGCTCAGCCCGGTCATCTCGCAATCGATCCACACAATGTTTTCAGCTGAAATAGGCACGACGCCAAATCTACCGGATGCCGCCGCAGGCCACCGGGTGCCCCGGGAGCTACCGGAGGCTACCGGGTGACCCCGCTGAGGAAATACAGCACGACGAACACCGCGGCCGCCGTGGCCCCCAGCGCCGCCGCGGCCAGGGCCTGCAGTCCGAGCATCGGGGAGCAGACCAGCACCACGACGACGAGGAAGACGCCCCAGCCGAGCAGCGCCGGCTGGCGTCCCGTGTCCTTGCCCTCACTCGAGGCATGCCTGCCCACGGTGGTCCCCCTCCTGCCAATGGTGTCGGCGCCGCGAAAGCACGCGCCGGAACCACCCTATGGGGTGGAACGGGGGATCGGCGGGAGGCCGGCGTCGTGCCGCGGCGCCGTGGGGGCGCGATGCTAACATCGGGGAGTATTCCAGCGGGTCGACGGCCCGCCGAACCCGGCCGTCCGAACGGCCGCGGCCGCAGGATGGGCGGGGCAGCCACCAGATGAGCAATGGAAACGAGCCGATGGCAATGAGCAGGGTCGAGGCGGGCACGGGGACCCGCCCCCGGGCGCAGGCACCCCGCCTGGTCCTGCTGCAGGGCCTGCTCGGCTCGGTCATGGTCCTGCTCGGTTCCTACGGCATCGGCTGGCTCGCCAGCGTCTCGCCGCTGAACCGCACCGCGCTGCTCATCGACCTGCGCACCGAACAGTGGGGCGTCATCACCTCCACCGTCGTGCTGACCCTGGGCTGTTGGATCATGTTCCGCGCGTGGCTGCGCCTGGGCCAGGAACTGGCAGGCTGGGCCACCGGGTCGATGCGCACCGTCCGGCAGGCCTGCTGGTTGTGGGGGGCGCCGCTGCTGCTGTGCCTGCCGATCTTCAGCCGGGACGTCTTCGCCTACATCGGCCAGGGCCGGCTGGTCACCGCCGGGCAGGACCCGTACGTGAACGGGATCTCCACCCTGTCCAACTGGTTCCAGCTCGGCGCCGACGTCACCTGGGCCGAGTCCGAGACACCCTATGGGCCGCTGTTCCTGATGCTCGAGCGGTTCGTGAACCTGCTCGCCGGGACCTCGCCGGACGCCTCGGTGTTCCTGTTCCGGCTGGTGGCCTACGCCGGGGTGGTCATCTGCATG
The DNA here is from genome assembly GCA_035571895.1 of Arthrobacter sp. Taxonomy (GTDB): domain Bacteria; phylum Actinomycetota; class Actinomycetes; order Actinomycetales; family Micrococcaceae; genus Arthrobacter_H. The sequence goes on along the minus strand of DATNBS010000173.1, from coordinate 624 downwards.
GTCTACGTGCCCAAACTGGCCGAGCTGCACGGCGTCTCCGGGGCCAAGGCCCTGTGGATCACGGTCTCCAACCCGCTGTTCCTCATCAGCTTCATCGCCAGCGCCCACAACGACGCGCTGATGGTCGGCCTCGCAGTGGCCGGCACCTACTATGCGGCCACCCGGCGCGGGATCCTCGGCGTCGTCCTGGTCACCGCGTCGATCGGGATCAAGCCGATCACCATGGTCATCCTGCCGTTCATCGGCCTGCTGTGGGCCGGGCCGGGATCGTCCTGGGCGCGCCGCTTCCTCTTCTGGGCCTACACGCTGGGCTTGTGCCTGGGCATCATGGCCGTCATCGGCTGGGCCAACGGCTACGGGTTCGGGTGGCTGAAGGTCATGCTCGGCACCGGCACGGGCACCGTCTTCTTCGCCCCGGTGGGCCTGTTCACGAACTTCTTCAGCGGGGCCTTCGACTCGCTCGGGCTCGGCTCCGGCTGGGTGCTGGGCGTGGTGAAGACCGTCGCCCGGCTGGCCTCCGTCGCCGTGGTCCTGGTGCTCATGTTCCGCGGCCGGCACTCCCACCTGGTCCAGCGCCTGGCCCTGGCGTTCGCCGCCCTGGTGGTGCTCTCGCCGATCATCCAG
>DATNBS010000172.1:0-3387 GCA_035571895.1 Arthrobacter sp. | reverse complement strand
CGAGGAACTGGTGGCCGCCACCGTCCAGGCCGGCCCGGTCCGCCTGGACGTCGAGCGGCACACAGTCACCGTGCACGGCGAACCGGTGTCGTTCCCGCTCAAGGAATTCGAGCTGCTGGAGATGCTGCTGCGCAACGCCGGCCGCGTCCTCACCCGCGGACAGTTGATCGACCGCGTCTGGGGCTCGGACTACGTCGGGGACACCAAAACGCTTGACGTGCACGTCAAGCGCCTGCGTTCGAAGATCGAGCCCGATTCGGCCGCTCCGGTGCACCTGGTGACCGTGCGCGGTCTGGGATACAAGTTCGAAGCCTGAGCCCGGGACCGGTGCAACATCGGGCACATGCCCGGGTGCACGTCCGGAACCGGAACGGCGGCCGGATCCCCAGGGGATCCGGCCGCCGTCGTCGTTCGCGGTGGTGCCTACTGCTCCGGCTTGAGGATCGGCTCGGACGGCTTCAGATGCTCAATGGTGGCTTCGTCGAAGCCACCGGGCACGAACGGGCGGTAGGCCTCCAACGTCCCGTCCACCACCGGCATCGACTCGGAGACGCTGCTGGCGCCGACCTTGAACGTCGTCTCGATGTGCGACCCTGGCTCCGCGCCGGCCCTGGGCAGGACGACCTTGTTGGCGTCGTCCTCGAGTTCGACGGAAGTTTTCTTCGGTACCTCCACGGTCGCTGAGTTCCCATCGACCGTCAGTTCCACAGACATGGCCTTGTCGGTGTTGTTGACCATGCTGCCAATCAGACGGGCCGGCTCGTCGGCGGACTTGGTCACCAGCATCAGGTTGCGCATGTGGATGTTGCCCGCGTCGAAGACAATGCCATCGGAGGCGGAGTATGGCAGGGTCGTGGCCTGCACGTTCACCGCGCTGCAGCCGGTCATGCCGACCGCCAGCAGGGCGATGGCGGCAGCGGTCGCGGTACGGCGGCCGCGGAACTTCTGTGCGGTGATCACGGCACAAACTCCTCTACAAGGTTCTTCTCTGGTGTTGTTCGCACCAGTGCGGACGAGTGGGTTCCGCGCCGGAGCAGAAAAATAGCGTTGCTCCCAGCCTAATCGGTTCCCGGGTAAAAGTATGACTCCGCGTAGCGGGTCACGCGGCCAGGACCGGTCTCCGGGGGCCCGCCCCGATGTCGCGCGCGATAGCAGCCACTCCAGGAAATGCAAGGGCAGATTATGGCCCTCCTTCCCCGTGATGGCGGGCAACGCGCCGGTAATTGAGCCATATTCGTGATAAACTTGATTCCGGGAAAGGGGTTTATCCAGATGGTTTTTGAGGTTGGCGAAACGGTTGTTTACCCTCACCACGGTGCGGCGATGATCGAAGAGATCAAGATGCGGACGATCAAGGGCGAAGAGAAGATGTATCTCAAGCTGAAGGTCGCCCAGGGAGATCTGACAATCGAGGTTCCGGCTGAGAACGTGGATCTGGTCGGCGTCAGGGACGTCGTCGGCCAGGAGGGCCTGGAACATGTTTTTGACGTCCTGCGCGCGGAGCTGACGGAGGAACCGACGAACTGGTCCCGCCGTTACAAGGCCAACCTGGAGAAGTTGGCCTCCGGCGACGTCGTCAAGGTGGCAGAGGTCGTCCGCGACCTGTGGCGTCGCGACAACGACCGCGGGCTATCGGCCGGCGAGAAGCGCATGCTCTCGAAGGCCCGCCAGATCCTCATCAGCGAACTGGCCCTGGCCAAGAAGCTCGACGAGGAGAAGGCCGAAAGCGTCCTCGACGAGGTGCTCGCCTCCTAGGCGGACCACGAACGCGACAACAGGCCCGTCCACCCCGCAGTGGACGGGCCTTTTCGCTGCCCGCCGGTAGGGTGGAACCCGTGACAACCACCGACCCCACCCCCGCGCGCATCGGCGTCATCGTGGTCGCCGCCGGCTCCGGGACCCGGCTCGGCCACGGCATGCCCAAGGCCCTCGTTCCGCTGGCCGGTCGGCCCCTGCTCGCCCACGCCCTGCGGGGCATCCTCGACTCCGGCGTCGCCGACGAACTGGTCGTGGTCCTGCCCCTGGGCGATGACCGCCTGGAGGGCACATGCCGCGAGGCCGCCCGGAGAACCGGCACCGTCGTGGCCACCGTGCCCGGCGGAGCCGAACGCCACGACTCCGTCCGCGCCGGCCTGGCCGCCTTGGGTCCCGTGGACCACGTGCTGGTCCACGACGCCGCCCGTTGCCTCACCCCGCCCGCCGTGTTCGCCCGCATCGCCGCTGCGCTGGCCGCCGGAAGCCCCGCCGTCGTCCCCGGGGTGCCGGTGGCCGACACCATCAAGGCCGTGGACCCGGCCGCTGCCGCGGCGCTGGACATCCCCGACGCCGCCCTCGTCACCGGCACCCCCGACCGCTCCGGGCTGCGCGCCATCCAGACCCCGCAGGGCTTCGACGCCGCCGCACTTGCCGCCGCCCACCAGCTGGCCGCCGGCTGGGACCGGACCGCTGCCGCGGCGGTCACCGACGACGCCGCACTGATGGAACGTGCCGGGCACCCCGTGCTGGTGGTCCCCGGCGATCCCGCGGCCTTCAAAATCACCACCGCCCTGGACCTGCTGCTGGCCGAGGCCATGCTGGCCCGCCAGGACACCGCCACCCGGACCCAGGAGACCTGATGGCCGAGCGCCCGTCCACCCCCCGCACCCTCCCACGAACCGGCATCGGCATCGACGTCCACGCCGTCTCCGCCGACCCCGACCGCGGCCTCTGGCTCGCCGGGCTCCACTGGCCCGGCGAAGCCGGGCTCTCCGGGCACTCCGACGGCGATGCCGTGGCCCACGCCGCCTGCGACGCCCTCTTCTCCGCCGCCGGCATCGGCGACCTGGGCACGCACTTCGGCACCGACCGGCCCGAATTCGCCGGTGCGTCCGGGGGCAGGTTGCTGGCAGAGGCGGCCCGGCTGGTCCGCGATGCCGGATGGGAAATCGGCAACGTCGCCGTCCAGTTCGTCGGCCGGCGCCCCAAGTTCGGGCCCCGGCGCACCGAGGCCGACGCCGCGCTCACCGCTGCCGCCGGGGCACCGGTCACCGTCACCGCCACCACCTCCGACGGGCTCGGCTACGAGGGCGCCGGGGACGGCATCACCGCCTACGCCACCGCCCTGGTCTACCCCGCGTCGGCTAATCTTGCTGGGTGAGCATCCGTTTCTATGACACCAAGCAGGCACAGGTTCGGGACTTCGTTCCCCTGACACCGGGACGGGTGGGTCTCTACTACTGCGGGGCCACCGTCCAGGGCCTGCCGCACGTGGGCCACGTCCGCTCGGCGATTGCCTTCGACATCCTGGTGCGCTGGCTGGAATACCGCGGACTGCGCGTGGACGTGGTGCGCAACGTGACCGACATCGACGACAAGATCCTGGAGAAGTCCGCGGCCTCGTTCTCCCCC
>DATNBS010000171.1:0-9965 GCA_035571895.1 Arthrobacter sp. | reverse complement strand
CCGTGAACAGGGCCAGGTCGGCCTGCTTTCCGGTCCGTAGCTCGCCGATGTCGTCCCGGCCCAGCGCGCGGGCCGAACCGCGGGTCGCCCACCCCAGGGCCATCTCGGGCGTCACGGCCGCCGCGCCGTAACGCAGCCGCTGCAGGTACAGCGCCTGGCGGGCCTCCAGGATCATGTTCGAGGCGTCGTTCGAGGCGGACCCGTCGACGCCGAGGCCGACAGGCACGCCGGCGGCCTCCAGTTCGAGCGCCCGGGCCGTGCCGGAGGCCAGGCGCATGTTCGACGTGGGGCAATGCGCGACGGCGGTACCCGCCGTCCCGAGCCGGGTGATCTCCTCGTCGCTGAAGTGGATGCCGTGGGCCAGCCAGGTCCGGTCGGTCAGCCAGCCGGCGTCCTCGAGGTAGTCGACCGGGCGCAGGCCGAACATCTGCAGGCAGAACTCCTCCTCGTCCAGGGTCTCGGCAAGGTGGGTGTGCAGCCGGACATCGCGGGAGGCCGCCAGGGCGGCGGTCTCGGCCATCAGCGCGCGGTCCACCGAGAAGGGCGAGCAGGGGGCCAGGCCGATGGTGATCGATGCGCCGGGGCCGCGCTCGTGGTACCGGCCGATGAGGCGTTCGCTGTCGGCCAGGATCACCTCCGGAGCCTGCACGACCCGCTGGGGAGGCAATCCGCCGTCGTCCTCCCCCAGGCTCATGGAGCCCCGCGTGAGCATGCCGCGCATGCCCAGGGAACGCATCACCGAGACCTCGACATCGATCGCCTCCTCCAGTCCGCCGGGGAACAGGTAGTGGTGGTCCGCCGCCGTCGTGCAGCCGCTGAGCAGCAACTCGGCCAGGGCCACGGTCGAGGCCAGTTCCAGATCCCGGGGCGCGAGCCTGGCCCAGGCCGGGTAGAGGTTGACCAGCCAGGGGAAGAGCTCGGTGCTGGCCACGGGCGCCCAGGCGCGCGTGAGGGTTTGGTAGAAGTGATGGTGCGTGTTGACCAGCCCGGGAAGCAGGACGTGCCGCGAGGCGTCGAAGACCTCGTCGCAGGGGGTCGATGGCTCCTGGCCCGCTGCGAGAACCTCGGCGATGACGCTGTCCTGGATGACGAGGCCGCCGGAGGCGTCGAGGTCGTTGGCGGTGAAGGCGGACAGCGGGTTCTTGACCCAAAGCCGGTGGGTGGCGTGCATGGACGTGGCCTTTGCTCGAAGGGGGACTTCGCGCCGGTCCAGTCACTGGCCGGCTTCGTGAAGCCAGCTCAGTGGTTCCTGTCTGCTGATCCAGGATCTGCACGCTGCAGATGGTCCCCGAGCCTAGGGATCCGGGCGGGGCGCGTCAAGGGTGGTCCGTGCCATGGCGGCGCGCGGTGTGCGGCGAGGGGTTCCGGGACGCGGATGTGACGGGGCCGGGAATGAATGCGCCGGCCGCCCCGGTCTTGCCGAACTTCCAGCGGAATTTGCGCCGCTGGCCGTCCTTTCTGCGGTGGCGCAGCGGCGCAGGGTGGCTGTTCCGCCGAAAACCCCTGCCGGGTTGAGGTTGCCCGCCCGCTCGGGCAGTCTGGCGGGAGAGCTTGAAACCACCGCACGGGAGGACCCCATGGGCATGCAGCAGCCAAAACACGTCGTCATTGTCGGGGCGGGCATCGTCGGCCTGTCGAGCGCCTGGTACCTGCAGGAGCAGGGCGTCCGCGTCACCGTCGTCGACCGCACCGGCGTCTCGGCGGGGTCCTCGTGGGGCAACGCCGGGTGGCTGACCCCTGCCCTGACCCTTCCGCTGAGCGAACCATCCGTGCTGACGTACGGGCTCAAGGCCATGTTCAACCCCGGGTCCCCGCTCTACATCCCCCCGACCACGGACGCTTCCCTGCTGCGCTTCCTGGCCGGGTTCGCCCGCCACTGCACGCCGGGCAAGTGGCGCGAGGCCATGAAGGTCTTCAGCGAGATCGGCTCCACCGGACTGGATGCCTTTGCGGAGATCACCGAGGGTTCGAACACGGTCATCGAGCACACCAAGCCGGCCGACCCCTTCCTGGCCGGCTTCGCCAGCGAGCAGGACCGCGAGGGCCTCGTCCACGAATTCGACGGCATCCGGGACGCCGGCGGGTCGGTGGACTTCGACCTGATCTCCGGCGAGGAGATCCGTGGCCTCGAGCCGACCCTGGGCCCGGGCGTCACCGCGGGCGTGAAGATCCACGGCCAGCGCTTCATCAACCCGCCGGACTTCGTGGAGTCCCTGGCCGAATCGGTCCGCCAGCGCGGCGGGGAGGTCGCGGCCGGCTTCAGCGTCACCAACGTCACCGACACCGGCCGCGGGGTCACCGTGACGGGCACCGCCGGGCGCAGGCTGGAGGCCGACGCCGTCGTGCTGGCCACCGGTGCCTGGCTCGGCAGCCTGGCCCGCCGCTTCGGCGTCCGCCAGGTGGTCCAGGCAGGCCGCGGCTACAGCTTCACCGTCAAGCCCGAGGCCATGCCGACGCACCCGATCTACTTCCCGGCCCAGCGGGTCGCCTGCACCCCGCTGGGCGACCGTTTCCGCGTGGCCGGCATGATGGAGTTCCGCTCTGCGGACGCCCCTCTGGACCCACGCCGCATCGAGGCCATCGTCAACGCCGCCTCGCCGATGTTCACCGGCATCGACTGGGAGGACCGCCAGGAGGAATGGGTCGGCGCCCGGCCGTGCACGGCCGACGGCCTGCCGCTCATCGGTGCCACGAAGTCATCGCGCGTCCACGTGGCCGGCGGCCACGGCATGTGGGGCGTCGCCCTGGGCCCGCTCACCGGTAAGATGCTGGCCGCCGAGATGACCGGGCAGCCGGCATCGCCGCTGATGCGGCACTTCAACCCGTTGCGCTGATCCGGCGGCGGACCTTCACGGGGTCCGTCAGTCAGTCCTCGGTGAGGTGCGCCCGGACCAGCAGGCGGTCCTCGGACAGCCATCCCTGGGTTCCGGCGTAGTCGATCATGTCGGCGAACTCCTTCTCCCAGGCGTCGCCGCGGCCGGTCCCGGCGGACTGCAAGGCCGTCACGGCCAGCCACGCGTGATCCGCTGCGACCGAACCGAGATTGGCGGCGACCAGTGCCGCGTCGGTCTCGTCGCGGGTGGCGCCGCGCGTCAGCACCTGCAGCTCGCGCAGGTCGTCCAGGTCGTGGATCGTGGCTTCGTGGTTGCTGGTGATCTCTACATACATGGCAACAGGCTACGGCAGCGGGATGCCGACGCCCATGGCTGCGTTCCCCGGACCCGGGGGCCTACGATGGTGGCACCACCACGAGCGGGAGGACGACGATGGCGAAGAAGGCCATGGGGAAGAAGAAGTTCAAGGACCTCGGTACCGGGGGGAAGATCGGGGTCGTGGCCCTCAGCGCCCAGCTGGCCCTGCAGGGAGCGGCGCTGAAGGACCTGAAGGAGCGGCCCGCGGCACAGGTGAAGGGGCCGAAGATCCTCTGGTTCGCGGTCAGCTTCATGAACTTCGCCGGGCCGAGCGCCTACTTCCTCTTCGGCCGCCGGAAGTAGGCCCCCGGCCGGCCGCTCGGACGATGCGTCAGCGCGTGAGCCGGTCGACCGGGACCACCTCGACGTCGCGCAGCAACCCGTTGTCGGCCACGGCCGTCATGTAGGTGCACACCGGCTGCCGGCGCCGGTCCGTCGGCGAGCCCGGGTTCAGCAGGCGCAAGCCGCCCCCCGCCGTCGTATCCCAGGGGATGTGGCTGTGCCCGAAAACCAGCACGTCGGTGTCGGGGAACCGCTCCGTGCAGCGCTTCTCCCGGCCCGCGGCGGCCCCCGTCTCGTGTGTCATCGCGAAGCGGATCCCCTCGATCTCCACCCGGGCAACCTCGGGCAGGCGCGCACGCAGCTCGTCGCCGTCGTTGTTTCCCCAGACCCCGACCAGCTGGCGGCAGCGGCGTTCGAGCTCGTCCAGCAGGTCCGGTTCGACCCAGTCCCCGGCGTGGAAGACGACGTCGGCCCCCTCCAGCTCCCGCCAGAGGTCCGGGTGCAGTCCGCGGGCGCGCTTGGGCAAATGGGTGTCGGCGATCAGGACCAGGCGGGTGCTCATGAGGGCATCTTCCCATGGGAGGCGGTCCGCACCCGGTGCATGGAGAGCCCCGTCAGCCACGCCACTGCCAGCTCGAGCCCGACGACGGCGAGCATCAGGTCCGCATGCATCGACCCGGCGCCACCTGCACCGGCACCGGCGCCGGAGGGGTGGGCACCGCCGTCGTTCATGCCATGCATGCCCGCCCCGCCCGGGAGGCCGAGGACGAGGACGGCGTGCACCAGGGCCATGCCGATCGACATGCCGGCCAAGGCCAGCGATCCCCGGCAGCCCGGACGCAGCACCGCATGCGCGGCACAGCCCGTGCAGGCCAGCGCCATGACGGCCAACAGCAGGCCCAGGACCAGGCCATGGCCCCCGGAGGCCAGCATGACGACGTGCAGGGCCAGCGACCCGAGGGTCAGGCAGGCCGCCCCGGCACCGGCCCAGCGCCCCGCCGCGGGCACCCGGTGCGGGGCCGGAACCGGCACCGGGCGGGCGAGCACCGGTGCCGGCACCGTGGGGCTGGCCATCGTGGCTACCGGTGGCAGGAGGCGCCCGGCGCGGGGGCCGGGACGTCGAGGACGGGGGAGCGGTCGAAGAAGCCCTCGGGACGCAGCTTGAAGCCGACCGAGTCCACCGGCATGATCGGCCAGTCCTCGGTGCGCGGGAAGTGCGTCAGCCCGAAGGTGTGCCACACGACGACGTCCTGGCCGTCGAGGTCCCGGTCGGCCCCGATCCAGGCGGGGATGCCGGCCCCACCGGGGTGCTGGTTGACGAAGTCGCCGGTCGGGTAGCGCTGGGACTCGTCGTGCCGGGTCACCCACAGGGCCTTGGAGGCGAAGGTCGCCCGGCGGTGGATCGAGGAGTCCTCGTCCGCCAGCAGGGTCGGTTGGCCCTGCGGGTGCAGCTTGTAGCCGACCGGTTCGCCGAGGCGGTTGGTGGCCTGCGGGTTCTGCACGATCCAGGTGCGGGCAACCTCCGGCTTGGCGTCGCGGGCGGCCCCTGCTTCGGAGGCCAGGACGGTGCGGCGGCGGGTGAAGGCGTTGCCGCGCGGGTTCTCGGCGCTGGTGGGCACGCGGACCGCGTCCTCCTCGGCGACCCGGCTCGGTCCGCCATCGAGGGCGAAGTCCAGGCGCGCGCTGAACAGGTGCTGGTGGAACGGGGCCCCGAGGCCGGGCGCCATCTCGGAGGCGTAGGGGTAGTCCCCGCCGGGGTGGGCGCTGGTGAACACGACGCCGGTGGCCTTGGCCTCGAACTCGATGGTGCCGTCGAGGTAGAGGTACCAGTAGAAGCCGTAGTCGTAGTTGCCGACGGTGGTGAAGAAGGAGATGACCAGGCGGCGGTTGCGGCGCGTGTAGTTGATGCCGCTCCACAGGTCCGAGTGCTTGGCCAGGATGGAGGCGTCCTCCTCGTGCATGCAGATGCCGTTGGCGATGGTGCGCGGGTTGCCCAGCGCGTCGGCGACGGTGGGGGAGATGTAGTGGATCTCGCCCAGGCAGTCGCATCCGAGCTCCAGCGAGTTGGCGAACTGGCCGACCAGGTATTCGCCGGTGTCGAAGTAGTTCTGCCAGCTGCGCACCGGCGACGGGTCGCCGTAGGGCACGACCATCTCGGCGATGGACGCGCGGTTGAGGATGCGCCGGGTGCGGTCGCCGTCGGCGAAGCCGATGTTGTGCAGGACCAGGCCCTCGCGCACGTCGAAGCCGATGTCCAGGCTCCACTTCTCCCATTCGACGTGGTTGCCACCGGTGACGGTGAAGCTCGGGCCCTCGGGCTGGGTGATCTCGATGGGCTTCTGCGTGGTGCGCAGCGGCCCGGTCAGCTCCGGGTCGGTGTAGTTGCCGTGTTCGGCGGGGACGGGCACGACGCCGAGGTCCAGGACCTGGTCGACCGTCTTGTTCGCGACGTCCACGTAGGCGACGAGGCCGTCGACCGGGTGCGCCCAGGCCGAGTCCTCCGGGTGGTCTTGGACGAAGGCCAGGCCGCGCAGGATGCGCCGGCCCTTCTCCTCGGGGTATTCGAACACGCCAGCCGAGAGTGGGGCGACGCGGACCTTCGCCACGTCGAGCCCGCGCTTCTCGAGGGCGGCCAGCCATTCGGGGTGGGTCGCCAGGATCTGCTCCACGACCTCGAACTCCTCCTCCAGCACCGGCAGCTCGCCGGTTTCGGCCGTGTCCAGCTCCGCGGATGCGAGGACCGTGCCGGCGGTGGCGCTGACCGTGAGGTCACGCGCCGGGCCGCCGGCGGTGTCGAGGGTGAAGACGCGGAAGACGCGGTCGACATCGGTGTCCTCAGCCAGGTCGCGGGGCGGGTCGACAAGGCCGAGGTAGGCGATGCGTGAGGAATCGGGGAAGTAGGCCGCCTCGCGCAGCGTCGAGACCACCGTGGTGATCTCCTCGGGCGTCGGGAGGCTGTGGGCACCCACCGGGGTGATCGTGGTGGTGGAGGCCGGGGTGTCGTGGCAGGAGGGGCTCATGCTGGTGCCTTTCACTGGGGAAGTCCCGCGGCCGAACGTGGTGCGGATCACTTCTTTTTTCTATGACTGTAGAGAATACGGGTCGCATAGGCTGGTGGCAAGACCCCCGGGCGGCGGGGGCGAGTGGAAGGTGGACCCCGCGTGCCCAAGATCGTCGACCACGACCGACGGCGGATCGAGCTGGTCGAGGCGACGTGGCGGATCATTGCCCGGCTTGGCCTGGAACGGGCCACCATGCGGGAGATCGCCGAGGAGGCCGGGTTCGCCAATGGTGCGCTGAAGCCGTACTTCCCCACGAAGGGCGAGCTGGTCCAGGCCACCTTCGAGTACGTGTTCGCCCGGACGAACGAGCGGGTCAGCGCCGGGGTCCACGGGCTGGAGGGACTGGCCGCGTTGCGGGCCTTCTGCTGCGAGGTGCTGCCGCTGGACGCCACCCGGATCGACGAGGCGCGCATCGTGCTGCCCTTCTGGCACGTGGCCATCCATGATCCGGTCAAGGCCGGGTTGAACGACCGGTCCATGGCGGTGTGGCGCGGCTGGATGACCGGCTGGCTCCAGGATGCCCGGCGGGCCGGCGAGGTGCGGGAGGACCTCGCGGTCCCCGCGGTTGTCGAGGCGCTGCTCACCTACCTGCTCGGGGCGCAGGTGACCGCCACGCTGGATCCCGCCAACGCCGCCCCTGCCCAGCTGCGGCGCCAGCTCGACGCCCAGTTGTCCCTGCTGGCCACCTGATCCGTTTTTCGACAGTCGGAGAAAATAGTGACATTTGGGCCCGGCAGGCGTATCTTGACAGCAATGTGACACCCATCACCGAACAACCCAGGAGCATCATGACGGTCGCCCCACCACACCCGGAGACCCGGCGTGCGGAGGACTTCGCGCGCTGGCGGGAGATCGTGTCGGAGTCCTTCGTACCCCTGGAGGCGGACCCGGTCGGTCCCGGGCCCTTTGCTGGCCAGGTCTCGGGCCATGAGCTGCACGACCTCGCCGTCGTCGAGGTCGACGCCATGGCGCACCGCGTTCGTCGGACCCCGGCACTGATCCGCGGGGAGGAGCCCGGATACTACAAGGTCAGCCTGCAGCTGACCGGACGCGGCATCCTCGTCCAGGACGGGCGCGAGGCCGTCCTCGCGCCCGGTGATCTGGCGATCTACGATACGCAGCGGCCCTACACGCTGAGCTTCCACGAGGACTTCTCCACGCTCGTGCTCATGTTCCCCAAGCGCCTGCTCGGCCTCGACGACCTGGACCTCTCGGTGCTCACGGCCCAGCGGCTCGGGGCCGACGACCCGGTCGCCCGGGCGGTGGTTCCCTGCATTGCCCGCATCGGCGATGTCCTGCCCACCGTGGGCGAGGGCATCGGCTACCGGTTGGCCCGCAACGCCGTGGACCTGCTGGCCACCGTTCTGGCCGCCGAGGTCTCCAGCGGCCCGCGCAGCGTCGGCTTCGAGCAGGCCCTGCAGCTGGGCCGGATCAAGGACCACATCGACCGCCACCTCGCCGATCCGTCCCTCGGGCCGGGCAGCATCGCCGCCGCCCACTTCATGTCCGCCCGGACGCTGCACAAGCTGTTCGAGCCCACGGGGACGACCGTGGCCGCCTGGATCCGGCACCGGCGCCTGGAGCACGCGCACCGCGAACTACTCGACCCTCTGCTGGCGCACCTGCCGGTCGGCATCATCGGGGCGCGTAGCGGCCTGCCCGACGCCGCGCATTTCAGCCGGGTCTTCCGGGCCGAGTTCGGGTACGCCCCGAGTGCGGCACGGTCGGCGGCCTGACTGACGGAATCGACGCCGGGGAGGGGCAGTGTCTACTTCTTCCACTTCCGTTCCGGGGCCGTCCACGAGGCCATCTGCTCGAGCAGGTCGTCGGGGTCGCTGCTGATGATCAGCGCGTCCCGGTAGGTGGAGGCGAGGAACCCGCGCTCGACCATCTGGTCGATCATGGCCATCAGCGGGTCCCAGAAGCCGTCGACGTTGAACAAGGCGACCGGCTTGGCGTGGATGCCCAGGTGCTGCCACGTCCAGGCCTCGAAGAACTCCTCCAGCGTCCCGGCGCCTCCGGGCAGGGCCACGAACGCGTCCCCGAGTGCGGCCATGCGTTCCTTGCGCTCGTGCATTGTCGTGACGATCTCCAGCCGCGACAGCCCCCGGTGGGCCGTCTCGCCGTCGACCAGCGCCTGCGTGATGACGCCCGAGACCGTGCCGCCTGTCTCGAGGGCCGCATCGGCCACCTGGCCCATGAGGCCCACGTGCCCGCCGCCGTAGACGACCCCGACCCCGCGCCGGGCCAGGCCCGCCCCGAGTCGTGCGGCAGCCTGCTGGTAGACCTCCCCGTCACCGGTCTTGGAGCCGGTGAAGACCACGACGTTGTGCGGCGTCCGCGGGGCCCGGGCGGCGAGCACCGGCAGCACGTGGTCGGCCAGCAGCGGCGCCAGGTCGGCCGGCAGCGGGCGTGCCGCCGGGTCCTGCCATCGCACGGCGTCGATCTCCGCTCCGGGAGCCGGCTCAAGGCGTGCCGGATGCTCGAAGACCGTCGCCACGAGGTCGTGGCCGGGTTCGTTGGCCGCCCCGCAGTGGAAGACGCCCAGGTCCGCCAGGCCCGCGGGATCGAGCTCGGCCCCGATCTCCTCGACGCATTCGCGCAGCGCGGCCGCTGCCGCCGATTCGCCCGGCTCGGGCTTGCCCCCGGGAAACATGAACCGGTCCGTCCCGGCCTTGCGCACGGTCAACACCTCCCCGGCGGCATTGCGCAGGACGACGGCACTGACTTGGATGGTGCGGCTGGCTCCGTGGTTCACGGATCCACGGTACCCGGCCACGGCCCTGCGCCCGCGGACAAGGGGGCGACACGCAAAGCCAAACGCGCCAGCTGTGGCGCGGGGCACAGTTTAAGCCAGTGCCGGATCCGTCATGACCGGGCACCCGTCAACAGGAGGAACCATGGCAACCCACAGCGTCCCCCAGGAAGTCCGGCCCGCTGCCGCGACGCAGGGGTCCCTCGGCCAGCGCCGGTTGGGCATCCCCGCGCTGGTCTTCATGATCATTGCCGCATCCGCGCCGCTGACCGTCGTCGCCGGCGGGGTCACCAGCAACTACGCGGTCAGCGGCCTGCTGGGCATCCCGCTGTCCTTCGTGGTCCTGGGCGCCGTGTTGGTCCTCTTCGCGGTCGGCTACCTGGCCATGAGCCGCCACGTCCACAACGCCGGAGCCTTCTACGCCTACATCTCCCGCGGGCTGGGCAAGCCCGCCGGTGTCGGCTCCGCCTGGGTGGCGCTGATGGCCTACAACGCCATGCAGATCGGGATCAACGGCCTCTTCGGGTTCGCCCTCTCGTCCTTCCTGGCGAACCTGGCCGGGATCGAGATCCCCTGGTGGGTCTGCTCGCTGGCCGGGTGGCTGCTGGTGGGCATACTGGGCATCAATAAGGTGGACCTGTCCGCGAAGGTACTGGGCATCCTGGTGGCGCTGGA
>DATNBS010000170.1:0-3071 GCA_035571895.1 Arthrobacter sp. | reverse complement strand
CCAGGCCCCGCTCGGCCAGCTTCTGCTTTATCTCGCTGACCGATTGCCGGCCCAGGTTGTTGATCGCGAGCAGGTCCGCCTCGTTGCGGGCGGCCAGGTCGCCGACCGTATGGATGCCTTCGCGCCGCAGGCTGTTGAACGTACGCACCGGGAGCTGGAGGTCCTCGACCGGGGCCTGCTGCGCCCCGTCGCCCGTCACCGCCGTCCCGGCCAGGTCGCCGGGTGCCGCGGCCGCGGCCAGGTCGCCGGGCCCGGCCCCGGCCGCCTCCTCCTGGCCGCCGGCGGCCAGCTGGGCGGCCAGGTTCGTCGCGAACTTCTCGATGATCCTGCCACCCACGTCGGCCATCACGCCGCGGCCGAACTGGGCGGGGCGGCCGGTCACGTTCATCGACGTGTGCACGGTCACCCGGGTCTGGCCGCCGCCCTCGTCGACCAGCGATGAGTGAACCGTGGCCGAGGCCGTGCCGGCGCCGCGCGTCTCCTTGCCCGACGCCTCCAGCGTGATGGACTTGGCCTGCTCGTCTCGCTCGGTGAACCGCGCCTTGCCGGCGTAGGTGAGCGCGACCGGGCCCACCTTGACCTTGACCCGGCCGGTCACCACGTCATCGTCAACCGAGTCGACGGTGGCGCCCGGCATGCAGGGCGCCACCTTCTCGACGTCGAGGAGCACCTGCCACGCGCGCTCCGGGGGGACCGGGATAGTGAACGAGTGCTCCAGCTCCATAGTCAGACTCCTGATGCCACCGCCAATGCCCTGGCGGTCAGTACCCGCGCCAGGTGACGCCGGTAGTCGGACCCGCCGTGCAGGTCCGACGGCGGTTGCGTTCCCTCATCCGCCCGTTCGGCGGCTGCCCGCAGGGCTTGCGGGCTGGCCTCCGCGCCGGCCACGGCCTGTTCCGCGGCCTGCGCCCGGACCGGGACCAGGCCCATGTTGGTGAGCCCGATCCTGGCCTCAGCGACGTGCCCGTCCGCACGGCGGGCCAGAGCGGCCACGCCAACGATCGCCCACGCCTGAGCGGTGAGATGGAACTTCTCATAACGATATCCCCACCCCGGGCCCAGCTTGGGTACCCGGATCCCGGTAAGGATCTCACCCGGTGCCAGCGCCGTGGTCAGGTAGTCCAGGAAGAACTCGCCCGCGCCGATCGCCCTCTCCCCGCCGGGGCCGCGGGCGATCATCGTGGCGTCCAGCGCCGTCGCCACCGCCGGCAGGTCCCCGGCCGGGTCGGCGTGGGCCAGGGCCCCGCCGATCGTGCCGCGGTGGCGGACGGCCGGGTCGGCGATCAGCTCCGCCGTCTGGGCGAGCAGCCCGCAGTGCTGGGCGAGGACCGGGTCACGCTGCGCCTCGTCGATCGTGGTGAGCGCGCCGATCCACAGCGTCTCGCCCTCGTCGCGGACGCCGCGCAGTTCCCCGAGCCCGCCCACGTCCACGAGCAGGTCGGGGAACGACAGCCGCAGCCGCAGCAGCGGCAGCAGGCTCTGCCCGCCGGCGATCACCTTGGCGTCCTCGCCGCCGCCGGCCAGGGCACCGACCGCCTCGTCGAGCGAGCCGGGCTTGGTGTAGTCGAACTTCGCCGGGATCATTGCCCGCCTCCGTTCTGCCCAGCGCCGGTATCGCGCGCGGACTGGATGGCCCGCCAGACCCGTTCGGGCGTGCACGGCATCTCGACGTCGTCGATGCCCATCGGCCGCAGCGCGTCGACGATGGCGTTCACCACCGCCGGCGTGGACGCGATCGTGCCGGCCTCACCGACGCCCTTGACTCCGAGCGGGTTGGTGGTGGCCGGCGTCTCGGTCCGGTCGGTGGTGAGATGCGGCATGTCGGCGGCGGAGGGAACCAGGTAGTCGGCCAGGGTGGTGGTCAGCAGGTTGCCGTCGTCGTCGTAGACGGCCTCCTCGTACAGCGCCTGCGCGATGCCCTGGACGATGCCGCCGTGCACCTGGCCCTCGACGATGAGCGGGTTCACGACCTTGCCCACGTCGTCGACGGCCACGTACGAGCGGATGGTGACCCGGCCCGTCTCGGTGTCCACCTCGGTCGCGCACAGGTGGGTGCCGTGGGGGAAGGAGAAGTTCTCCGGGTCGTAGGTGTGCTCGGAGTCGAGCGAGGGCTCCGTCCCGTCGGGGAAGTTGTGCGCGGTGAACGTGGCGAGGGCGATCTCCTGGATGCTGTGGCCCTGCCCCGGGTCCCCGCGCACATGGAGCCGGCCGGCCGTGAACTCCATGTCGTTCTCGCTGGCCTCCAGCAGGTGGGCCGCCACCTTCTTGGCTTTGGCGATCACCTTGTCGCAGGCCCCGACGAGGGCGATGCCGCCGACGGTCAGCGACCGGGAGCCGTAGGTGTCCATGCCCTTGGCCGAGACCTGGGTGTCACCGTGCAGCACCCGGATGTCCTCGAACGGCACGCCCAGCTTGTCCGCCACGATCTGGCTCCAGGCGGTCTCGTGGCCCTGCCCATGGGCGCTGGACCCGGTCACCACCTCGATCTTGCCGGTGGCCAGCACCCGCACCGTGGCGTTTTCCCAGCCGCCGACCCCGTATCTCAGCGAGCCGACGACGCGGGAGGGCGCGAGCCCGCACATCTCGGTGAAGGTGGAGATCCCGATGCCCAGCTGGACCGGGTCACCGGACTCCCGCCGGGCCTTCTGCTCGGCGCGCAGCTCGTCGTAGCCGAAGAGCTCCGTGGCCCGGGCCGTGGCGGCCTCGTAGTTCCCGCTGTCGTAGACCAGCGTGGCGATCGTGGTGTACGGGAACTCCTCGTGCTTGATCCAGTTCCGCTCCCTGAGCTCCAGCGGGTCCATGCCGAGCTCGGTGGCGAGCTCGTCCATGATCCGCTCGATGGCGAAGGTCGCCTCCGGACGGCCCGCGCCGCGGTAGGCATCGGTCGGCATCTTCGTGGTGAAGACACCGGTGCACTTGAACGAGTACGCGTCCATCTTGTAGATGGCGGGGTACATGAACGCCCCGAGCAGCGGCACGCCCGGCGTCACCAGCATCAGGTAGGCGCCCATGTCGGCCAGCAGGTCGACCTCCAGGCCGCGCAGCCGGCCGTCCCGGTCGGCCGCGATCCT